>NZ_JBHDJA010000002.1:0-348255 GCF_041877125.1 Arthrobacter sp. E44
AAACGCCGTCAACGCGCCCTCGGCCGGCTGACACCCATCGAGTTTGAGACAATAAAAAACGCGGCCTCAGCCGCGTAAGAAATTATCAACCCCAGCTGTCAACTAAACCTTCAGCAGTCCCTCTCTTGCGCCTTCGAGCGGAAGATTCTCGGGAAAAACACTATATCGTCGCTTCCTCCAAGTGTGACTGGAACGAAGAGACGAGAGAGTCCAATACGTCTGGCTCTACATCTTGGTGAACAGGAAAATTAATAATGTGCTGAGATAAGTCCATCATCGAGCCAAAATCACTTCGAACATGATCAATCAATGTGTGGTAAAGACTGACCATGCCGAACCCCTCTTCATTCATTTGTTTGTAGATTTGGTCGCGAGCATTGCTGAGTACGCGGACTGGAAGCGTCTGCGGAACGTCCGAAGCGTTCAGTTCGGGCCAGAGGAGCTTAAACTGTCGGCCCAATCCTGAGAGGGCCGCGAGTCGCTTAGTTATCTCCTCGAAGTTGGCTCGCCTAGTCGCACTAATCGCATCCCAGTTGTAAGACATTACATCTACGGCGAGTTCACTCTTGGTCGATTTTTGACCGCCAAGGAGTGCCGGGCTCGAATATGTTACGAGTCCACCCTCTGTAAATGGAAACATCTTGTGCAGGGAATACAGCCGGACTTGGCCGTAGGACCCCGCCTGGCTCCCCCGAGCGGAGCTAAAGAATCCGTGCGCTAGGTCCTCGACGAGTAGTACACCGAAGCGCTGTGCAAGTTCGCTGATGCTCGAGAGCGCAGGGTCGGTCCGCCCAAAATAGTGGATAACGACGAGCGCCCGATATCCGCCTGAAGCCAGCCTTCGCTCCAGGTCGTCCAAATCGACAGAAAGGTCCGGGTTGAGGTCATAAAACCCAAATTGTTTTCCCATCTGGGCGACCGGGTCAAAGACGCCGCTTCCCTCATTGGGCGACCATCCAATGAAGGCCGGCAGTAAGACTGCGTCCTGGGGATCCGGAAGGACGTTCGCCAGGAAGTCATGCATGCCCTCCCTTGCAGACCGGTAGAACAACGCCGGCTCGAAAAAATTAGAGGGGTCAACTGCAGTCTTCGCTATACGACGTGACATCTGATTCCTTTATCGTGGAGGGCGGCCCGGAAGGCTGAGTTTCATACGGTCTGATCTCTGGATGATCTCATGGTCCGAAAGCACGTTCCCCACGCCGGTGGCCGGCAGTATTGCCAAGACAGTGTCGGCGTCAGGAAAGAGCCCTCTCAGCCCACCTAGCAGCTCATCGTTATCAAAGGTCTCGACGGAAAAGCACCGCACAACCTTCTGGCCTATCAGCCCAACCTTGGTAGACGCTGTCCCATTTATTACTTCCAGTTCACAAAACCCGTAGGCCGTAAGACTAGCTACAGCTGCGTGTAGCGATACGATTCGAGCGGTCCCGACAGCACGAGGCATGGGCCGCGTAACCCATTTAACCCTATTGATAGGGCGGAAGCCGAGTTTTTGATAAAAAGACAGAGCGGGAGCATTGTCCTGAAATACATCCAGTTGCAACTCCAGCAATTGTGGACGTTCATGAATGAACGAACGAACGAGGGCGGAGGCAACCCCTCGCCCACGCGCAGACTCAGCAACACAGATATAGGACAAAAATCCGACATCATCTTTGCCGACTCGGAACTCCGCGTAGCCCACAACGCCATAAGGATTGAATTGGTCAGTGGCTACCAGCAGACGCCGCTCTGGGTCCGCCTCTGGATATTTTGTATGCACAGATAGGAACGCTCCTACGCCGTGCTGCGTGTACGTCATGTACGGTCGTAGCGCTGTATCGAATGAGAGGAGGATCAGTCGGGAAACCAATGGGACATCAGCTTCGATCATGTCTCGGACAATTACGGACATCAGAGGGCCCCCCTTGCATGTCGCTCGTCGTCCAGGTTCTGCATTAGGGATTCAGGGTCAACGACGACGCCGTTACGGCGGAAAACCTTTGCGGCTGTCAGTAAGAGAATCTTGGCATCGAGACGCAACGAGCATGACTTGACATAGTAGACATCGCGCGCAAGTCGGTCATCCCAAGATGCAGTATTTCGGCCATTGATTTGAGCCCACCCAGTGATACCCGGTCGGACTACCGACCGTAGGCCTTCTTCCTCTGTGAAATATTTCGAGTACCGGGGCAGAAGGGGGCGCGGGCCCACAAGTGACATGTCCCCCTTAAGCACGTTCCATAGTTCAGGCAGTTCATCAATGCTCGTCGATCTAAGTAACGATCCAAACCTCGTCAGCCGCTGAGCATCCGGTAAGAGCTCCCCATCAAGGTCTCTCTCGTCGGTCATCGTCCTGAACTTGTACATCTCGAACAATTCTCCGTCTCGGCCGGGACGCATCTGTCGAAAGACCACAGGTGACCCCAGTTTCTTGCGGATCAAGATACCCACGACGCTCATAGGAGCAGCCAGGGCGGCCAACGCTAGCGCAGAGATGACTACGTCGGCTGCCCGTTTCGGGCCGAATACCCTCGGCTTGGAGAGACTGGCGATAAACAATGCCCTACCGAACCGTCTAGCACCCACGTTGAGCGCCAGCTTTTCCGAGTAGTATTTCGCCGCCGCTGCTCCCATCGCCTGGCGCTGAGTAGGGCTATAGGACTGGAGTTTGATAACTGCATTAGCCAGTTGGGCCGGATTCTCGGGTTCAAATGCCAGTCCAGCCCCTGCCTCCGCGACTAACGTCGCAGCGTCACCTTTAACGCCCATCAGGATGGGCCGCCCAGCCATCAAATACGCCTGTGTCTTTGAGGGAATTGTAATCTCAAAAAGAGGATCATCCCGAAGATGCACGAGTAGTGCATCTGAGCGCGCTAAAAACTCACCTATTTCACTTATGGGCTGACGAGGGACAAAGAAGACGTTCCCTAACCCCCGTGCCTTGGCTTCTTTAGCCAGACCTGATGCCTCCACCCCCTCGCCCACGAGCAGAAACCGAATATTCTCTCTGTCCTTCAGCAGCTCAGCGGCATTCAACACAGTTTCGAGAGCTTGGGCCTTGCCGAGATTTCCCGCGAATGTGACGACGAATTTGCCTTTAAGCCCCAGAGGCCACTGCGAACTGGGCGAGTTAACGTTCGACGTCACTCGGATCTGGGCTTCATCGGCCCAGTTAGCGATAACGTCCATGCGGCCAGCGGGTATCCCTCTGCGCTCGAGCGCGGTTCGAAAACCAGGGGAAAGAACTGCTATCCGCGAAGCCATGCGGTAGACGCCCGACATGCCCTTGCCAACCAGCGCAAGGGCGGCTGAACTTTTGACCATGCCCGTGGCCGCAAGCGTGTCGGGCCACAGGTCCTGCACGTCATAGAGATAGGGGACGCCGCGTAGCAGTTTGAGTACCAACGCGGGCAACGCAACTGTAGCTGGCGGATGATAGACGTACGCCACGTCCGGCCGCTCTACTAGCAGGGCGCCAATGCTCGCTGATAGTGCGAACGAGAGGTAGTTCAGGACACGCTTGGCAGCGGATCCATCATGGCTGGGATAAAGGGCGACCCTCAGTATTGAGATGTCATCCATAGTTTCGCGCTGAAAAGCCCTGACACGGTAGCCAGGATAGACCTTTCCTCCGGGATAATTCGGGAAACCGGTTAGCACGCTCACGCGATGACCTTGGCGCTGCAGCTCCTTTGCGAAAAGCATCCCTTTGAAGGTGGGTTCTGGATCAAACCACTGACTTACGATCAATATGTGCACGACTGAATCCTATCGAGGTCGGGCAACCCTTTGCCGGGTTCAGTGCAATCCTCGCCACGCAGGTTCTCGGGTTCAACGAAAAGCTTCACGCTCTGTAGGCAGGAAAGTAGCCCTTGAGAACGTCGCTCGAGTTTTCTGAGGACTTCTCCCGAACCAACGCATCGTACACGGGTTGATTCAGGACTCTGCGCCCTATGCGGAACGGCACACAGCCATCCGGGGCAAAAGCTCGTTTATATTTGAATATTCCATCCCCAGGGGCGTATCCCCCGCCCAGCACAAAATTCTTCTTGCCCTGCTTCGCGGCCCACAGCATGGCCTCATATTTGAGTAGATCGTTCGGCCTTTTGTCGAAGGCGTCCTCTGAGGTTCCACCCAGAAAAGAATACACGCTTTGCTCTGAGACAAGTATCAATTCCGTCGAGATAATCTTTCCCTCGTGTCGAGCGTGGAAGTAAATGAACTGACCGACTAGTGACCGGTGGATCTCGTGAAAGAACCTTTCCTCAAAATAGTACCTGGAGGACGCGGAACGGCGATCCATGGTTTCTAGGTAAATTCGGTAAAAGCCCTCAAAGTCGCTGCCGTCATAATCAATATCAACGGTCACACCTGAACGTTGCGCTTTCTTTACGTTTTTACGGACTTTATGGTCAAAATCCATCCACATCTCTTCGGCGCACATGTCGAGTGCGCGCACAACATTCTGCTGCCCCTCTTCAACCTCGCCAGGAAACCTCAGAAGCGATTCCGGAAAAAGAGTGAAGCGTACGAACTCTGAAACTACATTTGACTGTGCACACCATTCGTCAAAGTTAGTCCAAAACTCCTCTTCCAGGGCGGGCTTATCTGTACCCTCGATGACGACAGCGCCGCCATAGCCATAGGGGCTCGAGAGATCACGTATGTTGGGGCATATGTCCGTATCGACCATCCGCAGGAAGAAGGGGTAAATCACCGTGCCACTGGCGGACGTGAGAAGCGCGCAGGCGGCCTTCTCACGTTCCGACTCAAACAAGCGAAGGTAATTAGGATGCGCAAAAACCTCTCTGGCCGGCCATCTCCCCCATATTTCACTCCATTGCTCGACGTCTTGAGGGCTGTCTGTCATTAGAACGGAAAACTGAGTCACGACACCCTTACTTTCAATAGAGGCTAGTACACCCGCTTCTGTTGCGCCTTATTCCCTTCTCACTAATCTGGCGGATACTCGTTTTTAGATCACATAGGAATTGTTCCGTACGTCGCTAATGACGGAAGTTGTCAGAACGTCGCGAACAATCGGCGCTTCCAATCACGCTATCACGCGGAGCGACTCCCACTATTTGGTGTGCACCCAGACGCCCAGCCCAAGTCATGCCAGGCTAGAGCTGTGAGGATTATTGCCGGCAACACCCCGGTCGCGGTCGCCGCCGGGTAAGGGCAGTCAACCGGAGTATGTGCCGGGTAGAATCAGCGTCGTGACTATGGGGACCAAGAGCATATTCGTGAGCAGTGACAAGCCATCTGTGAATGAGTTCCTTCTTGAACCGCGGCCAGCTGCGTTGAGGTTAGGGCTGCCGACGTTCATAATGGCGACGGTCGCCGCGCTGTCGGTTTATGACCCGGGGATCGCTGTGACCTATGGGCCGTACGTTTCCCTCGTAGCCGTCGCTCTGAGCCGGCCGGGGCGTTTCCGTTTCGACGCTCCATTCATGCTGGGCACACTGCTGGTGGCGTTCGCTGCGGCGTCTTCTATGTGGTCAAAGTTCCCCGACGCTTCACTAGGCGCTGCAAGGAACTATGCTGTTGTGCTGGTCATGTTCGTCGCCGCCCGCCACGTGATCCAAACCCTCCAGCAACTCCGAACCGTGGCCGTTGGCTACCTTGCCGGGTGCGCTGTGCTCGTGTATAGGGTGTGGCACGAGAACGCGAAGCAGGTAACGGCACTTGAGGGCGGACGCCTGGACTTGGCTGGCCTGAATGTCAACTATGCCGGGTACGCGTTCGTTGCCGGCTTCGCCATGATCGCTTTGTTGTGGGGCAGCAAGCGCCGGACTCAGGGGACGCGACTCTGGCTCGCTACTGCCGGGGCTTCGATTGTGCTGGGTATTATCCTATCCGATACTCGCGGCGCACTTATCGGGCTTGGCTTGATGATGGCGTGGCTACTCATGTGCTTGGCTGCCAAGACACCCCCCATGCGTCTACTTGTTGGAGCAGTCATTGTTGCCGCCGCGGCCATCACGACGGGTGCGGTGGATCAGGCGTCATTAGCGTTTGAGAACGTGTTTGGGCGAGCTACGGGCGACTGGTCCGGCCGCCTTATCATTTGGCCCATCGCCCGCGACTTTTGGGCCTCGGAAGATAACTTTTGGTTCGGATCTGGCGCGGGGGCGTTCCAGCTCAGTAACTACTACCAGATCGGCGCGCACAACTTCATCCTGGAGCTCGGGACCGGGATGGGGATCGTCGGTGTTCTGGTTTACGTTGCGGTCTTGTGGACTTCTCTCGGCAAGCGGGCTACAGGGGCGGACCCCCGCGGAAAAATACTTGTTGGATGCTTCATTGCCGCTTCGGCCCTAAGCTACCTGACTGGGTTTTGGGACCACTCCCCTGCTGCGTGGATCGGGGTTGCGGTCTTCTCCCGGATTGGGCTTCTCGACAAAGATCCCGCAGCGCATTGGAGCGCGGTGAAGCCGGGTTCAGAGAAGCCCAAGCTGTCTAATTCGGAACGTAAGTGGCTAACCGGTGTTCAAGGTAACCCTAGGCTGTTGGGGCGTTGAACGCGACGTAAGTCAGGATCAGCTGCACTTTGCCGCCGGTAAAGTTTGCGGTTCGTGGGGTGACGATGATATTCGTACTGGTCAGGTAGCAGGTCGGGTCTCTTGCCACGGCTCGAGTTCTTGGCCCGAACGTCGTGCCGACAGCCGTTCCGTCACCGTTGCATAACCCGGTTAAGGTGGCCCGTCACGCCTACTTGGACGCCAGATGCCCCCTGATCGCCGTCTACACCCTGCCTTATGCACCCACAAGCAGGGACCAGCCATGGGATCGCTGCCGCCCAGGTAACTGGGAAATCGTGGTCCAAGGACGCTATTGACAAGCGCTCGCCTGGTAGTATCCCTGAGACGTGGCACCCGCTTTCGCACTCGCGCTTAGGTTGGCGCTCCCGACCCACCGAAGGGCTGCCCGCGGGTGGTTCCGATCGTACGATCACACTGTTTCAATCACTATGGACGACTTTGCCTAAGGGGCAGATAAATCCCGGAATTGTTAATCGCCTCCGCTGTGCTCATAGATTTCATTGCCGCTAGATGGCCCCGCGTCGTTTCCCGGCGAGAAGGCAGTCCACGCACAAATTCAAATCCAGCCCTAAGACGACCAAGATCAGCGTATGGGTTCGCAAAATATTCAGAAATCACTGCCGCCGCGGAAACGGGATCTCTAGGATCGAAGTAATACGGGGCATTTCCCGAGATTTCGGTTATGAAGTTGAGATCGGAGGCGAACACGGGAAGTCCTAGAGCCATTCCCTCAAGAGGAGTAACAGAGGAGGTTTCGTTCAGACTGGGGAAGAACACTCCGTCGCTCTTGCAATATTGGTCGTAACACTCTGCGCGCGAGAGCGCGCCAACCGGAACGATACCGGGCGCATCGTGAAGCCCAAGTGATGTCAATTCATCGGATCGAAGAGTACAGACAACCTCAAGCTCCACATTGTAGGCCGAGCGGAGTACCTCCACAACGCGAGGAATTATTTGGTGATTCTTGTGTGGATAGCCTCGTGCCGGATAGAACAATCGGATAATTCTGCGACCGCTCTCGAGGGCAGGAGTACGCTCAATCCTAGGCATGACATCTTGAGCACGAAAAATATCGGCAGGAGAATTCGGGAAGACCCACACAGGCTTACCTGGGACACGAGCGGACAATTCTTCCGCCATATTCGAGGTCTGGGTCAGAAAAGCGTCGTATCGTGGCAGCAACGCACGCTTCAGGGCATTCCTAGCAGAAGCCTTGATGCGCCGGGCTGCAGGTTGATGCTGGGGCACAGGCGTCAGAATCGAGCGATCTGCAAACCCTAATATCTCCCGTTTCGCCATCCGCCCGACGTAGTCGGGTCCCCGGAGAACCAGCCGAACGTCCGCCCAAGCATTCCTTCTTCGCTGCAGGGTGCGCAAATCTGCCGCGTCAGTACGCTGAACGATGCTTACTCCGAGATCGCGCAGGTCATCCAGTCGGCTCATTTCACTGGCGATCTCATCGGAAATATAGACGTACCATTCGCGTGCCCAACACATGTGCGTTGTCTCGTAGAAGTCAGGAAGAGTATCTAGGAGGTTAGCGGCGCCGCCTATAGCACCACCGGTTCTTATATTCGACGCGTAGATGATGGCTTTCATAGCTCCCCCATTACAAACTCGGATACCGTTGCACTCCAAGCCCGTGGTGTGTAACGGACCAAAGCTTGTTTACGGACTGCTTCTCTGTCAATTTCGACAGGCAGGCGAAGGAGCGCGCTAACCAAAGCTTGCTTTGTAGGTTCACTGACAACAACCGCGTTGATGCCATCCTCGAGATGTTCGGATAGATCGCTGAATAAATTGCCAAGGATGGGAGTGCCGAGGAGAAGGCTTTCCGGCACTTTAGACGGGAATCCCAAGTTCGATCTTCTGTCTGCCGGGTTACGTAGAACAACACTGAAGTCCGCACTATGAACCGCAGACAATGTCTTCTCCCAGCTCAGTCGACCATGAAGCGTGAAGGCGCCAGCTTTCAGCCGTGCGCAGAGGTACGCTTCAGTTTGACCGCTATGCGCCCCTACCACGTCCAAGTGGAACCTGTTTCCCTCCGGGTCCACTTCGGCTAGTGCAGCGACGATCAATGAAAGACCGCCGACATCCTTGCCGTGATCTCGAAGGTCAGTGCCAGTGGCAACCAGATGAGTTCGGCGGTCTCTTCGCCTAACGAGGTCGCTAGGACTGATGTCGAAGATCGGAGGAACTACTAAAGGGGGGAGCCCCCGCTTCCCTAACTTACCCGCCATAGTGTTCGATATGGCCAAGTAACGACCCCGTCGCCAAGCCAAGGTACGCATTGTGAGCTCATGTAAAATTGCCAGCGGGCCGAACCTCCCACCAGGAAGATCTGCCAAGTTTAACCACTCGGTGATGTCGAGACTAAAGGGCAGCTTATGGCGACGTGCAAAATGATCTAGACGGAGTAGTGGAATGGGGGCAGCATTATAAAGTATTAGGGAATCAGGGGAGATAGATGAAAGTCTGCTCCTGAGATCCGAGCTTGGACCATTCAGGAGCCGAACCAAGCGAGCGAAGACATGGGAACCTTCTCCTCGCGGGGAGCCACCTTGGACCACGCTGATCTTTGAGCCGTCGAGAATTGCGTCCCATTCGTTCGACATTTCATCCCGGACATGGTCACTGCAAATGATCGTGATCTCGTGGCCGGCCAGGACAAGCGCCCTAGCCAAACCAACGTTCCTAAGCGCCCCCGCATTAACTGTCCGAAATGAGCTAGGGGTGAAGTAGGCAACTTTCATAGCCCCGTCCCGGAAGCCGAACTCGCAGAACATTTACTAACAGCACAGTCGAGGGCCTCAATAAACCGGTTACGCACGAAATTTACGTCGTATTGTTCGGGCAGGGTAGGCGCCTCGAACGAATAAACCTCGGGTCGGGCCCAGTCACTCAATCCCTGAACAGATTGCCGCAGCGAACTTCCCTCCGAGGAATGAGCCACGCGAACGCGAACGCCATGAGTCCGGAACTCTTCGACGCTTGCTTGTCCGGTGGGACCAACAATCAATAGTGGTCGGTTGGCGGCGAGATACTGCGGCACCTTCGTAGACACCGACAACCGCGTGAAATCAGAGATATTAGAATCTTCTGACTCGACGAACAATAAAGCGTCAGCCTCGGTAAGTCTTCTCGGAACGTCGTCGACGTCGATCTCCCCGCCCCACTTCAAGTTTCTCGGCAGGTCTCTATCCAGATAACGTGCCGCGTCAGTCGCCGATGTATGTGCGACCAAGGTCCAATCGCTCAGAGAAGATTCGCGCATCACCTTTGCTATCTGAATCAGGACATCCGCCCTACCAAGATGTAAGCCGCCCACGTAGACCAGTTTCTTAGACTCCGACGTTCCTACCTCACGAGGCCACCCCACCTGTGAGTAGTCAGCGGGGTCGACGCTGTTTCCTATGGCCACACATTCAATCCCCATTCGACTACTAAAATCGGAGGCCATAGCGGAGCCGATAGTCAAGCACAGGGGACTTCTATCAAGCACTCGACGTAAAAGCTGCAATGACCTCGTGTGCGCCAAGCCACAGAGCTCGCGATTGGGATAAAGCGACAGCATCCAGTTGTCCATGAAGTGCGGGACTATTGGAACGTCAAATCGTTTGGAGAGCTCGAGCGCCAAACGCATCATTCTGCAACTTCCTAACAGGGAATGAATCACGGTTGGACGGAACTCCGAGACGGCCCGAATGGTATCGATCGGCAATCTCACCGGGCTGAGGTCCGAAGCTGCTTTGGCTTCGCGCCGCAAGCGCCCGCCGACTGGGATCTGGTCACGGCGAACGGCCGCATTCAGTCCATCAGCAGCTACTCCGGGGGCCGGAAGACTGGAGGCACGCAATCGTGCCAAGGTCCAATGGATAGCGCCCGTTACCGGCGCGACCGTTTTAGGTAAGGCAACAATATTCGATTGGTCGTGCTGGCCAGGGTTGTCTACCAGTTGCAGTATCGACTCCGGAGGCAGGCCCGTGTATATGCTGCCTAGAGTCTGCCCAGTTGCATCCCTCGATCCAATCGGCTTGGCACCCAGATAAAGTACACGAACACAACTCATTGGGTCTCCACGATTTGCCGAAGGTGATCTTTTGAAGCACGCAATAGCGTCTGTCTGTAACCAATGAAGGCCGCTGGCCAGACCAGGACGCAGTAGAATATTGCCCCCGCGAAAGGGATCCACATAGTACCGATATGAGTCGCGATGAACCACTTAACGGGGACAACTATTAGGAAGAGAATATAACCAACGGTCTGGGCCATCAGCACGCCTCCCCCATTTTGAACCATGAAGAGTGGCGCCACAACGGCTTGGACGAAAACCATGAGTCCTAGGCCGCAAAGAAGTGTACTGCTCGGTATGACAGCAGAGCCCAGCCACCAACCTATCGCTTGCTTCCCTAGAAGAATCCCTATTACCGCTAGCCCTCCCACCGAAAGGGAGGTGATGATAACCATTCTTTTCGTTATAGCACGCACCCAGGCGGTATCACCATTCTGGAGAGCCGCGGCATTCAGCGGCCAAAGTGGAGTGGTAAGTATTGCCGTAATCACGCCAAACATTGCAAAGATTCTTGCGGGAATCGCAAAATTGGTAACCTCAGATAGAGAGACAGTCTGAGCGATGATCCAATTGTCAGACGAAAGTGTCATTGCCATTAGAACCGTTATGAGCAGAAACCGGCCACCAATCCCAGCCAAGTCTTTCAAATCATTTAAATTGAACTGATTTAGCCGTGGTGAAATGGATCTACCGTCGCGCCCCGCGAAAAAGAGGAGGGTGTTGACGAGGGCAACGCAAACGGGAGAGAAAGAAGCTAGTGCGATAAAGAATCCGCTGCCCGCGTCGATACGTGCCGCTACTAGAACTGCCACTATACCTACAACGCTCGCCGCTCCTTGCCAGATATTCGACCGGCCTACCTGCTGCATTGCATACTGAACCCGGATTATGAGTGAACCGACAATGTTCAGAATAAAGGCACTCAATGTCAGTAGCGTTAGTGATTCCACCTCAGGGTCACCAGCACTGGATGAGCGTCCGACTACCACAGCCCAGTCAACAGACAGCGACGATGCCCAGAGCGAGATCAAGCAAATTACTACCGCAAGCGAAAGCGCTAGATATGCGGTGGATACCAGACGCCGTGCCCTCGAAGTGTCATCCTCTGCCATGGCTTTGGCAAGTCTTGTCATAAGTCCCGCGCCAATCCCGAGATCCGCGAACACCGCGACTGCTGTCAGGGACAATGCTGCGGCCCACGCCCCATACAGGCTTGCCCCCAAATACTGCAGCGAAACGGGCACGGTCACAAAAGGAGAAAGCATTGCAACTCCTCGGCTGACTGCCGAAGTTGCAACGCCTAACCGAAGCTGACTTGTCCGAAAGTGGGCCATGATCGTCCCTCCTCTACATCGCAAAGAGGCACATGGGTTGACGGACCTAGCCAACAGGGCCCCTTCGAAGGGGCCACGCGCAAGAGCTCACATGTACCAGGGACTAAGAGGCCCGGCGAGGTTGCCCTATGTCTAACCAGACGCTCAGGAATCACTCTGATTTGTCCCTAGCTCTTGCTCACAAGGGCTTCTATAAACGTTCATTGCTTCGTCTACTCACGACCCCATGTACCAGTCATACACTTCCTTGAGCGCGTGGACGAAGTCCGGCTGCACAACGTCGGGCAACAATGAACTAAGTAGTTCGGACGAGGCTTGCGAATGCTTCACATCGCCCTGGCGGGGTTCCACGTACTCCACTTTGATTGGCCTATTGTGCAACTCCTGCAGAAGTGCGATCACTCCGTTGAGTGAGGTACGCGTGCCGAATGCGAGGTTCACTGGCGTCCCGCAGGTCACTGTCCGCAGCGCAGCCTTGGTGATGGCGTCAGTAACGGCATGGATTGAGGTAAAGTCCCGCGACTGCTCGCCATCGCCAAAGACGGTCAATGGTTCGTTGTTCTTGAGTGCTAACAGGAACTTTGGAATTACAGCAGCGTACACATGGTCCGCTCGTTGCAGCGGTCCGAAGACGTTGAAAAACCGGAAGGCAATGGTGTTGAGTCCATAACTGGTGGAGTAGGCGTTTGTGTACGCCTCAGTAGCCAATTTCGTTACGGCGTAGGGACTAAGCGGCAGGGTCGCAAGCGATTCGGTCTTGGGTAGTGCAGGGTTGGCTCCATATACCGACGATGAGGAAGCAACACTCACATGCTGGACTCCCGTGACTCGCGCCGCCTCAAGCACATGCAGTGTCCCATCGACGTTCACTGCGTTAGTAGAAAAGGGATCCTTAATTGACCGTGGAACTGACGGAAGGGCGCCAAGATGGACGACGGCGTCGACTCCTTCGGTGGCCCGCAACACGTCGTCGTAGTTTCGAAGGTCTCCCTCTATTTCCTCGACGCGCGCATGCGGAACCTCACGACGACGGCCAGTGACGTAGTCATCCAACGTTCGCACGCGCTCCACTTCGGGCTGCGTCAATAGATGATTCACCAGATTGGTGCCGATGAACCCGCACCCGCCCGTTATCAAGATGTCCATGTTTAGTCTCCTAGATCGAATACGTGACCTGGTACCTGACCGCTTCGAGGGCGCGCTTACAGCGCGTGCACCTTGCTGCCAGCCAACCTGTTCTTGGTGTCCAGTACGAGCGCACCCTCCCTATCTATGACGTCATAAGAGATGTCATCGTGATCGGTAAGGAGGACGATGATGTCTGCTTGGTCAACGGCCCCTGCTGACCACACGGTTTGAGTAATCCCGGCCGGCCACCGGTGGGGCTCAACATGACTGTCTACGGCGGATATCTCAGCACCCATCCCACGCAGGAGCTCCGCCACACGCACGGAAGGCGCCTCGCGAATGTCGCCGGTATTTTTCTTGTAGGCCAGCCCCAGCAGGAGCACAGCCGAACCCTTCACAGCCTTGCCCTTATTGTTGAGCAATTCCACCACTCGCTGCACCACATAGCTGGGCATGTTGTCATTTATGTCATTGGCAAGCTCGACGAACCGAAAGTTCTGACCCAGCTTGCGGCGAACCTGCCAGGACAAGTAGCTCGGGTCCACAGGCAGGCAATGCCCTCCAACACCAGGCCCGGGGGTAAATTTCATGAACCCAAAAGGTTTCGTGCTTGCCGCCTCAATGGACTCCCAGACGTTAACACCAAGCTGATTGGCAAAAATGGCGAGTTCATTAACTAATGCGATGTTCACGTGCCGGAACGTGTTTTCAAGGAGCTTCGTGAGTTCGGCTTCTTTCGGGGAACTAACCGGGACGGTCCGGTTCACCAAGTCATCATAAAAGCGCTGTACATGTTCCAGGGATGCCGCATTGACCCCCGAAACGACTTTGGGCGTCTCCACGAAACCCCAAGATTTGTTTCCAGGATCGATACGCTCCGGGCTGTACCCCACGTAAAAGTCTGTACCTGCCTTGAGTCCAGACCCCTCCTCCAAAATGGGCACCAACAGCTCTTCTGTGGTTCCCGGGTAGGTCGTGGATTCGAGAACGACCACAGCTCCTGGCGTAAGATGGGCGACCAGTGAGCGGGCTGACTCCTCGATGAAGGAAAGGTCAGGAAGGCTCTCTCGGAGCGGCGTGGGTACCGTGATGACGGCAACACGGAAGCCCTGGGTCTCGGCGTAGTCCGTCGTCGCGCTATACCGATGGGAGTCAAGGGCAGAGCCTAGTTGCGCGTTTGAGACGTCATCGACGTATGACTCACGCGCGTTGAGTGAGTCGATGCGGTTTTTGTCCAAATCCACACCGACAACGGTGTAGCCGACTTCGACGGCTCTCATCGCAACTGGAAGGCCTACATAGCCTTGTCCAACGATGACCACTTTCTGATCACTGATCATTTCATTTCTTCCAGTTGTATGAACGAAGTTCTGAGTTCAATTAGCTACTGGCCTTCTGATGCCGGTTCGCTGGCCATGACTATGCACCGTGGAGCGTATGAAACTCACGACGCGTCGAGAAGTATCCGATACCTGGTATTCCGCAGGTAAGGCTGCCGAACCAGCAGATCCGAACTCCTCCAAAGCTATGCGGACGCCATCCGTAATTGAGTCGGCCGAGATGCCCACGGTGATGATGCCACCCGTATCCATCGATTCAGGACGCTCGATGAAATCCCGAAGAGTCACGGCCGGGAAGCCCAGAATGGACGACTCCTCGCTGATAGTTCCACTGTCGGACAATACGAGCTTTGCCCCTTGCTGGAGCGCAATGTAGTCGTGGAATCCGAAGGGGGGGTGAAATGTGAGAGAACCTCTCGATTCTCCCGGCAATTCATCCAGTCGCTTACGAGTGCGCGGATGGGTCGATACCAGCACTGGCAGATCGTATGCCTTGGCTAGTTGATTCAGGGCGTCCAGAACTGATGTGAGTCGCGGGACGCTGTCGACATTCTCTTCACGATGGAGGCTTACGAGGAAATACCCTCCACTGGAGAGGTTCTGACGTTCCAGCACATCACTGACGGCGATTTGCGCCGCGTTCGCATCAAGTACTTCTCGCATCGGCGAACCAGTGAGCATGATCCGCGAAGGATGAATTCCTTCAGCCAGAAGGTTGCGTCGGGCATGCTCAGTGTAGACAAGGTTGTAGTCAGCCACATGATCCACGAGGCGGCGGTTGACTTCCTCGGGAACATTTTCATCGAAACAGCGGTTGCCAGCTTCCATGTGATAAACGGGGATCTTCATTCTGCGAGCCATCAGGGCAGAAATGCAGCTGTTGGTATCACCCAGAACCAGCATGGCGTCGGGTTTTTCATCAGCAAGCACTGATTCCATTTTTGTGAGGATGGTTCCCAAAACCGAACCAAGCGAACTCGTATCTGCTTCCAGAAAGTGATCGGGGCGGCGAAGGCCGAGGTTTTCGAAAAACACCTCATTTAGTTCGTAATCATAATTCTGGCCGGTATGTACCAGCACATGGTCCATGTACTTATCTAGGCGCTTTATGGTTGCTGCCAAACGAATAATCTCTGGTCGGGTGCCAACGACTGTCAGTACCTTCAATTTTTTGGTCATTGCTTACACGGGCTCCGGAATCGTGTCAGGTGCTGTTGGATCGAAAATTTCGTTAGTCCAAAAGGACGTGTAGAGTGTGTCGCTTCCGGTGTTGGTAATTTTGTGGGTCCACATCGTAGGCATGTCTACAGCGACCGGAGACTCTCCAGTTACACGAAACTCGTGGACCTCATCCGTAAACATTTTGCGAAGGGAAATAGTTGCTGTGCCCGCGAGCACGGTGAACCGCTCGATCTTCCGCCGGTGGAAATGATCCCCGCGGCTAATGCCAGGTTCCGTTGTGGAGAACGACGACTGCCCTGTCCCACCATAAGTCCTCAGAATTTCAAAAAAAGACCCACGGGCATCGGCATGGCGTTGCAGGGAAAGCGGGGCTTGCTGCGGAAACGTATAGGAACGGTAAGTATTGAAGAGGTCACGATCGAATTTGCTCTGAATATCGGGGATGTCGCCTCGGCCATATGCTTTGGCAATCGCGGTCAGGCGCTTCAACAAGCCCGATACCGTCTCACGGACGTGAAGAGACTCGGATTCACCAGGACCGACCGCTCCAACGAGAATGTCAGCGGCATCCTGCACATGGAGCAGGCAAAGCTCCTTGTCGTGTTCTACCGTCGGTTCTTCCCCCCGTGACAGGAGATGGCTGAATGTAGCGGTGACGGCGTTGTAAAACGGGCGGCCGTGTTCGCCAAACAAGTTGGGCAGAAGGACGTCCTCAAACTGCACCCCCACCTTCTCGGTTGCTCCCCGCAGGACGTCCGAGGCTTCGCGTTTGGCTTCGCCGTAGACGCTCCCATTACCGGACTGCGTTGAGTTGGCAAACACAACCGTTTGCGGCGGGTTCTCGCTCCTGGTCAATGCCTCTGCAATCTGCTTCGCAAAGAGGAGATTTCCGTCGCGGACTTCTTCATCGGTTCCGCGATTCACACCGGCAATGTGTACCAGCCGCTGAGCGCCGTCTATTGCCGAAGACGCGGTATCAACATGGAAATCAGCTCCCACTGAGAAGGACCGACTTGACCGCAGGCCATAGAGAGCAGCCCTCGTGTGCCAACCTACAAACCCGTTAGCGCCTGTCAGCGCAACTGCACTCATTCGCGAACGAAGTCTTTGTCCGCTGCAAGCCCGGCGGATGTAAGCTCTTGCCGCACTTCTGGGAGCGTAAGCAGGAGGTCTTCAACCTCAGCGACTGTCATCCGTTCGACCGTATGTGAGTCGTAATCGGAGTATCTGGCCTGGATAGGGTCCCCTTGTTCAAAGTAAATGCTGTAGTTCAAGTCCCGTTTATCCGCTTGAATACGAAAGTACTCGCCCATATCCTGAGCGCGTGAAAGTTCCTCACGGGTAGCAAGGGCCTCAGACAATTTCTCGGCGTGCCTGGTGCCGATGACATTGATGTTGGAGCGCGACCGGAAGAGGTTAACAGTTGCCTGTGCCAGGTCTCCGACTGTGCATGCTCGCGCTTTTCGAATGAAGAGGTCTCCTTGATGAGCATTGTGGAAGGCGAATTCCACCAAGTCCACCGAATCGGCGAGGGACATCATGAACCGGGTCATGTCGGGGTTTGTAACTGTGAGGTCCTTGCCTGCCTTGATTTGATTGATGAAGAGCGGTATGACGGATCCTCGTGAGTACATGACGTTGCCGTAACGCACACAGGAGACGGTGGTTTCAGCATTTGGGTTGTTCAGGCCATGTGACTGAGCAACCTTCTCCATCATCGCTTTGCTCATGCCCATAGCATTCACGGGGTAAACCGCTTTGTCAGTACTAAGGCAAACGACCGACTTCACGCCCGCCTGGTCCGAGGCGCGAACGACGTTCTCACTGCCAACGATGTTCGTCTTCATCGCTTCTACCGGAAAAAACTCGCAGGAGGGCACTTGTTTAAGGGCTGCCGCATGGAAAACGAAGTCAACGTCCCGAACTGCTCGCTCGACGCTCTGATAGTCACGGATGTCACCTACGTAGAAGCGCAGGCGGGCGTCACCCATCTCATGACGCATTAGATCCTGCTTGGCTTCGTCGCGGCTAAGAATGCGGATCTCCTCGACGCCCCTCGACAGCAGCTTTTTGGTCACGATGTGACCGAAGGACCCTGTACCGCCTGTTACGAGGATGCGCTTCCCCTCGTAACCGCTCGCCGTATCTATCATCAGATGTTCCCTTTCCCAATAAATACCGCACAGCTAGATGGAGTAACGCTCATACTGTGCTCCCCAGAAATTCCAATACGGTCGATTCCACTACTTGAAGCGAGGACAACGACATGGCAGATCCGCTGGGCAACGTTAGCCCCGTGGCAAAAAGCCGCTCTGATGTCCCATTCACAAGACGCCGAGCGTGTCGGAACACTGGCTGCAGATGCATGGGCTTCCACAGCGGCCGGTTCTCAATGTTTTCAACAGTCAATGCGGAGCCAAGTTCGGTGCGGCTAAAGCCGGCAACTTCTTCGTCGACAAGTATTGACGTTAGCCAACAGTTGTCGTCGTCGTCCGTTTCACCGCCGAAGACCGATACCCCAGGGACACCAGCGAACAGCCCCTTGTAGTACTGCCGATGGGCCCGTCGGCTCGAGATCATTTCGTCAAGCCGGAGTAGTTGAGCTCGCCCTAGGGCAGCCAACAAATTACTCAGCCTGTAGTTGTAGCCAATGTCTGCATGCTCGTAATGAACAACGGGCTGTCGGGCCTGGGTGGCCAGGTACCGGACTCGGGAAGCGAGCTGTCCGTCATCAGTCAGCAACATGCCGCCGCCTGAAGTGGTCATGATCTTGTTGCCGTTGAAGGAGAAAACCGCGGCGTCCCCCCAAGCGCCGGCAGGCTTGCCGGCGTGCACGGCGCCAAGCGACTCCGCCGCGTCGGCTATCAGCGGGACTCCGTACTGCAGAGCAATTTCACTGATAGCTGTGTAATCAACGGCTTTTCCCAGAAGGTCCACAGGGACAATCGCTCCGACCCGTTCACCGGCGGCCGTCAATGTCCGCAAGGCGCCTTCCAGTAGGCTCGGGTCCATATTGCCCGACTCCGGGAGGCAATCGATGAAGAACGGCTCTGCCCCTGTATATATGACTGCGTTGGCGGTTGCTGCAAACGTCATGGTGGACGTCAGGACGACATCCCCTGGCCCTACGCCCGAGGCTAGAAGAGCGAGGTGGAGGGCCGCGGTTCCGGAGCTCAGTGCAACGGCGTCATTTCGACCTATACGCTGAGACATTTCCTGCTCAAAGCGATCGACGTCCGGGCCCAGGGGGGCTATCCATCCCGAGTGGAGCGCGTCCAGGATGTATTTTTCCTCGAGCTCGCCCACGTCGGGAGCTGACATATAGATGCGGTCAGTCATTGCTGCTGCCTATTGAAGTAGCAAGGTAAGGCTTCGGTGGGGCTGGGACCCTATTGCAGGATTCTTCCCAACGGTGGTGGTCCAGATCCGCGGGGTCCAACGGTGGAACAGCGGTGTGCGTCACCTTGTCGTGATAGGGGCGCTCGCCGCGTTCCTCCTGGCCGAATAGCTCTTCATGCAGCTTTTCGCCAGGCCGGAGACCTGTGAATACGATGTCGATCGCCCTGCCGGACATGGAAATCATTCGTTTTGCAACATCGAGTATTTTCACGGGCTGCCCCATGTCCAGGATCAGTGCTTCCCCGGGTCGACCGATCGCACCTGCTTGGATCACCAACTGACAGGCTTCTGGGATCGTCATGAAGTATCTCGTGACCTCAGGATCCGTCACCGTTACCGGCCCGCCGGCCTCAATTTGTGCAATAAACGCGGGGAGCATAGAGCCGCGGCTTCCGATCACATTACCAAAACGGACCGACACGTAAGATCGCCCGGTTCCGTCGGCCGCCCAAGCGGTAAGTCTTTCTGCAAGCCGCTTCGAATGCCCCAGGACGCTGGTAGGATTTGCCGCCTTATCCGTCGAGATATTGATAAACGTCTCAACTCCCACCTGCTCGGAAGCCTTCAGGACGTTGAGCGTTCCGAGAACGTTGCTCTTCCAAGCTTCTCGCGGATACTGTTCCAACATTGGCAGGTGCTTAAGTGCTGCGGCGTGGAATACCACTTGGGGCTTCCTGTTGTCGAAGATCGCGCGAATTGCTTCGTTGTCTCGTATGTCCGCCAAGACCACGTCACTGCTGTTCAGCAGTCCATGCCCGGAGAGCATCATCTGAACGCCGTGGAGGCCGGTTTCATCACGATCCAACATGATGAGCTCCCGAGGGGCATACTTTGAGAGTTGGCGGCACAGCTCAGAACCAATGGAACCGCCGGCACCTGTGACGAGGACGCGCCTGCCAGCAACATATTCAGCTATGGATGCGATCTCAGTATCCACTGGCCTTCGCCCAATAATGTCCTCGATCGCCACATCCCTCAGGTCTCCAAGCCGCATGCCCTCCTCTAAGATGTCTGAGAGAAGAGGCATTACCATCAGCCGGATTCCTGCTTTGTCCGCTGCATCCGACGTCTTGCGGATGAAATCTGCGTCCGCCCGTGCCACACATAGGACGACCGCTGTTGCTGCGGTTCTTTTCGCCACTGCTTCTAGCTCTGCCCCCGTCCCCATGACCGCCACATTTGAAAGCCGCCGGTTCCGCTTTCCAGGATCATCGTCGACAAGTCCCACGGGCCTGTACGGAGAAGCCGGATCACCCAGCATTCTCCGTAAAAGATACGCCCCGGTCTGGCCTGCTCCGTATATCAGTACACGTTCCGCTGATTCCAGCGGACGGACTCTACGCTCGGTAAAAAGCCTCCGCAGATACCGGCTCCCGCCCATCAAAACGAACGCAAGGGGTAACGCCACCAGGGCCGTGCTGCGAGGCAAACCGTTAGCACTGAGGAAGAAGAAATTGACTCCAAATAACGCTGAAGCAACGATGACCACCGTGAACAGAAGCGTTTGCGCTTCATCGAATGCCCCGTGCTGATGCCGTCCCCGGTAAAGGGCAAGAGACCAACCTACTGCAGCCTGGAGAGCGACGGCTAGCAAAACCAGGATGCCCACGGAGAACCAATTTACGCGCTCCGCTTCAAAATCGAATCGGAAGAGGACAGCGAATGCAACGGCGAGGATCCAGGCCTCTGCGTCGATCGAGTACTGAACGACCCGATATGCCCACTGGGCAGACCGGTCATCGCCGGCGTGATGTCGCACCTCTGTTGATCCCACTTGACTTGTTCCCCCACAAATTTGACTGCGCGCGGGATGATAGTCACCTCATCCCTTGAGCAGACCCGACATTTGAATACCGACCGGGTCCATCGATCCTTGATATTAAAGCACCTCCGCGTGGTAGTCACTGACAAAAGCACCTAGTCAAACGACTTTGAGCGTTCCGTGACGTGTACTGACAAGATTTGGAAGATAGTGCTATGCCTTGGTGGTCCACTTGCCCGGATAACCGCCGCGGTCGGGTTTCGAGTTGTGGAACCGGGTACGATGAGGGAAATTTTCCCCGCGAACTTCACCCTGGAAGGGGCTCGGTTTTGGAGCTTAAGGATTACTTGCGCATCGTCCGGCGAAGCTGGATTTTAGTCGTTGCGTGCGCGCTCATCGGCATCTTGGGAGCGGGTGTGGTGTCCTTGCTTATGAAGCCGAGCTACAGGTCCGAGACAAAACTCTTCGTTGCGCTACAGAATTCGGGCTCGGTTTCCGAACTTCAGCAGGGCAACGTCTTCAGCCAGGCGAGGGTTCAGTCATATGTAAAGACAGTGACGACCCCGACAGTACTCCAACCAGTGATTGACAGCCTGGACCTGAAGACAACGCCGCAGGCTCTGGCGCAACAAATTGTAGCGACGTCGGATACCAACACTGTTCTCATCAGCATCTCGGTTCAAAACGAATCACCCGTTCAAGCGGCAGCGATAGCCCAATCCGTCAGCCGCAGCTTGATTGCCGCCGTTAACGATTTGGAGAAGCCCTCGAATGGGGGCAATTCACCAGTCAAGCTTTCGATAGTCGCCCCCGCCACGGCTCCGTCCTCGCCCTACTCACCAAACGTTCAAATGAACTTGGTCGTGGGGCTCCTCGCAGGGTTGGCTACCGGCATCGGCCTTGCCGTGCTGCGGGCACTACTTGATACTCGAATCCGTGGCGAGGCGGATCTCCGTCGGGTAACCAGTTCTGCCGTGCTGGGTGGCATCAGCTTCGATATGGACGCCATAAAGAAACCGCTGCTTACACAGGCGGCTCACCAAAGCCCCCGCGCCGAGTCATTCCGTCAACTGAGGACGAACCTCCAGTTCGCCCACGTAAGTCATGAATCAAAAACTCTCCTCGTTACCTCCTCTGTTCCCGGCGAAGGAAAAAGCACTACTGCTACGAACCTCGCAATTGCCATGGCTCAAGCAGGACAATCTGTTGCTTTATTGGATGCAGACCTGCGACGGCCCATGATCGCCGATTACCTCGGGCTGGAGCGCAATGCAGGGCTAACGACAGCGCTCATTGGTAAAGCGGATGTCAACGACCTGCTGCAATCCTGGGGGGATGGCCAACTTTATGTTCTGGCGTCCGGACAGATACCGCCAAACCCCAGCGAATTGCTCGGCTCCGAGAAGATGAGGCAACTTATCATCAGGCTAGAAAGTGCCTTTGACGCTGTGATTATCGATGCACCCCCGCTGCTCCCTGTCACTGACGCCGCGGTTCTGGCACAACAGGTTGGCGGAGTGGTGGTAGTTGTCGGCACTCAAAAGGTTCGAACCAGTGATCTGGAGAAATCCTTGGCAGCGCTTGAGATGGTACAGGCCGACGTCCTAGGTGTTGTGCTGAACCGGTTGCCCATCAAGGGCCCCGATGCCTATGCCTATAACTCCTATAGCTACAGCACCTCGGGCAAGGTCCCGGTAGAGCCGCCGGTGGATCTGCATCACAGGCGTGCGGAGGACTCCCATGACCTCTTCACGGATGAAATTCTCCATGGAAGCCCACGAGAAGAAACTCGCTTCATGGGCGGACGCGGACAGGGACATAGTGCCAGCTGACAGGCGACGAAACCCGCAGGGACAAGTGCGCGAGCTTCCTGTATCAACATCCTCAAGGGCTCGGCGTACTGCGCGGAGCGCCAAGGGAGGTGCGCGTCTTTTTCTGCTTCGGATCACAGCAACATTCGCCGGACTTTTAGTTCTTGCGGCGGCTGTCGGAGGCTGGCTTTTCTATCGCGCTATGGATATACGAGGGGAGCTAGCCTCTGTCAATAATGTTCTCCCTGAATTCGAAAAGAAGCTCCTCGCTCATGATGAGGCGGCAGCTCGCTCGGCATTGACCGACATTCAAGCTCATATCCAGAGAGCTCGTAGTTCTGCGACGGACCCGATATGGAAGGCAGCAGGCGCGGTTCCCGGAATCGGAAAGAACTTTTCTACGGTCTCAGAGCTGGTGCTGTCCGCCGACGACGTCGTCGTCGGCGCCGCCCAACCGCTGCTGTCCGTTTATGGTGCCCTCGATTGGAGAGCCTTGAAACCCGTGCGGGGGAAGTTTGACCTGGAGCCGCTTAGGGCGTCCTCTCCGAGTATCGTTGCGGCGGCTAATACTGTCGATCTGACGTATCAACGTCTGTCCAGTATCGAAAGTGCTGGCCTCTTACCTGAGGTGGCACAGCCCCTCGCTACTGCGAAGAGCTCTTTGAGTAGTGTCAGGCAGTCACTCAACCTTGCTGCGGATGCATCAGCGCTCCTTCCAAAGATGATGGGGACGGATGGCGCGCGACATTATCTGGTGCTGATTCAAAACAATGCGGAAGTCCGGGCGACCGGCGGCCTTCCCGGGGCTCTGGCTGTGCTGCGGATCGAAAACGGAACCATGAGCTTGGATGCGCAGTCGAGTGGGGCGGCCCTTGGAAAATTTTCCCCAGCAGTAGAGGTGGACCCTGCTCAGACCGCAATCTACAGTAAACGCCTGGGCAGCTACATCAGCGACGTCAACTTAACCCCCGACTTTCCGACAGCCGCAAAGGCGGCAAAGGCTATGTGGGAGACCCGGCATGGGACACAGATAGATGGCGTAATTGCACTCGACCCTATAGTGCTGTCACACATACTGAAGGCATCCGGTCCGATTGCAATACCCGATCTCAGTCCGGAATTGGGCAAACGACTCCCCGGCATCTTGACTGAGGGCAACGTTGTGAAGGCTCTTTTGTCGGATATCTACTCCGCCACGCAATCTAACGAGTTGCAAGATGCGTATTTCGCTTCCGTTTCGAAAGAAGTTTTCAGTCTTCTTGGGTCGGGGAAGATCTCACCGGACCAACTACTCGGTGCTCTAACAACAAGTGTTGAGGAACACAGGCTCCTCGTTTGGAGTACCAAGAAAGAAGAACAGGATGTGTTGGAAGGAACCTTAGTGGGAGGAGCCGTTTCCGGTCCCACAGTTGGCGGCGCTTCCTTCGGTGTCTACTTCAACGACGGGACCGGCGCAAAGATGGATTACTACTTGAGGAAAACTGTGCGCCTTGAGTCCGTCTGCACAGGTAGTGACTACGCGGAATACAGGGTCAAAGTCACTATGACGAATACGGCGGGCGAAGACGCAGCAAGCGCACTGCCCGTGGCCGTAACCGGAGACGGCCGCTTCGGGACACCGCGTGGCACTATTCAAACCAACGTCACAGTCTACGGCCCAGCCTTATCGCATTTGGATGCCGCTCTTCAGGACAATACGAAGGTTAGCTTTGGGTCCTATGTCCATTACGATCGTCCAGTTGGGATAGTGGCCACACGCTTGGAACCCGGTCAGACTTCGGAAATCGAGATGACATTCGTGAAAGTGGTCCAGCACGCAGAGCCGGAAGTTGTTGTCACCCCAACGCTCCAAGATGTCAAAGAAGTTCTTCTTCCCACGGTAAGAGCTTCCTGCAGCGATTAGGATCGTCAGTAAGAACTTGACAGATGTTTGCCCCAGGCTTCACTGGGTGGTAGCGTGCTTTTTGGGATATGTCCGTAAGTCTGTAAAGGTCTCTTACAGTGAGGAAGCATCCTCAAAACGGATTACATGAATATAACGTCTCCGGGGGGACTTCGATGAAAAAAACATTTGCAGCACTCGCTCTTGCTGGATCCATTGCACTGATCGGGTCAGCGCCGGCCTTGGCGGCTACCTACCCGCCCCTTCCACCTCAGGCCGCTGTCTCTGACAGCTATGTAGGCCCTGGCGAAACCTTCGTCTTCCGCGGCCAGGGCTTCTTGGCGGGCGAAACGCTCACCATCCGCGTTACGCCGGGACAGGCCCCGGCATCAAACGGTGCCAACATTGCGGGTAGCCGCGCAGTCGCTGCGCGTATCGGAGTCGTCGCGGAAGCTCAGACTCTGACCACGACAGCCGACGCGCAGGGTGCCTTCGCCCTTCCGATCGCAATCAACGAGGCAGGCACTTACACCCTCACGGCAACGGGCAACACCTCAGGCATTACTGTTGGCCCGGTCACCGTCACCGTCGCAGCTTCTCTGGCCGACACTGGAGGTAACACCGCTGGCGCCCCGCTTGCAAACACAGGCAGTGGACTGGCCAACACAGGTGCCGATGCCAGTCTGCTTCTGTGGGGAGCTGCAGGTGTAGGTGCCTTGGGTCTGGGCGCAGCCGGCGTCATTTTGGTACGTCGCAACAAGCCTGAGGCTTCTGCCTAGCAGCAGCCGGTCGAGCAAATGAGAAAGGTGGATCGTTCTCCGCAAGGAGAACGATCCACCTTCTGCTTTGACGCCTAAAGTTTTGGGGTTTCGACCAAACTAACCGGCATCAAACGCTGAATTGGCGGTGGCCATGTGGTATCTATTGCATCTATGGGGAGACATTGGCGTAGGTCACGACGAGAGTATTACTTCTCCATTCCGCTCCCCCGGCCCCAAGTGACGCGCTACGCGCTTCTCTTACTCCTCGCCGCCTCCGCCATCGCTACAGCTGCTATCGCCCTGCTACGGACCTCCTGAGGCTGGCTTGAGGAGACTCGACAACGCCCGGCTGTGGCAGCTGGTTCTCGTGGCCATGGCTGTGCCTCTGGCTTTGATCGCTTTCTGGCCTACGCCAGTGGACCAGCCTATTTCAGGGCAGCTTTCCGCTGTCCTGACTTTTTTGCGCCGCCATGGGTTTCCCGGCTGGTTTAACTACAAATTCGTGGAACGCTCCTCGAACGTTGTCATTTTCGTGCCGCTCGGTTTCGTGGCGGCACTCGCTTTTCCGTCCAAACGCTGGTGGCAAATTGGCGCCTTCGGTTTGCTGGTTTCCGGCTGTATTGAATTGGGCCAACTCCTGTTTCTTCATGGCCGCTTTGCCAGCACGTCAGACATCGTCACCAACACGTTAGGTGCTGTCACCGGTGCTTTGCTGGCTACCTGGGCCACGAAAAAAGGGAGGCCCGCCGCTTTTGGGCAAGCCTCCCACGAGCGCTAAAAGCTGATTAGCCCACGAAGCTCTTCATCCAGGTCTTCAGATCCTCACCAAACTCCACTCGCTCGGACGCGAGGGTGATGACTGCCTTGAGGTAGCTCAGTTTATCGCCGGTGTCATAGCGGCGGCCCTTGAAGACCACGCCGTATACGCCGGAGCCTTCGCCCTCCCCGGCGGCAAGGGTCTGCAGGGCGTCTGTCAGCTGGATCTCGTTGCCGCGGCCCGGCTCCGTGTTTTCCAAGACGCTGAACACGTTGTGGTGCAGCACGTAGCGGCCAATGATCGCCAGGTTGGAGGGTGCGTCCGCAGCAGAGGGCTTCTCAACCAAGCTGTTGACGCGGACGTAATCCTCGCCATCCACGGCAGTAACGTCGGCGCAGCCGTAGGCGCTGATCTGCGCCGGATCGACCTCGATCAGTGCAACCACGGAACCACCGGTCTTCTGCTGCACTTCCATCATCGTACTCAGCAGATTCTCAGCCTCGTCGATGAGGTCGTCACCCAAAAGCACGGCAAAGGGCTCATCGCCCACATGCTGCTGGGCGCAGAGCACTGCGTGCCCCAGGCCCTTGGCCTCGCCCTGGCGCACGTAGTGGATGGGGCCCAGGTTGGAGGCGTACTCCACCATCCCCAGTTTAGTCTTGTCCCCCTTGGCCTCAAGCGCAGCCTCGAGGCCCGGCTCGCGGTCGAAGTGATCCTCCAGCGCGCGCTTGTTGCGGCCAGTGATCATCAGCAGGTCCGAGAGGCCGGCATCGACTGCTTCCTCCACCACGTATTGGATGGCCGGGCGGTCAACCACTGGCAACATTTCCTTCGGCATTGCCTTGGTGGCGGGCAGGAAGCGAGTTCCCAGCCCGGCAGCAGGAATGACGGCTTTGGTGATAGCTTTCCCGGTATTCATAGCTGAACCTTAACAAACTTGGGCGACCAAGCAGCAATTGAACGCATACCATAAGCCTGCGTGGCCCACCCCTGGGTTGAAGATCGGGGAATGTAGGTCTCGAAAGTGCTAATCTCCCCGATAGGCTCGGAGCCAGGCGATGTCCCTTAAGACACGCGGGAGCGCACATAGAAATCGGCGCCATCTGACCCAGTGCTGTTGCACGCTTCGGAAGCAGCTCATGTCAGTTTGGATGTCTCCACTGAGGAAGACCTCCTCAGGTGGGAAGACAGCCGTCCACAGCAACTGCAGCTTTTCGTGCGGTGCAGCCTGAAAAATAGCTATAAGACGACCGCTTCCCGGTGCCTTGGCGATCATACGGTTTTGCCACTCTCGGGAGGGACTTGGCCAGCTCACTATCGTCTCCTGTGGAAGAAGGTCCTCCAAAAACGGGCGGATGGCTGCGAGACTTCCGGTGGCCTCAGCAGCTTCCCTGATGTTAAGGGCGTACGACCCGCGGTGCGCGAGATCGCTGAGGAACTCCAGCTCCTGCCGACAGCTAGGCAACTGAGGTGATCGCAGAGCGTGCAGTGCAAGAATCAGGATTCCCAACCCCATCGACGGGACCCGCAGCTCCTGTCCGGCCATAGACAGAGAGTCTGTATTTGACCACATGGCCTCAAAGCAGTCTTCAGCTGGGCCTTCCATCCCGGGATAGCGGAAGTGAACGTCAATGCAACAAGGCCATTCAGTGTGGTGAACAGTTACGGAGTGCCTGGGGTGTCAGCGCTGGACGAAAAGTGAGCCATTTTGCGGGCTGAAAAGTGAGCCACTTTGACGCTGGTTATTCTGCCGTATTTTCCGGTCTTGTCGAGGGCAGCGAGTCGACCTGGGTGTGTTTGAGCCGGTAGCTGGAGCCCTTGAGGGTGATGACTTCGGCGTGGTGGACGATGCGGTCGATCATGGCCGACGCGACGACCTGATCGCCGAAGACGTCGCCCCAGCGGGCGAAGGGCAGGTTTGAGGTCAGGATCAGCGATGCGTGTTCGTAGCGCGATGAGACCAGTTGGAAGAACAGGTTCGCAGCATCCTGCTCGAACGGGATGTAGCCGACTTCGTCGACGATGATCAGTCCATAGCGGCGTAGCCTGACCAGTTCTTGGGGCAGGCGGCCGTTCTGGTGGGCTGCCTGGAGCCGGGCGACCCAGTCGATGGCGGTGGCGAACAGGACGCGGTGTCCGAGCTGGGTGGCCCGCAGGCCCAGTCCGGTGGCGAGGTGTGTTTTGCCGGTGCCGGGTGGTCCGAGCAGGACGATGTTGGACGCTTCGGTGAGGAACGCGCCGGTGGCCAGGTGCGCGATGGTGTCGCGTTTGAGGCCGGGTTGGTGATCGAAGTTGAAGTCCTCGAGTGATTTCCGGGCCGGGAAACCAGCTGCCCGGGCCCTTAGTTCGGCGCCGGAGGCTTCTCTGGCTGCGACTTCGCGGGACAGGACAGCGGCGAGGTATTCCTCGTGGGTCCAGCCTCCTTCACGGGCCTGGTCCGCGAGCCGGGTTGCTGCTTCACGGATCCGGGGTGCTTTCATCGCTCGGGAGTAGTACTCGATCTGGCCAGTGGTTTCTTTGGCTTCGGGCATCAGGCGACCTGCCCGTCATCCAGGACGACCCCGAACGCCTTGTCGTAGTCGGCCAAGTCCCGCAGCCCGGTTGTTTCGCCCACGGGCGGTGGGGTTTGGAAGGCCTTCCGCAGTGCCCTTGCCGCCTCGACGTGGGCGGGGTCGGTGATGGTCAAGCCGGAGCCCCAGGACCGAGGGTGGGTGCCGACGGTTCTGCCGTCCAGGCTGATCTTGACGGTCGTCAGGTCGGCGGTGATGTCGACGAAGCGGCCGATGGCCTGCGGGTGGACGGAGTAGTCGTTGGATCCCATCCTGACGTAGTAGTCCCTCGGCAGCCGAACCCTTGCGGTGAAGCCGGTGACCGGTGGGACCGGTGGCAGCGCCAGCATGGCCGCTTTGTCCGCTGCGAGAAGCTCCGTGGGCCGGGCGCCGGTCCGCCGGACGAGCCGGGTGTTGGCCTTCGGCAGCCACTGGTCGAGCTGGGTGTTGAAGTCTTCCGGCGAGGTGAAGATCCGGCCCGGCAGGAAGGACGTCTCGAGGAACTGGTTGGCCCGTTCGACCACGCCCTTGGTTTCCGGGTCGTAGGGTTTGACCTGCACGATCCTGGTGGCCAGGACACCGGCGAATGCCGCGACTCCGGCGGCGTAGCTGTTCCGCCGGCCGATGCCGGTTTCGTTGTCCCAGATCAGCCGCCGTGGAACAGCCCCCAAACCACCGAGCAGTTCCCACATTCCGGCCAGCAGGTCCCCGGTCATCCGGGACGGGATCATCCGGGCCATGATGAACCGAGAATGCGAGGAGACCATCACCAGCACCGGCAACACCCTGGCTTTGCCAGCGCCGACGGGTATCCGCACCTCCGGGAACCACAGATCGCACTGCGCCTGATCCCCGGGATCGTAAGAGATCCGGTCCGCAGGATCAGCCGGGGCATACTCTGGCCGGATCCTGGCCACGTTCTCGCGGAACCAGGCCGGAGACCCAGACCAGCCCACCCGCTCAGCCAACACTGTCGCCGGCATCCGGGGGTTCTCAGCCAGCAGTGCACGAATTGCCGGTTCCACAGCTTTGATCCCGGAGTCCTGCGGTGCCCGAACGTATGTAGGTGGACCCTCAGCGCTGACGGCCTTCGCCACCGTGTTCCTGGAGATCCCCAACCGCGCCGCTATCGACCTCATCGATTCACCCTCGGCAAGATGCAACCGCCGAATAAGCGCCCAATCCTCCACTGTGATCACCCACCCAATCGTTTGGAACGGGTGGCTCAGTTTTCAACCGTCACAATGGCTCACTTTTCGACCGTCACCGACATGGGGAACGCCCTGTTGTCCGAAGCCACCAGACGCTCCCGCCAGCCACGGTCACGCAGGCTCTGCAGCATGAGTTCTAGGCCTAAGGGTGCCACGAGAACGTCCACATCGGTTGACGTCTTCGACTCACGGAGCCCCTGCAGTACGCTCGCTGGTCCCTTGATGAAGAGAACCCGGATCCCTAGCTTGTCCGCGATCCTCTGCACCATGGCATGGCCAAGGCAAACAGCCTCGGAAATGCCGAGTACCGTCTCGTTGGAGCTCTTCGACATAGCCGCACCTAAACCTTGGCCCGGCGCCGACCCGGGGATGCCTCCAGGAGATTTCCAGCGGTCTCTGGAGCGTCTAGCGGTTCGGTTTCTGCCGTAGTGGCCGCTCCAGACGCAGACGTGTACGTGCCGTAATAGGAGTATGCATCTGTGCCACGTGCGGGTACGTAGTTGAGGACCGCGCCCAAAACACGTCCTCGGACTTTTTCAAGGTTGCCCAGTGACTGTGACAACTGATCCTGCGTCGTCTTGCCAGTGCGCACGACCACAATGGCCCCATCGGCCGCCCGAGACAACACCGCGGCGTCAGTGACCGGCAGCAGCGGGGGTGCATCGATCAGGACGATGGCATCTTTAGCCAAAGCATGCAGCATATTGGTCATGGCTCGGGAGCCCAACAATTCGCTTGGGTTTGGCGGTATTCGCCCCGACCCCAAGACTGAGAGATTGGGCAAGGCACCCCAGGGCTGAAGGACATCAGCCAGATCCGCCACGCCGGTGAGCACATCCGTCACGCCCGCCCCCGGAACAAGGTTGAAGACATCCACCAGCGTGGGACGGCGGAGGTCGCCGTCGACCACTACGACGGGTTCACCAGCGGCCGCCATCGTGACTGCCAGGTTGGCAGTGACCGTGGATTTTCCTTCTGCCTGTACCGAACTGGTCACCACCATAATTCGCGGCGGCTGATCCACATCTAGGAAACTCAGGTTGGTGCGCAGCTCACGCAGGGCCTCAGCCATCGCCCCACCTGCGTTATGGACTTCGGCTGCCGTGCCTGCATCCAGAACTGTGCTTCTCCCATCCAGACGGTGATCCACTGGAAGCGTGCCAATCGCCGGTATTCCAAAAATCCGCTCCATTTCGCCGGCCTTGCGGATGCGTCGGTCGAGGTACCGGCGTACCACGGCGAAGGCGACACCGAGGGCCAGTCCTACAAGTACGCCCAAACCCAAGTTGAGCTTCAGATTGGGTGACGTGGGGCTGGTGGGAAGGACCGCCTTGCCTAACGGGAGTACGCGAACGGCTGTGGGGGTGGTGTTTGCTGGTTGTGCATCACGAGATCCTGCAGCCGTTGCTGACGCGGCAGCCGTTTCAGCCGGAGGTACAGTCTCAATTGCCTCCACCTGTGCTGCGAGGCCGTTGACCCAAGCGTCAGCCACACGTTGGGCTGTGGCCGGATCCGTCGACTGGGCCGTCACTCGTATCTCCGCGGTGTTCAGAGGAACCTTAACGCTGATGCTGCCAAGCAGGGCGTCGCTACTCGTGTTCAGCCCGAGGGAGTCAATGACGCGGTCTGCCACCAGTCTGGACTTTGCCACCGACTCGTAGTTCTTGACCTTGGCCTTAGCCAGGCTGTCCCCGGCGAGGGCCAAGCTCACGTTGTCCGAACCCGGCGTGACCACAATGCCGCTGGAATCGGAGGAGTAGATCTTTGGCTGGAGAACGGTCCAGCCGGCGGCGGCCATTGTGGCCAGCAGAGTGAAGGCGACGATTGCCTTCCAGTATGTCCGGAGGACGTTCAGGTAGTCTGCCAGGTCCAAGCCGGGGGGTGTCTCCGCCGGGGCTGCTGTTGTGCTCACGATGGTTCCTTAACTCAAGTTCTTGGTGCCCGCATGCGGGTAAATTCAGTTGCTGGCGCGTTCCAGAATCGACTTGGCGACGAGCTGGTCTACGGCCGCGGCGACGGCCTCCCGATAACCTTCGGGTTTGCCATGCACGCTGCCGACGTAATTTGTTATCCCGTCCAGGCTGACGGGCTTGGCGCAGGCTCCCCAGACGGCGGGGCCGATGCCGCTAAGGCGCACTATCTGGTTGTCCAACATGATCAGAAGGTCCCCGGCGATGGTGACCGCATCGCGTGGAGCCCGCCTCTGAATGTGGCCGGCCGGGATCTGCGGCTGTCGGACAGTTTTTGCGGCTGCGGGCGCCCATCCTGTCTGTGTGGTCTGCTGCAGACGAAACAGGGGTTCCAGCGCGGCTGGGAGGTCGGCTGACTCGGAATAGGTCACCTGCCACACTCCCCCGACGCTCTCGATGAGGCGGCAGAGTGACTGCAGCGGATCCACAACTTCTGCCAGAGAGGAAGACTCGGGGACCAGCGCCAACACGGCATCTGCCAGGGGTACCCTCTCCAGCACCGGAGCCGTGTGCCGAACCCCCTCGATCCGGTTCAGGAGCACGATCGACTGGATGTGGGGCAACGCCGGTGCCGGCTGCAACCCGAACTCGTCCGGGGACGCTTGGCGCTTCGGGGTGCCGGACTCCTGCTTGATAGAGAGCGGCTTGGGATACGGAACCACCGACCCGTCCCACGCAACGGCTACCGTCTCGTCCGTGACGTAGCCATAAGTCCTGGCCAGCACGGAGGCTGCAGTGGTCTTTCCGGTTCCGGATTTAGCCACGAGTGCTACGACTGCCCCGGTAGCCGGGTGGGCCACGCCGCAGGCATGAAGCATGGTCAGCTCACCGGCGTTGGCCAGGATGGCGGCAACCGTGAGCCGGGACGTGAGGTTCTCAGCCAGTTCCTCGAAGGAGGCTGCGGCGAACTGGAACGTGCCGTCGCCGTTTCTTGTGGACGTGCAGGTGACCGAGGCCGTATACGGCTGGTCGGGCAGCGGTTCCACCGGAACGGGCGGCAGCAGAGGCTCTTGGCTGCTGGCGCACCGAGCCCAGGCCGAGCTCATGCTGACCCTCTGCTGTCGCGTGACCGCACTACCCCAACGGACCACAAACTGCTGCCCTAAGATATCCAAGCACAGCAGATCGCTGCCCCTTGCCAGCTCCTCGAGGAGGCGCTGCTTCCAGGCCAGCCCTGCGCTTTCCGTGGTTTCCGCTGCCGTCATGCCGTTAGTGGGAGACGCCGCGGGCAGACTCGATCAGGCGCTGCGCTTCGAGGCTTGCCAGGAAGCCTTCCACCTGGGCCTGCATCTGTCCTGACTGATCCTCGAAGGTGGCCCTCAGCTCGGCGAAGATATCCTGCTCGCTCCGCTGGCCATCGATCAGGTCCCAGATCACGGCAGCAGTTCCCTCAAGAACCACAGGCTGGGTTGCATCGAGGTGCAGAAGTGCGACGCGAGCCCGGGGTTTGGTGCAGACTTCGGCGACCAGGCCGCCACGTTTCCAGACCATCAGAAGGTGATCGACAGTGTAGACGTCTGCGGTTGCGCTACTCCGTTGAGCGTTACGGAGGCGGTATACGAAAAAGCCCCAGTTTTGTTAGGGCTCGTATACGTGAAGCCGGTCAGCTCAACGGTCAGCGTATTGTTCCCCGGGATTGCATTCAGTTGCCCCGAGAACGTTGTAGCCTTGTCGCTCGGCTGAACGGGCGTGGCACTTCCTTGAGGCACAGAGGTAGATATCCCAAGTTTGGCGTTCTGATTTGTCTGGTTGCCTTGAATCGTAATGATGTACGAAACCTGCGTACCGGTGAACGCGGATCCGGTTTGAATTGTGAACTTCATAGGGCCTTGCACCGTACGCGTGCCAAGCGTTCCTGTCGCGGAGGCCTGGGAGGATGGAGCCCACGAAAAAGATGCAGGTACCGTCTGCCCCGGCGATGCCGCTGCCGCCGGAGCGGCGATGGCCGTGGCAATAACCGGCACGGACCAAGCGACGCCTGCGACTACACGCCGGCGGCTGAAGCCGTTCTCTTCTTTACCGTCGACTTCATCGTTAAAAACCTCAGACAATTGTGCCCCCAGAGTAGGTTTCCGGATGCGGCGGCTGCCAACTTGAGACCGGCAGGGCGCATCGGCCGGTTTGCCCGGCTTCGCCTACTCTTATGAACACAAATAAAGATTCTTGAAAAGGGCTTGCAAGGTTAACTCAAGAATTCTGCAAGGCTTGCCAAAGGGTAATTACACGAGCGGAATCCCCGTGAATTTTGGCTCGCGCTTCTCCTGGAATGCCCGGAACCCTTCCGCGTAGTCCTCGGTTTTACAGAGCCGTGCCTGCTCCTCGTTTTCCTCCTGCATGGCCTGCCACAGGCCCAGGCGCTGGTCACGGATGTGCGCCACCAGCTCCTTCGAGGCAACAAACGCACCGGTGGCGCCGGCAGCAACTCGCCCAACAATCGCGAGTGTGGAGTCCAGCAGATCAGAGGCCGGCATGGCGCGGCTGAACATCCCCTGCGCCACCGCCTCGGCGCCCGAGATCAGGTCCGCCGTGTAGATCAGGTCCAGCGTCCGGTGCATTCCCAGCCGCTCGGTGAAGTACCAGTGCCCGCCCGAATCCAGCGTGGCCCCCAGCTTGGCGAACGGCGAGCCGAACTTCGCGTTCTCCGCCACGTACACCACGTCCGTGGCCAGCAGCAGCCCCAGCCCCACGCCCAGGCAGGCGCCCTGCGCCGCCGCGAACGTCGGCGCGGGGAAAGCCGCCATCTTCTTCAGCAAAGGCTCCACCAGCCCGCCCAGGTACGCCGCGGCGTCGTCGTTCTCCGGCGTGACCCCCGCGATGTCCCGGCCCGCGCAGAAGGCCCGGCCCTCTCCCCTCAGCAGCAGCGCCCGCACCTCACCGCGTGAGGCGGCGGCAGCAGCGTCGTCGTACGCCTGCGCTAAATCCCGCAGCGCCTGCTCATCCAGCGAGTTCAGCTTCTGCGGCGCGTCCAGCACTACCTCGGCGATGCCATTGCTGATGGAAAGGGAAATCATGGAACTCCTCTGTTCAAAACGAAAAAGACTTAGACGTCGAAGTCGACCGTGACTTCCTTGCTGGTCGGGTGGCTCTGGCAGGTCAGGACGTAGCCCTTGTCCAGCTCATCCTGCTCCAGCGCGTAGTTCTCGTCCATGGTCACGCTGCCGGTGACCACCTTGGCCCGGCACGTACCGCACACTCCCCCGGCGCACGCAAACGGCACGTCCGGGCGCACCCGCAGGGCCGCGTTGAGGATCGACTCGCGGGCGTGCGTGGGGCTGGCCACCTCGCCCTGCAGGCCGTCCAGCTTGAACGTGATCTTGTACGTTTCCTGGCTCTCGTCCACGATCACGGGACGGCCGGCCTGCCCCTCCGGACGGTCCGGCTTGCCGCTCGTGAACAGCTCGAACCGGACGTTCTCCGGCTTCACCCCGCGCTCGGCCAGGGTGTCCCGGCACAGCTGCACCAGCTCGAACGGCCCGCACAGGAACCACTCGTCCACATCGTCCGCGTGCAGGGCGGTGCCCAGCAGCTGCTGCAGCTTCTCGGCATCGATTCGGCCGGACAGCAGCGGCGCAATCCGCTGCTCACGGCTCAGCACGTGGTGGATGGCCAGCCGCTGGGGGTACTTGTCCTTCAGGTCCGCCAGCTCCTCCAGGAACATCACGTCCATGGCGGCCTTGTTGGCGTAGATCAGGTCGAACCGGGTGTCCGGGTTGGCGGCCAGCAGCGTCCGGGCGATGGCAATCACCGGCGTGATGCCGGAGCCCGCCGCGATGGCCACGAAGTTCCCCGGCTCCCCCGCCAGTTCTTCGGGGTGGTTCATGGAGTTCATGACGTTCTGCTCCACGGCCTGGCCGTCCCGGCCGTGCTTGGACACGAACGCGCCCATGGGGCTCATCACGTCCAGGGTGTCCCCCGCCTTCAGCTCCGCGTTGGCCCACGTGGAGAACAGTCCGCCCAGGTCCTTCTTGATGGCCACGCGGATCTCGCTGGTGCCGTCCGCGAAGCTGCGCGGCTCGGCGCAGATGGAGTAGCTGCGACGGATTTCCTTCGGCTCGCCGGACTCATCCGGCAGCGTGGTGCGCAGGGCCACGTACTGGCCGGGCAGGTAGTCGAACTTGCCGGCGAGCTCGGCCGGCACATGGAAGCTGACCTCGATGGCATCTTCGGTGAGCCGGCGCACCTCCTTCACCTCGAGGGTGTGGAAGGACGGACGACGGCGGCCGGTCGCCTCAGCCTCTTCGGCGGCGGTCTGGCGGACAACAGTCATGGTGGTTCCTTACAGGACTTTGAAGTAGTCGAACGGTTCCTTGCAGTCCTGGCAGACGTACAGCGCCTTGCAGGACGTGGAACCAAAGCGGGTGAGTTCCCTGGTGTTGAGGCTGCTGCACTGCGGGCACTTCACGGCCAGGCTCAGCCGGATGGGGCCGGAGTGGCCGCCGGCCCGGGAGTTGCCGCTGGGCGGGGCGATGCCGTACTCCTGCAGTTTGGCCTTGCCGGCCTCGGTCATCCAGTCCGTGGTCCACGCCGGGGCCAGGACCAGGTCCACCTGGACGTCCTCGAAGCCTTCCTTTTCGAAGGCCTTGTAGAGGTCGTCGCGGATAGCGTCCATGGCCGGGCAGCCCGAGTAGGTGGGGGTGATGGTGACCTTTACTTGTCCGGTCTCCGTCACCTGCACGTCCCGCAGGATCCCCAGGTCCGCGATGGTGAGGACAGGGATCTCGGGGTCCACGACGGTGGCCGCGATGTCCCAGGCGCGCTTCTCCCCCGACTGGTGTGCCGGCGTCGTACGCTTCGCCTCAAAGTCGCTGACGTAGATGTCCACCACCGTCACCAGCTCGCCCCGGGATGCTCGCGGGCCAGCACCTGCATCTCCGCAAGGATGTAGCCCAGGTACTCCGAGTGCCGGCCCTGCCGGCCGCCGCCGGGGGCTGCGGGCACGTCCGGGACCTCCAGCTCGGCTTCCCTGAGGACGTCCGCGACCAGGCGGTCAAAGTCCTCCCTCAGGCTTGAAGGGGCGACGGCGGCACCCACCTGGGCGAGGCGCTGCGTCAGGTCATCCTCCTGGAACAGTTCGTTGACGTACGGCCACATGGTGCGCAGGCCGTGGATCATCCTGGTGCGCGACTCCTCCGTGCCGCCGGCCAGGCGCAGGACCCACTGGGTGCTGTGGTCGCGGTGGTAGTCCACTTCCTTCACGGCCTTGGCTGCGATGGCGGCCAGGGTGGCGTCCGTGGATTCGGTGAGGTGGCGGTAGAGCTCGTACTGGTAGTAGCTCACCACGAACTGGCGGGCAATGGTGGCCGCGAAGTCGCCGTTGGGCTGCTCGAACAGCTGGACGCTGCGGAACTCGTGCTCGCGGCGGAAGTACGCCAGGTCATCCTCGGACTTGGCCGTGCCGTCCTCATTGGGCATGCCGGCGCCGGCGTAGGTGAGGAAGCTGCGGGCGTGGCCCAGCTGGTCCAGGGCGATGTTGCCCAGGGCGATGTCCTCCTCCAGCTCCGGTGCGCGGGAGATCCAGTGACCCAAGCGCTGCGCGAGGATGAGGGCGTCGTCGCCGAGCCTCAGGGCGTACTCTGCGACGTCCTCGCTTGGCTTGGCCAGGCCGGTCTTGACCTCCAGGGCGATGTCCTCCGGGCGGAGGGCGTTGCCAGGGGTGATACGGGTGGCGGAGGCGTTGGAGTCGCCGCCGGCGACGCCGGTGGAGATGTCGCCGTGGCCTGTGGTTTCTGTTGCTTCGGGGGCCTGGGGGCTCACAGGTGCTTCACCCCTTCGCTCTTGGTGTAGTAGGTCGCGTGCCGGTAGTCCTTGCCCTGTGGCGACTCGAAGAAGGAGCCCTTGGAGTCGGGGTCGCTGGCGGCGATGGCGTCGGCCGGGACAACCCAGATGGAGACGCCCTCGTTGCGGCGGGTGTAGAGGTCGCGGGCGTTGCGGAGGGCCATGGCGGCGTCCGGGGCGTGCAGGGATCCGGCGTGGACGTGGCTCAGGCCGCGGCTGGAGCGGACGAAGACCTCCCAGAGGCCCCAAGTGGAGCGGTCGTGGTGGTTGACTGCCGGAGCTGCCTGAACGGTAGGGGCCTTGGCTTCGGAGGGCTCAACCACCGGGCTGGCCTTGGGGGCTTCGCGGTTGATCTCGGTGGCCGAGCTGGCCGGGGTTTCGGGGTTGCCGTGCGGGCTCATGCTGCGTGTTCCTTCTGCATCTTTGCTGACTGTTTTGCTGCGTAAGCCGCGGCTGCTTCCCTGACCCAGGCGCCGTCGTCGTGCGCTGCCCTCCGGCGCTCAAGGCGCTGGGCGTTGCAGGGGCCGCGGCCGGCCAGGACTTCCTGGAACTCGTGCCAGTCCAGGGGGCCGTGCTCCCACTTCCTGGTGTCCTCGTTGAAGCGGACCTGGTCATCGGGGAGGGTGAGGCCCAGGACCCGGACCTGCTCCACCATCATGCCGACGAAGCGGCTGCGGAGCTCGTCATTGCTGAACCGCTTGATGTTCCAGGCCATGGACTGCTTGGAGTTGGGTGAATCGTCATCCGGCGGGCCGAACATCATCAGGGCCGGGGCGTACCAGCGGTTCACGGCGTCCTGGGCCATCTGCTTCTGCTCCGGGGTGCCGTTGGAGAGTTCCAGCAGGATCTCGAAGCCCTGGCGCTGGTGGAACGACTCTTCCTTGCAGATGCGGACCATCGCGCGGCCGTAGGGACCGTACGACGCGCGGCACAGCGGGACCTGGTTGCAGATGGCTGCGCCGTCCACCAGCCAGCCGATGGCGCCCATGTCCGCCCAGGTGAGGGCCGGGTAGTTGAAGATGCTGGAGTAGCGGGCCTTGCCGGCGATGAGGTCGTCCATCATCTTGTCCCGGCTCTGGCCCAGGGTTTCGGCGGCAGAGTAGAGGTAGAGCCCGTGGCCGGCCTCATCCTGGACCTTGGCCATGAGGATGGCCTTGCGCTTCAGGCTCGGCGCGCGGGAGATCCAGTTTGCCTCCGGCTGCATGCCGATGATTTCCGAGTGTGCGTGCTGGCTCACCTGGCGCAGCAGGGTCTTGCGGTAGGCGGCGGGCATCCAGTCGCGGGGCTCGATGCGCGAGTCCTCGGCGATGATTCGGTCGAAGTGGGCCTGGCCTGCCGCATCCTCTTCCGGGGTTAGCTCAGCCGGCACTGACTGCAAGTTCTGCGCTGCCATGGTTGCTCCTATGCAAAGACCTGATGGGCGGCTCGGAATTATTTACCGACCGTTCGTTCAGGATATGCGTGCGCGCCGGAACTCGTCAAGCGTGCCGCCCCTCTTTCGACGCCCGCTCACCTTTGGCACCCTTTCCCCCAACGCCCGCTCACGTCTGACAGCCTTTCCTCCCACGCCCGCTCACTCCCGGCGCGGCTCGGCTGAATGCGGGCTCACTGCTGAGGCCGCCGGGAACAGTTCTGCGAGCGCTCACAAGGGGACTTTCAGCCCTATAGCCGGCCCCGGAACGCTTGTCATCCTTGTAGAGGTGCTGTCCGGGTCCCCAGTTTTCGGGGCCGGATCGGCGGACTTGAGGAGGAGCCGGGAGAGCTTCCAGCCTGCAGGACCGGATGCAGAGCTTGGGCGGGCAATGTATGGGTGAGGAGTTGACGCGTGGTAACCGTGGAGGAATACAGGGCAGTGCACGGCAGTGGGCCGGCCAGCCGGAAAGACCTGGCAGCCGAGCTTGGCGATGGAGGATGCAACGTCATCAGGAACAGCGGCGGAGTGGTCGGCCGGTGGGGCTCCTGGGAGGTAGCGAGCCGGGCCCTGAATGAACTGCAGAAGCTTGGGTTCGGGTTCGAGTACCGGTTGGAGGAGTCCCATCAGTGGGTGGTCGAAACCGAGTTGAGAACCAGTTGCTCGGTCTGCGGTATGTCACGGGGGATCCCTGCGTTGGCCGGCGGGATCATGGGCATTGAATGGTCATGATTCATCGGCTGGCCTTTCTCCTGTAGGCCTGCAGTTTGCCGTTCCTTGCGGAGCGGACCTTTGGCCCTGCCCGCGTGCAGGGTGTTGCGGGATGATGTGGTGAGGATTCTTCCGAAACGGGGCGGCCATTTGAAATGGGATGGCCGGGGAGGGCATGAGCCGATAAGAGCATCGTCATGGATACATCAGCAACACCACAGGATGGGGTTCGGTCTGGGGCACTGCCCGTCCGGGTGTTCATCGTCAGCGACCATGAGTTGGTCCGGCAAGGGCTGCGGGACTTGCTGGAGCATGGAGGATTCCAGGTGGTGGGTGAAGGCGCCTCGGCTGCGGAAACCTACCGCTTGATCCCGGACCTGGATCCGGACATCGCTGTCCTGGACGAGCGCCTGCCGGACTCTACGGGCATTGAGGTCTGCCGTCACCTGCGCTCTACCGCACCGTCGGTGAGATGCCTGATACTGACCGGTTGGGACGAACAGCACGGGGTCAGGGCAGCCGTGCTGGCGGGCGCGTCAGGGTACGCCATGAAGCGGGTCGGGGGCATCGGGGACTTTCTCAACGATGTCCGCGCGATAGCAGCCGGCCGTCCGCTGTTGGAGCCAGAGATCCGGGAAAGGGTTGCCGAGAGCCTCTCCGCAACTGCTGGGGTCCACTGGCTGGAGGCCATGACTTTTGAGGAGCGCAACGTCTTTGCGCTCATGACCCGCGGCATGACCAACAGGCAAATCGAACTGCATATGACGGTTTCCCAGGAGACGGTCGTCCGCTGCGTGTCTTCGGTGTTGCAGAAACTGGGCTTCAGCCGGCGGGACAAACTCGCTCCCCCGGCTGCTACGGGTCAAAGCGTCTGAGAAGTCTTGGTTGAGCCGCCCGACCTCAGCCCGGTGCAGATCCTGGCAGCACCTACTATGGGGCTGTGGGTACCGTCCAGGTGATACTGGTCCCCTCGCCGGGGGCGCTGTCGATGGTGCAGGTCCCTCCCAGGCGGGCGGCACGGTTTTGCATGTTGTCCAGCCCGCTCGTCCGATCGGGATTCTGGAAGCCGCAGCCGTGGTCCCGGACTGTGAGGACCACCTCGCCGTCCCGGGCTGCCACCAGGACCTGGATGTCCTCAGACCCTGAGTGCCGCACGGCGTTGCTGACGCTTTCGTGCAGCACCGGCAGCAGTTGTTCGGCTACCTCGTAGTCCACGGCGTCATCGACAGGCCCGGAAAGCTGAATCCTGGGGAGGAACCCGCCAGCATTGGCCGCTTCCTGAACAGCTCGCAGGACCCGGCCCCTGAGCAGCTCTTGATCGGCTTCTCCGGTTTGGAGGGCGTAGATCGTGTCGCGGAGCTGGTGGATGCAGTCGTCCAGTTCCGTGGTGATGCCGGCGACTCGCCGTTCATGCGCTGCCGGATCCGAGGTGTAGCGGCGCAGGCCCTGGATGCTCAGTCCTGCGGCGAAGAGCCGCTGGATGACCAAGTCGTGCAGGTCCCGGGCAATCCGTTCCCGGTCGATGAACAAGGCGTGTTCTTCCCGCAGCCGGTTAGCCTTCAAAAGGTCAAGGGTGAGCCCGATCCGGGAAGCGAACACACAGCTCTGCTCAAGGTCCACGTCTGTGTACCGGGCGGTGCCGGCGGATCTTGCCAGAATCAGCACACTGTCGCGCTGGCCGTCGCTGTCACTGGCCAAGGCAGCCACCAGGACAGGGCCGAGCTTTTCCGCTGACACGTCGTCGAAAACCTGCCGCGGGTCCCGCAGGACCTGGGATTGCCCCGTGGCAAGAACCTCCGAAAACACCGGGCCTGCGGGAAGTTCCTGCCCGGCCGGCATGGACTGTACGCCCAGGGCCGTCCGGCACCGCAGGCTGCCGTCACCCGCCAGCGAAGCGATGACCGCCAACGCCGAAGAGGACGCGTGCAATGCCCGTTCAGCAATCATCTCCAGATTTTCTGTTTCCGAGCGCGGCTGGCTCTTCAGCCGGTCGCTGACCTCCATACCTGCTTCCAGCCAGCGTTGGCGGCTGTTGCTGTCCTCATACAACCGCGCGTTCTGGATCGCCACGCCCGCAGCGGAGGCCAGGGCCACCGCCAGATCCTCGTCCTCGGCGGTGAATTCGTGGCCCTCGATCTTTTCCGTCAGGGCCAGGATCCCGAACACTTCATCCCGTACCCGCACCGGAACGCCCAGGAAGGTCCGCATGGGCGGGAGTCCCGGCAGGCAGTCCGCCGCGGCAGCATGCTCGCCAAGATTATTGAGGCGGAGCGGTCTGGGCTCACGGATCAGCTGCCCCAGCAACCCATGGCCGGTGGGAAGATCACCGATGAGACGGGCACCGTCTTCATCAATGCCGACGGTGATAGTGCTCAGCTGCTGGTCATCGCCGATGACGCCCAGCGCCCCGTACTGCGCCCCGACAAGCTCACACGCTGACTGCACCACCCGGTCCAGCACGGCCTCAAGGCTGAGGTTTTCGCTGAGGGACACGACCGCGCCGAGGAGCCCTTCAACATGTTCCTGGGCCCGGACAAGCTCATCAGCCCGCTCAACAAACTCCCGCAGGAGGTTCCGGGTCCGCTGCTTAATAGGTTCACGCCACATGAAAGCACCTCGGTCCAAGACCAACGTCGTTCCATGGCGGGCTGCATCGCCTCGGAAAAGAATATCTGCAGCAGCCCCAGCGTCTACCCAACAACTCTACCAACCCCAGCCACCATTGGACCCCGGAACTCGTGGGGCCTTTTGTCCCTGTTGGTACCGCAGCAGCGGAACGTCTACTGGAAGTCCACCAAACTGAAAGGCCAAGAATATGGCGCGTGGATTCGAAGTCAGCACGGATCATTTGGACTCCCCCCGTTTCCGGCTTCTAACCCCGGACGGTCACGCACTGGAAGTCTCCGGCCATTACCAGGACACATCCGCCGCGCCGGCCTCCGAGGCTGACGCTGACGGTATGGGCTTGGGCGACATGTCTGCTGCTGGTGTCCGCGACCAGGACGGGGCAGACCAGGTCCGCGTCCGGCGGCTCACTGTCGCTGATCCACCGCCCAGCGTTCAGTCAGCCATGGGGGCCGGTCAAACACGTCATGCACCGTCCGCCGCCCACCCGGCCAAAGCCTTGGAGGAAAGCCTCATGGCAAGCGAGAACATCAACGATGCACTTTCGGCCGTGGTGACACTGGTGGATTTCACTGCCTCAACCGGTGACGGCACCTCGTGCAGCATCACGCTCCTCACCCCGAAGAAAACGCCCGTCCACGCCTGCAACGGAGGATTGGCCGCCCAGGTTATCGACTTGCAGGAGCGGCTCGAGGAAGGACCTGCACTCACAGCCATCACCGGCCGCCGGACCATCATCATGCGCAGCACGTCCTTTGACAACCGCTGGCCCAAGTTCACACCGTCCGCAGCGGCATGCGGTATCGGCTCCGTACTGGCCGTACCCATTGCCGTCGACGAGGGGTCGGCAGCGGTATTGACGTTCTCCACCCAGGCGCCCGGCGGCCTCCAGTACGGTGACATCGTCGCCGCTGAAGACTTCGCCGACCGGATCAGCGGCCCCCTGCGTTCGGCCCTGCTCATCGCAGAACTGAAGGAAACCGTCGAGCAACTGTATGCAGCCCTGTCCCACCGCACCGTCATCGACATTGCCTTAGGGATCCTGATCGGCCAAAACCACTGCGACCACGAAACCGCCTTCGGGATTCTTCGCCGCGCCTCCAGCAACCGGAACATCAAAGTACGGGACCTCGCGGCAGCAATAGTGGCCTCCGCCTCAGGCGGCAGCGAACCACCGGTGCACTTCCAAACCTGACGCCGACCAGAACCCACCGCTCGTCCTCCCCGTTGATCCGCGGCCCACCCCGTCGGTCAGGCCGACCTGGCTCCCTTGGCGGCCCTTTGAGCGGGGGCATCGGGGCGCGCTGCGTAGACAGCAGCCTGGGTGCGTCGTTCGAAGCCAAGCTTGGCAAGCACGGAGGAGACGTAGTTCTTCACTGTTTTCTCAGCCAGTCGCATCTCCTGACCGATCTCCCGGTTGGTCATTCCCTGACCGATAAACTCCAGGACCTTCCGTTCCTGCACGCTCAGACCGGAAAACCTCGGATTCACCCGGGCCTCCTCACCCAACCCATGGAGGACCCGCTCCTCAACACCAGGCCCGAAAGTCTTCTCCCCGGCAGCCACCCTCCGGATGCCGTTTATCAGATCGTGGTTGCCAATCTCCTTCAGAACATAGCCTGCTGCCCCCGCCAGGACCGCGCCCCGCAGGGCCTGCTCGTCGTCAAAACTCGTCAAGATCAGGCAACGAATTTCCGGATCGATCCCCCGAACGTCCCGGCAAACCTCGATGCCCGTCCCGTCGGCGAGCCTGCCATCAAGGACAGCCACATCCGGCCGCAAAGCAGGGATGCGGCGCGAGGCCTCCACCGCCGACCCCGACTCCCCCACTACTTCCATCCCCTCGCCCTCGACCAGGTCCCTCAAACCCCGCCTGACGAGTTCATGGTCATCCAGGATAAAAACCCGAAGCGGACGCCCGTCTTTGTAATCCTTTACCTCTGGCATAGTGTCCTCATCCCCCAACTTCCCCGATGTCAACATTGGCCACCTGCGGCACAAATGCACCACCACCACAGTCGCCGCAACAAACGAAAACGAATAGGGCCGAAAGTCCGTCTACCCCCGAATGGAAATCCACTGATCACGCCCCGCTGCACTTTCGACGCGGATGTTCATTCCAGGGGCGGACATTCCCATGCGCGGCCCAAATACGGGGTGCGAAAAGGAATCTGCGCAGCGGAAATGAGTTTGCGCGTCGCCGCCACGCCGCGCGCGAAAGGCCCGGGCCGCCGTCGTACCCCTGCCCACAGCCAGGAACCAGCACTTCTTAAGCCTTTCTTAAAGCCCGCGGAGGAGAGTGGAATGACAGGCCGAACAGCGGCCCCCACGCCACGCCCCCAAGGAAGACATGCACGGATCAACCCACAACGACCGACCGCACCAGCACACCTCGCCCACGGCACCCCCGGCCGTCGGCACCCAGTTCAGGGCACTCCCCCAGCCCCGGCACTGGCTGCCGGTGGGCATCGTGCTGTGCGCCGCCGTCGTGGTGCTGGGCCTGACCGTGCAACTGGTCCCCGGCGACACAACCGCGGAACTGGGTGTCGACCAAAACCTCAGCCTGCACCACGTCGCCGTACTGACCGCCGTGGCGATGGGGATCAACCTGCTGTTCGGCCCGGTGGTCGGCCTGGCCCTCATCGCGGTTGCCGCCCTGGGCATCTGGCTGTTCCGGCGCGACCTGGTGACCGCCGTCGCCTTCGGGCTCACCGCATGCTCGGGCTGGGTGGCGAGCGAGGCCTTCAAGCTCCTGTTCGCCCGGCAGCGGCCCAACCCTGCGATGCTGTTCGACCCCCTGGCCCCGGAGACCGGATCCAACAGTTTCCCCAGCGGGCACGTCAGCTTCGCCGTGGCCCTGGCCTTCGCGCTGTACTTCCTGGCCCGCGGAACCCGCTGGGCCCGGCCGGTTGCGGTGGCAGGCGCGGCCATGGCGCTCATCGTCGCCTGGTCCCGGCTGTACGTGGGGGTCCACTACCCCACCGACGTCGCAGCCTCCTTCTTTGCCGCGAGCGCCGCAGTGGTCCTGCTCGCCGGGCTCTGGAACCGCTTCGCCCCAGCCCTGATGGAACGCCTGCCGGCCACCGTCCTCCGCCCCTTCGGCCGGGCGTAGGGAGCATTCATGCACAGCCTCCTGATACCCCTGGCAGCAACCGCCGGTTCGCCGTCGCTGCTTGATCCCGCCGGCCTGCTGGAGGGCTTCGGCCCGGCCGCACTGGGCGTCATCGCCGCGATGGTGTTCATCGAATCCGGCGTCCTGTTCCCCTTCCTGCCCGGCGACTCCCTCCTCTTTACCGCGGGCCTCCTGCACCAGCAGCTGAACCTGGCGCTGCCCCTGCTGATCGGCGTGATCACCGCGGCCGCGATCGGCGGCGACCAGGTGGGGTACCTGCTGGGGCGCAAGTTCGGCCGCCGCTGGTTCAAGGACGATGCCCGCATCCTCAAAACCGCCCACCTGACCGTCACGGAAGAGTTCTTCCGCCGCCATGGAGGCGCCGCCGTCGTACTGGCCCGTTTTGTGCCCATGGTGCGCACCTTCGCGCCGGTCACCGCAGGAATTGCCCGGTACGAATACAAGGCGTTCACGCTCTGGAACATGGCGGGGGCCCTGGCGTGGGCGACGTCGGTGACCCTCCTGGGCACGTGGCTGGGACACTACGAGATCATCGCCAACAACATCGACATCATTGCCGTGGTGATGGTCCTGGCCTCCGTGGTGCCGTGGATTGTGGAATATATGAAGCGCCGCCGGAAGAACAGGCTCGCCGCATCCGAAGAACCTGTTGATGAAGGTGTCGAGGCGGCTGCGGAAGAATAGGCGGCATGACAACAGGTGAGGGGCCGGCCCTGCTGCTGGTGGAGGACGATCCAGTCCTGGGTCCGCTGATTGCCGAACTGCTGGAGCCGGACTTCACGGTGCGGCTCGCGGCGAACGGGCAGGAGGGCCTGCATCTGGGGCTGACGCAGCCGTGGGACGTGATGGTGATCGACCGCGGCCTGCCCGTCATGGACGGCATCAGCGTCATCACCGCCCTGCGGGCCAAGGGCATCGGCACCCCCATCCTGATCCTCACCGCGCTGGGCGACACCGACGAGAAGGTCCGCGGCCTGGACGCCGGCGCCAACGACTACCTGGCAAAACCGTTCGACGGCGGCGAGCTGGCTGCGCGCCTGCGTGCACTGACGCGCACCTACGGTCCGCCCGCGAGGCAGGGTCCGCACGGTGGCCCGGTGGGCATCGGCAGCTGGGAATTCCATCCGGCGTCGCGCTCTGTCCGTTCCCTGTACGGCGGTCTGGTGACGCTGACCGCGAAGGAGGCCGAGGTGCTGGCCGCGCTGGCGGCAGAACCTGACCGGGTGTTCACCAGGGATGAACTGCTCGCCGCGCACTTCCAGGAGACGGACCAGCCCGGCGTGATCGACACCTACGTCCACCACCTGCGCCGCAAGATCGACAGGGCCGTGATCCGCACCGTCCACGGCGTGGGCTACCAGATCGGCGAACCCTCATGACTGCACCCGTTCCTTCCGGGCCGCGCACCTCTGCTGCTGCCTCCGGCGACCCGGACCGGGAGATCCTGCGCCGCGCGTCGCTGAAGGTGGCACTGCGGATCAGCGCCGGGGTTGCCGCCCTGGTGCTCATCCTCCTGGCCGCCGCCACCGCCTTCCTCATGTACAAGCTCGCCCACCCGGTCCAGCCCGCCTCTGCCTCGGGAAAGCCGTACACCTACCTGGATTCCAGGGACCTGATTGAGGGGATGATCCTGGCCGGCCTTGCGGGCGTGGTGCTGGCCGGGGTGGTGGGCTGGCTCAGTGCGCGCAGCGCCATCCGGCCGCTGGGTGAGGCGCTGGCCCGGCAGCGGCGGTTCGTCCAGGACGCCAGCCACGAACTGCGCACCCCGCTGGCCATCCTGGACACCCGCATCCAGCTGGCCCAGAGGAAGACCGAACCGGGCTCGGAACCTTCGCTGGCCCTGGCGAAGATCCGGGAGGACGCGTCCACGCTGACCGGGATCGTGAACGAGCTGCTCCTGGCCGCCACTGCGTCGGCGCCCGTGCCGGAACTTGAGCCGGTGGACGTGGCTTTGGCTGCCGAGTCCGCCGCCGGGAGCCTTCAGGACCTTGCCCGGCAACAGGGCGTCCGTTTAACGTTCGACGGCGGCGGGCCGGCTTTGGTGCGGATCGATCCCAGTTCGTTCCGGCGGGCGGTGCTGGCCCTGGCGGACAACGCGCTGGGGCATACCCCGGCTGGCGGGAGCATCAGCATTACGGTTTCGGCCGAGGGTTCGCGGGCGCTGGTGCGGGTAACCGACACGGGATCCGGCATCAGCGGGGTGGACCCGGATCGGATTTTCGACCGCTTTGTCCGCGCCGCCGGACCCCCTGGATCCGAGGGGCGGCGGAGCTTCGGGATCGGGCTGGCCCTGGTCCGCGAGATTGCCTCCGCGGCCGGGGGCACCGTGAAGGTGGCCCGCACCGGCCCGGACGGGACCACCATGGAACTGTCGTTGCCCCTGGCGCCGGCCTGACTGCGGGCTTCTTCGTTTTCGACCCGCAAATGCACTATCGACGCGGACGTTCCCTTTCGCGGCCCACATTCGGGCCGCGAAAGGGAACATGCGCGTCGGAGCCGGGGTGGTGGCCAGGCGGCATCGTCGGCGGGACTGCGGGCTTTCCTGCGGGAATCCCTATTGCTCCCCGGGTGAGGGCTCAATAGATTGGTCTCACCCCGGCATGGGCAGCCGGGCGGGCGCATCAAGCAGTGGGGCGCCGTTGGAGGGAGGACCTTATGCCGGCACGAAAGCGGGCCGCATCGATTTTTCTGGCCCTGCTGGTGTGTGCCGGGCTTGCGGGGTGCGAGTCGAAACCGCCGGCCCCCGACAATCCAAAGGAAACAGACGCACGGTCAGTGCACTTTACTGCTGCCGGCGACACCGGCATCGAGGACGGCGCCAGGGCCGTGCTCGACAAAATCAAGGAACTCTCGCCCGACTTCAACCTCCACCTCGGTGACATGTCCTACTCCGACGTTCCAGAGCAGCAGTTCTGCGACATGGTGACCGGAAAGCTGGGAACCGACTTTCCGTACCAGCTGGTTGCCGGCAACCATGAAAGCGACGGCCTGCAGGGCAATATCGAGAAGTTCGCGCAGTGCCTGCCGAACAAGCTGCCGGGCCTCCAGGGTGAATACGCCAAACAGTGGTACGTGGACCTGCCCCAGGAAAACCCCTTGATGCGGCTGATCCTGGTGTCCCCCGGAATTCCCTTTGACGGCGGGGACGAGCTGGACTATTCGGAGGGCAGCGAACGCCGGCAGTGGACAGAAAGCGCCATCGACGGTGCCCGTGACGCGAAGATCCCCTGGACGGTTGTTGGGATGCATACCCCCTGTTTCACCATCGGACGCTACAGCTGTGACGCCGGCCGGGAGCTGACCGAGATGCTGATCAAGAAAAAGGTGGACCTGGTCCTGAACGGCCACGAACACGTCTATCAGCGGACCAACCAGCTGGCCAACAGCGTCAGCTGCCGCCAGATGTCGACCAAGCGGGACTGCATGGCTGATACGGATGACTCCCTCGCCAAAGGCAAGGGCACGGTATTTGTCACGTCAGGCCTGGGCGGCAGGAACATCAGGCCCATCAACACCAAGGATGAAGAGAAACCGTACTTCACGGCATGGTCCGGCAGCAACGTGGATCCGGCGCTGGGAACCCTGGACATCCGGCTGACCGAATCCCGCATGGACGTGAAGTTCGTGCCGGCCGAGGGATACAGCTTCACGGATTCGTTCAGCATCACCAAGTGACCTGGTTCGCCCAGTACCCCGGGCAGGCCTGACGGCGGACCCCCACGGGAGCTCCGCCGTCGTGCCTTCCATGTTGGCGCTGGTGCGCCCCTACGCCGCTCTCCGCTTCGGGGTGGTCCGGGTCTCCGGAACGGAGGTCTCGGCCTCGGTGGCGGGAGGCGTTTCGCCGCCGGCGCGGCCCGGAGGCGTGGACTCTGCCAGGCGGGCCTTGGCGTCCAGGACGTCACCGATGAACCAGTCGTAGAGCAGCACGCCGATCACGCCGCCGACGATCGGGCCGACGATGGGCACCCAGAAGTACCAGCTGAACGCCCCGTCCACTGTGCCAGGCAGCGCCGTTTGGCCCCATCCGGCCATCCACGCGAAAAGCCGCGGGCCGAAATCACGGGCCGGGTTGATGGCATAGCCGGCGTTGGCGCCAAGGGAGATGCCGATGGCGGCGACCGCGAGCCCGATCATGAACGGGCCCAGGTTCGCCTGGACGGCGGTGTTGCGCATGTCGATGATGGCCACGACGAACATCACCAGGAACGCCGTGCCCACGATCTGGTCAACCAGCGGGCCGACGGCGTTTCCGTTGAAGTAGGGCGCCGGGAACGTGGCGAAAATTGAGTAGGTGGCCAGGCCCTTCGCGTCGCCGCGGCCGGTGCCCACGGCGGTGTTGTAGGCGTCAATCGCGTTGTAGTACAGCAGGTACACCAACGCCGCCCCTGCAAAAGCACCCACCACCTGGGCCACGATGTACGGGCCCACTTTGCGCCACGGGAATTTGCGGCGGACTGCAAAGGCAATCGTCACGGCCGGGTTGATGTGGGCGCCGCTGACGCCGCCGGCCACGTAGACGGCCAACGCCACGGCAAGGGCCCATCCCCAGGCTATGAGCAGCCAGTCGCCCGCCGCCATGAAGATGGTTGTTGATGTCTGGGCACGGCCCGATCCCGGCAACGCCGCGACCGCCATGGCCACGACGCCGTCGCCGAACGCGATCAGCACGAACGTGCCCAGGAACTCCGCAAGCAGCTCGCCCCAGGTCCCACCCAACCGCTTGAGTCCGCTGCCATTGCGGACCGCATTTCTCAGTGGACTTACATCACTCATCGCAGTACCTTCTTTGCGATTTTCTAGGTTTATGGCCTCACTTCAGGACCAATTGACAATGCGAGCACTTCTATGCTACGCCGAAAGTATCCCTAGGCAACAGACCGACGGTCACCCCTACCGGGCGGCACTTCTGACGCCAGCACCGCCGCCTTGTTTGAGCGGGCGCGGAGCCGGATTCCGCCAGGGAAGAGACACCCCGGACAGGTCCAGGTTGCCGTTGCAGGGACGTGGAGTTCGTTCGGAAAGGCAAGACCATGAACGACAGCAGCATCGAAAACACCCCAACTGCGGATGAGACACCGGAGGAACGGGAGCTGCGCGGACGGTACGTCAAAGGCGACTTTGGCAAAGCCGGTGCACAGCGCGGCCGCCATGCCGAAGACGAAGAGGGCCAGTACGTCGAAGGGGACTACGGCGGGGCGGGCGCCGAAGCCGGACTGCCCGAACCCCTGGGCGACAGGACCGTGGGAGCCGGCCGCTACGTGAAGGCCGACTACGGCGAGGCCGGGCCCGTCCCCGGCAGGACCGCAGCGTCCGAGACCGGCCGGTACCCGGAAGGAGACTACGGGAAGGGCGGCACTGTGGATCCCACGCGCAAGCCGGGCGGAGCCCAGGACCCGCGTGCGGAGCGGTAGCCGCCCGACCCGGCCACAGCGGCCTGCCCACCTGCACACGGCGGGCAGGCCGCTCTGGTGCGGGCCGGCGTCGTGCGTTCCTGCTGAAGCCTTGGCCCGCTCCAGTGCTCGACGTGCGGGTGCATTTTCGACGCACGTGCTCACTTGCGCGGCGCACATATGGGCCGCGGAAAGGAACGTGCGCAGCGGAAACGCGGATGCGCGTCGCCGGTGACGGAGGCTAACTGGCTGCCCCGCCCGCGCCGGCGCTTTTCCACATAGCCTCAGAAGCCCCTTCTTGGCAGCGGCCCCTGGGGGCAGCGTGGGGATATGACCAACCTCCCGCCGTTCCTGCTGTCACGGGACCGCATTTTGCACGGGCTCAACGCCCACGCTCTGGCCAAGCGCGTGCGGTCCGGCGCCCTGGTGCGGATCAGGCACGGCGTGTATGTGGACGGGCCCACGTGGCGGGCCATGAGGCCCTGGGAACAGTACCGCGTCCGGGTCCAGGCCGCCGGGGAGACCTTTGAAAAGCCCACCATTTTCGCCCGGCATTCCTCGGCCAGCGTGTGGGACATCCCGTTCATCGGGCAGAACCACCCCGTGCAGGCCCTCACGTTGAAGAACGACGGCGGGAGGTCACGTGCCGGAGTCACCCGCCACTTCGCTGCGCGTGAGGGTTTGGAAGTGGTGAAGCTGGAGGGGCTCCTGGTCACCGGACGCGTCCGGACTGTTCTGGATCTGGCCGCTTTCAGCCCCTTCACCGAAGCCATAGCGCCGCTGGACCACGTGCTGCGGCAGGACCTGGGCCGTCAATTGCATGCCCTGGCCAAGGCCGAACTGGAGGCAGGCATTGGTGGGCTTTACTCCGCGGCGGCGGCGCGCAGGATCCGGACCGCCATCGCCTTTGCCGATCCCGCATCCGCTTCAGCAGGCGAGTCCTGGAGCCGCGCGCTGATCCACGTGGCCGGCTTCGAACCCCCGATCCTCCAGCAGCGCTTCACGGACGCCGGCGGACTGGTGGGGTACTCGGACTTCTACTGGAAGGACTCAAGGGTCATTGGGGAGTTCGACGGCGAAGAGAAGTACGTCAAACCCGAGTTCCTCAAGGGCCGGACCACATCCGAGGCCGTTCTCGCTGAGAAGAACCGCGAAAACCGGCTTCGTTCGTTGGGATTCCGCGTGGAGCGGTGGGACTGGGCGGACCTCGCTGCGGCTGGAACGCTGGAACGGAAACTTGCGGCGGCAGGCGTGGCCCGGCGTCGTACGCGTTCCGCTGTTTTCGACGCGCAAAACTTCCCATGACACGATCCCTCCAAGGCGCGGCGCTTATTTGGAGTGCGCTCAGGAATTTGCGCGTCGGGCCGGAACTTGAGCAGCGGAAATGAGGATGCGCGTCGCTCGGGGGTGGATGGAACCCTCGCCCTGCCGCAAAATAGGCAGTAGGCTTACTATCTTGCAGCTGGGCGCATGCAGTGCCTGATGACCAGAACCCTATTTGGCGGTTTGAGCGCGTAAAAGGAGTCCCATCATGAAAGCTCTTGTATGGCACGGCGAAGGCGACATCCGCCTGGACAACGTGGACGATCCCACCATCCTCGATCCGAACGACGCCATTGTCCGCATCACCCGCAGCGCCATCTGCGGCACCGACTTGCACTTCATCCGCGGCACCATGTCCGGCATGAAGGAAGGCACCATCCTGGGCCATGAAGCCGTGGGAGAGGTGACGGCCGTGGGCAAGGCCGTGCGGCGGTTCGCGCCCGGGGACCGCGTGATTGTCTCCTCGACCATGTCCTGCGGCGTGTGCTGGCAGTGCCGGGCCGGACATACTGCGCAGTGCGATGTTGCCAACCCGAACGGCCCGCAGGCGGGGACGTGCTTCTTCGGCGGACCGGAGACCACCGGCCCCATCAACGGGCTGCAGGCGGAGTACGCGCGGATTCCGTGGGCCTCGAACACCCTGACCCGGCTGCCGGACAATGTCAGCGACGAACAGGCCATCCTGCTTTCGGACATCTTCCCCACGGCCTGGTTCGGCGCGCAGCTGGCCGGCATCCAGCGCGGCGACACGGTGGCCGTGTATGGCGCGGGCATTGTGGGGCAGCTGGCAATCGCGTCCGCGTTCCGGCAGGGTGCGTCGCGGGTGTTCGCCGTGGACGGGATCGAGACCCGGCTGGTCCAGGCGCTCGACCAGAACGCAGATGTCATCAATTTCAACAGCGAGGACCCCGCGGAGGCCCTGCAGGAGGCGACGCAGGGAATCGGCGTGGACGCGGTGATCGATGCCGTTGGCGTGGATGCGCAGCGGCCCTGGGCCGGGCCCGCGGCGGCCAAAGGCGAGGAGCAGGCGGAGCAGTTCGCGCAGGAAGTGGCCGAGGTTGCCCCGTCCACCAATGTGCAGGGCGACAACTGGGTGCCGGGGAACGCGCCGTCGCAGGTTTCGCAGTGGAGCATCGAGACCGTGCGGAAGTACGGCCGCATCGGGATCATTGGCGTGTACAGCCCGGCGATGATGACCTATCCCATTGGCCAGGCCATGAACAAGAATCTGACCATCCGGATGGGCAACTGCGACCACCGATCGGTCACGCCGCCGCTGGTGGACCTGGTGGCCTCCGGTGTCTTCGACCCCACCACATTCATCACCCAGCACGAACCGATCAGCGACGTGGTGGACGCCTACCTGAACTTCGACCGGCGCGAGGAAGGCTGGCTGAAGACGGTGCTGACCACCGCATAGCCTCCCCCTGCACCACCGGCGGTCCGCTCCTTTTGGCGCTGGCCGCCGCCGTGTTTCCCCTGCCGGGCATTTCTGCGGGAAATCGTTGCGCTGACGTCCGGTTGCGGGGGACGATCTTAGGCGTCAACACATTGGCGTGTCTCCCTGGCGGGGCCCGGACAAGGCAAGGGTGGGAAACCGTGACGAAACAAGTCCCTGATGCAGACGGGGCACGGCCGTCGATGCTGGCTCTCGCGGAGGTTTTCAAGGCCGCGGCCCATCCGGTGAGGGCGCAGGTCCTGGACACGCTGTCCCATGGCGGGTCTTCCATCCCGGAACTCTGCGCGGCTACCGGCGAGAAGGCCTCGCACCTGTCGCGCCACCTGGCCCAACTGCGGAGCCAGCGGCTGATCGAGTGCCAGCGCTCCGAGGGGCGGCTGATGTACCGGCTCGCTAGCCCTGAGGTGGCGAACCTGCTTGCCGCCGCACGCTCCGTGCTGCAGGCGCAGGTGGCGGCTGCCGTGGTCCGCGCGAACTACACACCGAGGCGGACGCATAACGTTGCCACACCTATGCCGGCGCCGCCTGGCGTCCCTGGTACCACCCCGGCAACCTTTTCCGACGAGCAGTTTGCGGAGCTGGAACATACCCTGGCATCGCGGGCGGTGATTGCTGACGCGTGCGAAGCAATAGCTGCGCGATGCGGCTTTACCTTGGACGAGGCGGCGAAGCACCTCATCATGACGGCGCGCAACGCCAACCTCACTCTTCGGGCAGCGGCCGCCCAGGAGCTGCAGAACGCGCAGCACGGGACCGGATCCTGATCCCCGATCTCCATGTCCTCCCCATCCATCCGATACTAAGGTCCCTTGACCTTGCAGCGGAGCGAGGGCCACACTTCTAGCAGAATTGACGAAAACGTCTATCCGTCAATTCTCTGGCCGGCCACCCGGTCCAAGGAAGCCAGCAGGAAGCCCGGGGGCACCGCTCTCCCCGTTATTGGGGGGTTCCTGGTGTGGATTGGATGGGGAGGGGACAGGCTGCCCTTTCCCCATCCACTTCCGGCCGTCAATACTGGCGATTTTGGCGGCAGGCGTCCCTATTCGCCGACGGTCTCCTGAAGGACCTCCCGTGCCACATCATGCAGTGGCGTACTCTCGCCCCGGGAGCGGGCCAGCAGGACCGCCAACGCTTCCTGCGAGGTGAGATTCAGCCGCTCAATCAGGATGCCCTGGGCCTGGGCGATCATGTCCCTGTTAGTCAAGGCCTCGGCTAGCTCGTCAGTCATCCGCTGCGCAGCCGCCCGGTCCCGCACATGGCCCAGCAGGACCGCGGCCGGGGCAGCGAGCCGCTCGATCAGGAACACCGAGTTGTCGTCGAACGCCAGCGGGACGGGTGAATAGACTTTCAGGGCACCGATCGGCCTTCCCTCAGGCGTCAGCGGCGCGCTGAGGACCGACCGCAGCGGAAAGCCGGCAACTGCCGCCGTCCACTCCGGCCAGCGGGTTTCCCTCCATGTGTCCTGGATGATGACGGCGCGCTGCCCGGCCCAGGCGCTCAGGCATGGCCCCTGGCCCAGTTCATACTGCAACTTGTCCGCCTGGAGCACCAGACTGTCTGTGGCACCTATGGTTTCGCCGCGGCCGTCGGCGCTGATCAGGGAGACCCCCGCGCCCGCAGCGTGCGGAATCACGTCCCGCAGCGCAGACGCCAGGGACTGCACGGCCCTTGAAGCATCCTCCGCGGAGAGGAGGCCGGTGACCATCCGTCCGGTGAGTCCGGCAGGCTCATAGGCCGGTGGAAGCAAATAATTCATGGCTTGGCACCTTGTCATGGCTGGGCAGCAGGGGCTGCCGAAGGTTTCGACAATATTTTGCTACCGCCTGCCCTGCCGGCGAAAGAGCGCCCACAGATACGTCCATTTGAGTTAGGTTAGCCTCACCTTATACGGTTCTTCGGTGATGACAGAGACAAAGCTCACCGGCGTTCCGTTTGCCGCCGACCTTGCCCGCTTCGGAGACCGTCCCGCCGTGAGCACGGGAAGCCTGTCCCTAAGCTACGCGGAACTGGCCCTCCGCGTGGAGGAATTTGCCAGGACGTTGGGGCACGGCCGGCGGCTCATTGCGCTGGAGGCCGGGAACACCCTGCCGTCTGTGGTGGCCTACCTGGCGGCCTTGTCCTCGGGCAATCCCCTGCTGGTCCTTCCAAGCGGCGAGTCCGCCGCAAATGCGCTGATAACTGCCTACGATCCGGACATCGTAGTCCGGACATCCCACCCCGGTGACGTGGCCATGGACGTGCGCCGGGAGCAGACCTCCCACGACCTGCACCCCGATCTGGCCCTGCTCCTCAGCACGTCCGGATCCACCGGCTCCCCCAAGTTGGTCCGCCTTTCCGCGGACAACATCCAGGCCAACGCCGCGGCAATCGCTGAATACCTGCAGCTGCAACCGGCCGACAAAGCTGCCACCACCCTTCCGCTCTCCTACTGCTACGGGATGAGTGTGGTGAACAGCCACCTTCTGGCGGGCGCGTCCCTGGCGCTGACGGACCTCTCGGTTGTGGACCCCTGTTTCTGGGACCTGGTCCGCACCGGTAACGTGACCTCATTCGCCGCCGTACCGTACACCTTCGACCTCCTGGACCGCGTGGGATTCCGGGACATGGACCTGCCGAACCTGCGCTACATCACCCAGGCCGGCGGACGGCTGGCACCGGAGCGGGTGCGCTGGTACGCCGACCTGGGCCGGCGGAAGGGGTGGGACCTGTTCGTGATGTACGGCCAGACCGAGGCCACGGCGCGGATGGCATACCTGCCGCCGGAGCAGGCCGTGGTGCATCCCGAGTCCATCGGCGTACCCATCCCGGGCGGCTCCTTCCGGCTGGAGCCGGTCGCCGGGCTGGACGCCGATGAACTGGTGTATTCCGGCCCCAACGTGATGCTGGGGTACGCCGAACGGCCGGAGGACCTCGGCCTGGGCCGGGTCCTGACCGAACTGCGCACGGGCGACCTGGCCAGGCGAGCGCCCGAGGGGCTGTACCAGATTGTTGGCAGGCGCAGCCGCTTCCTGAAAATTGCCGGGCTCCGCGTGGACCTGGGACACGTGGAGCGGATTCTGACGGACCTCGGTGTCACGGCGGCCGCCGCCGGTTCCGACGCCGCGGTGACTGCCGCCGTCGAAGGCGACCACGACCTCCCCCTGCTCGCCAAAACCCTGGCGCAGGACCTGGGCCTGCCGCGCGCCGCCGTCGGACTTCACCGCGTCGAAGCCATACCGCGCCTTGGCAACGGAAAGCCCGACTATCCGGCCGTCCTCGCCCTCGGCCGTGGTGAAGAAGCGCACGACGGCGGCACTGCAGTTCCCGGCGCGGGCTCCACTGATGTGCCGCGCATCTTCGCGGAGGTGCTTGAAGTGGACCGCGTCGCCGACACCGATACGTTCGTATCCCTGGGCGGCGACTCCCTGTCCTATGTGGCGGCGTCTGTCCGGCTGGAGCATGCACTCGGGTACCTTCCCGAAGGCTGGCACCTGATGCCTGTCTGCGAACTGACGCCTGCGCCGCACGTGGCACCGGCTGCCGCGCCCGCCGGCAAACCTGCGGGGACCCGGGTTCACCGGGTGCAGCGCCCGTTGCTTGCACCAATGGAGACGGGAATCGTGCTCCGTGCGGTGGCGATCATTGCCATCGTCTCCACGCACATCGGGTTCTTCCACTGGCAGGGCACCGCGCATGTGCTCATGGCCGTGGCGGGGTACAACTTCGCGCGGTTCCAGCTGGCCGGGGAGCGTGGTGCGCGGTTCCGGCGGCACCTGCGCAGCATCGCCCGGATCGCCGTGCCCAGCATCGCCGTCATCGGGTTCGCCTTCGCCGTCACGGACAAATACGCCTGGCACAACGTAGTCCTGCTCAATCCGCTGCTGGGCCCTGAAGGATGGAGTGACTACTCGCGGTTCTGGTTCGTGGAGATTCTGGTCCACATCCTCCTTGGCCTTTCCCTGCTGCTGGCGATACCGGCCGCTGACCGGGTGGTGCGGCGCTGGCCGTGGGCGTTCGGCGTGGTTCTGGTTGCCGTTGACCTGCCCCTGCTTTATGGCCTGGTGGACAGCCGCTACCCGGGCCAGGGTCCGGTGCTGTGGCTGTTCGGACTGGGCTGGGCGGCCGCCGCCTCCCGCACCCAGTGGGAGCGGATCGCGGTGACGGGTCTTGCCTTCCTCACGGTTCCCGCGTCCTTCGACAACCCCTACCGCAGCGCCACCATCCTCGCCGGCTGCCTGGTCCTGCTCTGGCTTCCCACGCTGCGGGTTCCCCGCGGACTGCGCCGGGTCACGGCGCTGCTGGCCAGCGCATCGCTGTACATTTACGTCACGCACTGGCTGGTGTACCCCCTGTTCGACTCCGCTGATGTCTTCGAACCCCTGGCCAAAGGCCTCGCGGTACTGGCCTCCCTGGCCTGCGGGGTCCTGTACTGGGCGGCGGCAACACGCGCCATGGGCCTGGGGGAACGGTGGCTGAAGGGGCGCCCGGGGAGTCTGCGTGGACGCCCAGCGGCGGTGCGTTCCGGCGGCAGGTGAGCCGCCGTCGTCGTACCTTTTTCGAGCCGTATTGCTGTACGCGGTGAAGGAGCAGCAAAGTAGTAGGCATGGAAGACGTCACCGGGACCATCGAGCTCTCCGGGGAGCTGCTGCACCTCAAGTGGGGGCACGGGGATGTGGTCACGGAACGCGATGCTGTGGCGCTGATGGAGCGCACCAAAGAGCTTAGCGGCGGCCGCGCCCTGCCGCTGCTGGTGGAAATAACCGGCGTGGAGTGGATTGACCAGGGGGCGCTAAAGGCCTTTGCCGGTACCTGGCCCCTGACGCGTGCCGCCGTGGTGGGCACCTCCCCCGTGGACCAGACCCTTGCCAGCTTCTACACCGGCAGGCACAAGCCGGTGCACCCCACCCGGTACTTCACGTCCATGGATGAGGCGATGGCGTGGCTGGAGGAGGGCGGATGATTTCGCCTGGCGCCGGGCATTCAGGAGCGGCAAGGAACCTGCGCATCGAAACCAATTGCTTGGCTTCGGGAGGCCTGTTCCTTGTTGACAGGAATGCGCAGGACTATGTTGGAGCTACTCCGGGCCTTACTGGGAAGGCCACAGCTGGCAGGTCTCCGCAGAGGTATCTCATGAGTTACGTGCCGGTCAGCCGACGCACCATCAGGAGGCATCGGGAATCCGAACGGTCCACCCGGCGCCTGGTTGTAGCCCTTGCCGCAGCGGCTGTGGTGGCCTGGCTGCTGTCCGTCAGCTTGTCACCCATGGTCTATGTCGATGGATACGTCCATGCCGTCGACCTCGTGGTGCACGACCTATGCCTTGTTGTGGCTTGTGGCGCCATCATCCTGGTCGACTGGCATGGTTTTCTGTGGTTGACCGGCCGGCGCGGACTTGGCGAGATCATTCGACTGGACGGGGCTGCGACGCCGCTCATCTGGGGCGGTCTTGCCGGGCTGCTCGCCACCGGTGCGTTCCTGAGCCCACATCTGGAAAACCCCATGACCGACGTCAAGCTCGCTGCGGTTCTTGTCCTCAGCCTGAACGGGATCATGCTTGTCCCCCTTATGCGGCGGCTCGCCCGGCTGCCGGCCGACACCACCTTCACGGACTTGTCCCCTGGCCAGCGGGTGCACTTGCTGGCCTGCCTGGCCGTGTCACAGCTGTGATGGTGGACAGCAATCATTATTGGGTTCATCAACGCTGAGTCCTGAAGCCGCAAGCCTGGCCCGCATAGTGACGCGCAGAAGCACCCGCGACGCGCATATTCCTTTTCGCGGCCCGCATATGGGCTGCGCAAAGGAATATGCGCCTCGAAACGGAATATGGGCCTCGCAAACGAATACGCGCAGAAGCGCGGGTCAGGTGGCCTCCCGGGCCGGTACCACAGCCGCTGTCTGCGTGGCGGCCCAGCTGGCCAGCACCTTCAGCGCATCTTCCGAGGGCGTGCCCGGCTCGGCCGTATAGATGTTGATCCGCAGCCCCGGGTCCGCGGGGAGTTCCATCGCTTCGTAGGTGAGGTCCAGGTCCCCCACGATGGAGTGGTGCAGGCGTTTGCGGCCCGTGCGGTGGTACTTCACGTCGTGCCGGGCCCAGCGGATGCGGAACTCCCCGCTGCGGGTTGAGAGCTCGCCGATCAGGTCCGAGAGGTCCTTGTCGTACGGGTTCTTCCCGGCGGTGGAGCGCAGGACCGCCACGATGTCATCCGCGCTCCGCTCCCAGTCGCGGAAGAACTCCCGCGCCTTCGGATTCAGGAAGGTGAACCGCGCGCTGTTCGGCGGAGTGACCGGCTCCGCCATCATTTCCAGGTACAGGGCCCGGCCCAGCTCATTGGAGGCCAGCACATCCCCGCGGTCGTTGCGGACCCAGGCAGGCGCCGTCGTTATGGCATCAATAACCCGCTGCACGCTGGGACGCACCGTCAAGGGACTCCGCTTGCGCCGCACCCGCGGGACGGCGGTGGCCGCGCGGGCCAGGTCGAAAAGGTGGGCCGTCTCGGCGTCGTCCAACTGCAGGGCGCGCGCCAGGGCCTCAAGGACGCTGTCCGACGCGCCGGACAGGTTTCCCCGTTCCAGCCGGATGTAATAGTCAACGCTCAGCCCGGCCAGCATCGCCACTTCTTCCCGGCGCAGCCCCGCCACGCGCCGGTTGCCGCCGTACGCGGGCAGCGCGGCCTCCTCCGGCGTGATCCGGGCACGGCGGGAGGTCAGGAATTTCCGCACGTCATCGGTGTTGGTCATGGCTCCACGGTACGCGTGCCCAAACCGGCGAAGGAGGGACTGGCAAGCCCTCCCACAATCGCGGACACCCACATAGCGTGAAGGCATGGAACTCAAACTCAACAACGGTGTCACCATGCCCGCACTCGGCCTGGGCGTTTTCCAAAGTCCCCCGGAAGAGACGACGGCGGCCGTCCAGACCGCGCTGGAGGTGGGCTACCGGCACATCGACACCGCCGCCGCGTACGGCAATGAGCGGGAGGTGGGCGAAGGGATCAGGCGTTCGGCCCTGGCGCGCGAAGACGTCTTTATCGAGACCAAGGTGTGGGTCAGCGACTACGGCTACGATCAGGCGCTGCACGCGTGGGACAAGGCCGTGGGCAAGCTGGGCGTAGAGCAGCTGGACCTGTTCATCCTGCACCAGCCCGCCCCGGACCGGTTCGACAAAACCGTCGCCGCGTACAAGGCCTTGGAAACCCTGCTCAAGGATGGACGGGTGCGGGCCATCGGCGTCAGCAACTTCATGCCCCACCACCTGCAGCAGCTGCTGGCGGAAACCGACGTGGTCCCGGCCGTCAACCAGATCGAGCTCCACCCGTATTTCCAGCAGCCGGCTGTCCAGACCATCGATGAGGACCACCGGATCCTTACCCAGGCCTGGTCACCCATCGGCGGCATCACCTTCTACCCCGGCTGGGGCGAGAACCGGAAGAACGTCATGCGCGACCCGGTGATTGCCGGCATCGCGCAGGCCCATGGCAAAACGCCCGCCCAGGTGATGCTGCGCTGGCACCTGCAGCAGGGCCGCTCCGCCATCCCCAAGTCCACCAATCCGGCACGCATTGCGGAGAACTTCGACGTGTTCGATTTCGAGCTCGCCGCCCAGGAACTCACTGCCATCGACGCCCTGGACTCCGGCGTCCGCAGCGGCCCGGACCCCGATGTGGCCCGCCCGGAGCGGTTCGCCATGGTCATCCCCGAAGCCTAGACCGCCGCAGATAGTAGGAGCACAGCATGGATTACCGCCCGCTTGGCCGCACCGGTGTGCAGGTCAGCCCCCTCTGCCTCGGCGCGATGATGTTCGGCCCGTGGGGCAACAACGACCGCGCCGACGCCACCCGCATCATCCACCGCGCCCTGGACGCCGGCATCAACTTCATCGACACCGCGGACGTGTACTCCGGCGGTGCCTCCGAAGAGATCGTGGGGGAAGCACTGGCAGGAAGGCGCGACGACGCCTTCCTCGCCACCAAGTTCTTCATGCCCATGGACGAGAAGGACCCCAACCAGCGCGGCGGCTCCCGCCGGTGGATCATGCGCGAGGTGGAGAACTCCCTGCGCCGCCTGAACACCGACTACATCGACCTCTACCAGGTGCACCGGCCCAGCCCGGACACCGACGTGGAGGAGACCCTGGGCGCCCTCACCGACCTGGTCCGCCAGGGCAAGGTGCGTTACATCGGTTCCTCGTCCTACTCCGGTTCGCAAATCGTGGAGGCGCAGTGGGCCTCCCGCGAGCGCAACCTGGAGCGGTTCGTCACCGAGCAGCCGCCCTACTCCATCCTGGTCCGCGGCATCGAGGAGGATGTCCTTCCCACGGTGCAGCGGCACGGGATGGGCACCCTCACCTACAGCCCGCTGGCCGGCGGCTGGCTTTCGGGCCGGTGGCGGAAGGACTCGGCGTCCCGGCCCACGTCGTCAGCACGGCCGAGTGCCCGGTTCGACATGACGCAGCCGGCCAACCAGCGCAAGCTCGACATCGTGGAGGAGCTGGCCCAGGTGGCCGAATGGGCAGGCGTCACGCTCATCGAGATGGCCATCGCGTTCGTCATCAACCACCCCGGCGTCACCTCCGCGATCGTGGGCCCGCGCACCATGGAGCAGCTGGAGTCCTACCTCCCGGCCGCGGACACCGTCCTGGCCCCCGAGGTGCTGGACCGCATCGACCAGCTGGTCGCCCCCGGCGTCACCGTCAACCCGGACGACAACAGTTACGGCGCCCACGAACTGACGCCCAACGCACGACGGCGGCACCGGCGCTAAGTGCCTGCCCCCGCCTAACCCCCACGAAAGGAAACACCAATGGCAACATGGCTCATCACAGGCTGCTCCACCGGACTTGGCCGGGCACTCGCGGAGGCCGTGCTCGCGTCCGGGCACAACGCCGTCGTCACCGCCCGGAACGTGGACGCGGTGCAGGACATCACTGCCGGCTTCCCGGACACCGCGCTTCCCCTGGCCCTCGACGTCACCGACAAGGCGCAGATTGCCGCAGCGGTGAAGCAGGCGGAGGAGAAGTTCGGCAGCATCGACGTGCTGGTGAACAACGCCGGCTACGGCTACCGGGCGGCGGTGGAGGAAGCGGACGACGCCGACATCCGCCGCCTGTTCGACACGAACTTTTTCGGCGCGGTGGACATGATCAAGGCAGTGTTGCCGGGCATGCGCGCCAACAAGGCCGGCTCCATCCTGAACATTTCGTCCATCGGCGCACGGATCACACCGCCCGGCTCCGGCTACTACGCGGCCACCAAGGCTGCACTGGAGGGCATGTCGGGGTCCCTCCGCAGCGAGCTGAAGCCGCTGGGCATCAATGTCACCGCGATCGAACCGGGCGGCTTCCGCACCGACTTCGCCGGCCGCTCGCTCACGCAGTCCGCTTCGGCGATCGGTGACTACGCGGACACCGCCGGCAAGCGCCGCAAGGAACACGACACCGCGCACGGCAACCAGCCCGGCGACCCGGACAAGGCAGCACGGGCGATCATCGCCGTCGTGGAATCCCCCAACCCGCCGGGCCTGCTGGTCTTGGGCACGGACGCGTTCGGCGCCTTCGGCAAGGTGGCGGAAGCCCAGCGCGCCGAGCTGGAGCAGTGGCAGGAGCTGAGCACCAGCACCGACATCACGGACTGACCCTGCTGCTGGCTTGGCCCGCCACCGTGCATTCCCGCCCAGTTGCTCTTCCGCTTTTCCCGGACCGCGCCGTGGCTGACGGCGTGTCCAGGCCCGGGTACCGGAGGGGCCGGGAGTAACTGGGCTGGAGTGCGGGGAACCGAATATGGGCAGGCGCGTCGCCGGGGATCGACGGGTCCTCGGGCCCTACCTACCGGGCCGGAACGCGCCAAGAATCGCAAGTACCAACGCGAAGAAGGGCTCCGGCGATGATGTGGGGTTACGGGCAGGGCGCAGGCTGGTGGCTCTGGGGCATCCTGATGCTCTTGGGCATAGCGCTGCTCGTCTTCGTGGCCGTGCGGGTTTTCGGCGGTGGTATCCGGAGCGGCGGGCAGGGGCGGGAAGGGCCGCCGGCATCGACGGCGCGGCAGATCCTCGATGAGCGCTTCGCGAGGGGTGAACTGACCGCGGAGCAGTACCGCGAACAGCTCAGGGTGCTCGGCGAGGGCCGGTAGTGCGCCCCATAAGCCGCCGGCAGGCGCTCCTCCTCGGCGGGCTGGGGGCTGCGGGCACTGTGGCAGGCGGAGCCGGCCTGATCTGGTCCCTGTCCTCCCCCGCCGCCCGGCCTTTTGGCGGCAGCCTGATCCAGCCGGAAGAACTCCGGAGCGGGAACGGGCAACTGCAGGTTCGGCTCGCAGCCGGCCCTGCGCAGGTCCAGCTTGGCGGGCGGCAGGCCACGGCGCTCGCGTACAACGGCAGCGTGCCCGGGCCCACCCTTCGTCTCAAGGCTGGGGACACCCTCAAGATAAGTCTCACCAACAGCCTGTCCCAGCCCACCAACCTGCACGTGCACGGCCTCCACGTGTCGCCCGAGAACAACGGGGACAACGTGTTCGTCGCGGTCGCGCCAGGCACTTCGTTCGACTACGAATACCGGCTGCCCGCGGATCACCCGCCCGGCCTGTACTGGTACCACCCCCATCATCACGGGATGGTGGCCGACCAGGTCTTCGCCGGGCTCTATGGAGCCATCATCGTGGAGGACCCTGAGCCAATCGAGTCCAGCGCCGAGCGTGTGCTGGTGGTATCGGACACCTCGGTGGACGGTTTGGGGAACATCAGCGCCACGTCAGTGATGGGGCGGATGGCGGGCCGGGAGGGCGAACTGCTCCTGGTGAACGGCCAAATCAACCCCCAGTTCACTTCCCGTCCCGGGCAGCGGGAACGGTGGCGCGTCGTCAACGCCTGTGTAGCGCGCTACCTGCAGCTGCGGCTGGACGGGCAGCAACTGCAGCTGCTGGGCATGGACTCCGGCCGGCTCGGCGAACCGCGGCAGGTGGAAGATCTGGTGATGACCCCCGGTAACCGGGCTGACCTGCTGGTCACCGCCAAGGCCGGCAACTCCTCTTTGCGCGCGTTCCGGTACAACCGCGGCAGCACCGCGGGGATGATGGGCCAGGGGCCTGGGCCGCTTGGACCCGCTGAGCCGGCCGACGGCGTGGCGCTGGCTTCTTTCCAGGTGGCCGGCGAAGCCGCCCCTCCCCAGGCAGCAGTCCCTGCACTAAGAGCGCCTTTGGACCTGAGGGGTGCAGCGCTGGCCGTCCACCGGCAAATCGTCCTGTCCGCCGGCATGGGAATGGGCGGGGCCGGCATGATGCGTTTCACCATTAACGGCAGGGAGTTCGATCCGGCCAGGACCGATATCACCGCCGGGGCCGGAACCGTCGAGGAATGGACCCTTATCAACACCAGCACGATGGACCACCCGTTCCACCTGCACGTCTGGCCCATGCAGGTCGTCGAGCAAAACGGTCAGCAAGCTTCCTCCCCCGACTGGCGCGACGTGGTGAACCTACCGGCAAACGGACGGGTCACCGTCCGGGTGGCATTCGCGGACTTCCGCGGACGCTCCGCCTACCACTGCCACATCCGGGACCATGAGGATCTTGGCATGATGGGCGCTATTGAGGTCCGGTGAGCAATCGGCACCGTGCAGGGCAACCAGCCAGGCCCCTAATGAGGCGTCAAAATTGAGTAGTTAGTACTCATGACACGGCGCGTAGCCGGTGCGAAAGTGGATTCTATAGCTCCATCACGTCACAAGAGGAACCACCATGGCAGCAAAACGGCGTCGCTCGCGCAGCAAGGGCGGCGGCACTATCGGGTGCGCCCCCTTCCTGGTCCTGATCGTCATAGCCATCATCATCAAATTCTGGTGGGTCATCCTCATCAGCCTGGGCGTGGTGGCAGTGACGGTGGCGCTGGTCCGCACTACGAAGGCTCCGCCCCGTCCGGCCCCGATACCCCCACCTAAGCCGCAACCCGTCATTGCCGCACCCCGCATCCCCGTTGGTGGCGACGACCTCACAGCCCACATGCGCAACCAGAAACGGGCCGGCCGCGAACGGGACCTGCAGGAATGGGACTACGAGTGGATCCGCCTGGCCCATCCGGGCATGAGCCTCCGCGAAGTCAATGAAATCGCGAACGCCCACTTCGCGCGCGGCCGCTCCATCGGCATCAACTGGGGTGAGCCTTCCGGCCCATGAGTCCCGGCCAACCATGCATTCCCGCCCAGTTACTCTTCCGCTCCTCCCGCGGCGCGCCGTGAGGGACGGCGTGCCCTTGGCTGTGCACCCGGGCGGCCGGGAGTAACTGGGCTGGAACGCACGCCTACCCCGAAATGGTTCCGCTGCTGCGGCCGTGCTGAAGGCCCGTGGCGAACCCGATCGTCACGGGTACCGGTGCCGGCGCCGCGCAGCAGGATCCGCCGACGGAATCACCGGCATCATGCGAGTCACTGAGGATGCTGGTGGAGCACACTCCGGTTTCCGGGAGTTCGAGTTCCACGGCGTCCGCGGCCTCGGTGTCTCCGGCCAGGGCTGCGGCGATGGAGCGGACCTGCTCGTAGCCGGTGGCCATCAGGAAGGTGGGCGCCCGGCCGTAGGACTTCATGCCGGCCAGGTAGAAGTCCTTCTCCGGCTGGGCCAGGATGCGGGCGCCGTGGGCAGGGACGGTTCCGCAGCTGTGGAAATCGGGATCGATCAGCGGGCCGAGGTCTTTGGGTGCCTCCACCGCCGGGTCCAGGTCCAGGCGCAGCTCGGAGAGCATGGCCAGGTCCGGGCGGAAACCGGTAGTGGGAATCACGCGGTCCACCTCAACAGCGCGGCCGTCCGTTGAGTGCACTGTCACCGCGCCGTCATGCACGCCGATGGAAGCGGTGTGGAAGTCCGTCAGGAGCTGGACGGCACCCGTGTCGACGGCGGTGCGGAGCCTCGCGCCGAGCTGGCCGCGGGCGGGCAGTTGGTCGGCATCCCCGCCCCCGTAGGCGCGGGCGGGTGTGGCCGCGCGGATGGCCCAGAGCACCTCGGTGCCGGGATTGGCGCGGGCCAGCCGGGCCAGGTCAAGGACCATGTTGGCCGCCGAATGGCCGGAACCTATCACCAGGGTGCGGCGGCCGGCGAAACCACCAGCTGAAACATCGGGCAGTGGCCCCGTGACCAGGCCCGCCGCCCGGGCCTCTGCCTCGCCGGGGGCGGGCAACCCTGACGATCCCAGCGGCGCCGGGGTGCTCCAGGTGCCGGAAGTATCCACCACGGCGCGGGCAAGCACCTGGGTGACCTTGCCGCCGTCGTGCTCTATCCGCAGCAGGAACGGGGCAGTGTCCCGGCCCTGGCTCCTGCCCTTGTCCATGCCCTGTCGGCTGACGGCCACCACCCGCGCCCCGGTCCTGATTCGGTCCTTCAGTTCCGGCGTTGCGGCCAGCGGTTCCAGGTACTCGGACACGATCTGGGCGCCGTACGGCAGGGCGGTGGGCCGGGGCGCTTCCCACCCGGAGCGTTCCAGCAACCGGACCGAGGCAGCGTCCAGGTTGTACTTCCACGTGGAAAAGACGCGGACGTGGCCCCACTGGCGGATGGCAGCGCCAACAGTTGGGCCTGCCTCGAGGACCAATGGCTCCAGCCCGCGTTCCAGCAGGTGCGCGGCCGCGGCCAGGCCGACGGGTCCGGCGCCGATCACGGCAACAGGCAGGGACTGCAGGGACTCAAGCGATGTAGGTTCCGGCGATGTCATGGCATGCTCCAATTCAGCTCTGGGCAGGAATGAGGGAGGCGATCAGGGCTTCCACCCGGGTCCTGATCTGGTCGCGGATGGGCCGGACGGACTCCACGCCTTTGCCGGCGGGATCCTCCAGCACCCAGTCTTCGTAGCGTTTGCCCGGGAAGTAGGGGCATTCGTCGCCGCAGCCCATGGTGATCACCACGTCAGAGTCCTGCACGGCTTCGGTGGTGAGGATCTTGGGGATCTCGGCGGACATGTCGATGCCCACCTCCGCCATGGCCTGGACCGCAGACGGGTTGACCTTCTCCGCCGGCTGCGATCCGGCGGAACGGACCTCGATGGCGCCCTGCGAGAGCGAGGTAAGGAACGCGGCGGCCATCTGGGAACGGCCGGCGTTGTGGACGCAGACGAACAGGACGGAGGGTTTGTGGCTCATGAGAGCACCTTTCGGTCAGCCGCGACGGCAGCGGCAGCGGTGAAGGAGGGGTAGAGGAAGCGGACCAGGAAGTATCCCAGGGCACCGCCCAGCAGCTGGGCCAGGATGAAGGCAGGGGCCGACGGCGGTGCGATGCCGGCAAAGGTGTCCGTGAGGGTCCGGGCGATGGTCACCGCCGGGTTGGCGAAGCTGGTGGAGCTGGTGAACCAGTAGGCGGCGGTGATATACCCGCCGACGGCGAAGGCCACCCTGTCCGCCCGGCCGGACCGGACCGTGCCGAAGATGACCAGCAGCAGCCCCACCGTGGCGATGACCTCGGCCAGCCAGAGGTCAGGCCCGGTGCGCTGGTGCGTGGACCAGGCGACCGCGTCCAGCCCGAACATCAGGTTCGCCGTGATGGTTCCGGCCAGCCCGCCCAAAACCTGGCCGGCAATCAACCCTGCCGCGGTCCTGGTGTCGATCATCCCCAGTGCACGTTCCACCAGGGTCACCACCGGATTGAACGACGCCGACACCGGCTGCAGTGCCACGATCAGCGCCACCAGCGCGGCACCCGTGGCGAGGCTGTTCTGCAAAAGCTGCAGGCCGGCGTCGTCCGGGGACAGCCTGGACGCCATGACGCCCGAGCCCACCACGGCCATCACCAGGAAGGCGGTGCCGACAAACTCGGCGGCGGCACGGCGGGAAAGTGTGCTCACGTGGCCTGCCCGCCAATCAGGGCGGCCAAATTCTGCAGCGCCTCGGTCCGGGCGCGGTAGTAGACCCACACCCCCCGCTTTTCCCGGTCCAGCAAACCCACCTCGTGGAGGATCTTCAGGTGGTGGCTGATGGTGGGCTGGGACAGCTCAAAGGCGTCATTGAGGTCGCAGACGCAGGCTTCGCTGCCGTCATGCGAGGCGACCAGGGACATCAGCCGCAGCCGGACCGGATCGGCCAGCGCCTTCAACAGCGGCGCGATTCCTTCCGCTTCCGGTTCTGACAACGGCTCCCTCGCCAGGGGCGCACAGCAGGCGACGGCCTGGACGGGGGTCAGCTCCAAAGACATAGACACGTGTAAATATTTACACTCATCTATATCTTTGGCAATCCGCGGAAATCCCCCCTGCTTCCTCCGCCCCTTGCAACGCCCACAGCCACGGCAAATAGGATGGCCCCGAGAGCTTTTGGCCGCAGACGAAGGGCGCCGCAATGATCGAGATCCTGAACCCCGCTGAAGTGGCCCGCGCACGGGAGACCGGAGCCTTGGTGGCGGACATCCTGCAGGCCATGAAGAGCCGCGCCGCCGTGGGCACCAACCTGCTGGACATCGACCAGTGGACCAAGGAGCTGATCACCGAGGCCGGGGCCGAGTCATGCTACGTGGACTATGCGCCATCGTTCGGCCGCGGCCCCTTCGGCCACTACATCTGCACGGGCGTCAACGATGCCGTGCTGCACGGACTGCCGCACAACTACGAACTGGCCGACGGCGACCTGCTCACCCTGGACCTCGCCGTCGTGAAAAACGGGGTGGCCGCCGACGCTGCCATCAGCTTCCTGGTGGGCGATTCGCGGCCGGCGGAGAGCGTGGCGATGATTGAGGCCACCGAGCGGGCCCTGGCCGCCGGGATCGCTGCGGCAGGGCCAACGGCAAAGATCGGCGACATCTCCTACGCCATCGGCCGCGTTCTCACCGACGCGGGGTACCCCATCAACACGCAGTTCGGCGGGCACGGCATCGGCTCCACCATGCACCAGGACCCGCACGTGCCCAACATGGGCCGGCCCGGCCGCGGCTTCAAGCTCCGGCCCGGGCTGCTGCTGGCGCTGGAACCGTGGATCATGGCGGACACGGCTGAACTGGTGACGGACGACGACGGGTGGACGCTCCGGAGCGCCACAGGCTGCCGGACGGCCCACACGGAACACACCATCGCCATTACCGACGACGGCGCCGAGATCCTGACGCTGCCCTCGCGGTAGGTGCCGGGCCGCTTCGCCCGCTGCCGCGGCTGAGCCGGCGCCCGGAGTACGAGCGCGCGGAGTACCGGCGCCACTTCAGTAGAGGTAGACGTCCACCAGCAGAGCGGCCAGCGCGGTGAGGGCGGCGGTCGCTGCCACGCCGCGGGCTGCGTCCCGCCTGCAGGGCCCGGACATGAGGGCGATGGCGGTGCCGGCAAGGGTGAACACTCCCGTTCCCGTATCCTGCCAGCTGATGGGGAACGGCGGGAACGGCAGGTCGTGGGAGAACAGGCCGATCGCTGCAGTCCAGTTAAGGATCGAATTCCAGGCCATGGGCATCAGGAGAGCCGCGGCTGCTGCCGTTGCCACGACCCCCACGCGCCGTTCCCTCCGCACCAGCAGGAGCAGGACCAGTGCCACGACGGCGGACAACAGGGCGCCCACGAACATCGCTTGCAGGCTCATCAAAAGCCCCCGGGGTTCATTACCCGCATACGTCCAGTCTAGGCACCGGAGGCAGGTACGGACCCGGCGCCGGGAGGTCCTTCTATTCGGTCCCGGCCACGGAACTGCGGCGTTCCAGGAGCAGCGTGTCCTGCCAGTGGCCCGCCTTGGGGCCGTGGTTGATCCGGGCAATCCGTTCCCGGGTTCCCACCACCCGGAAGCCCAGCTTCCGGTGCAGGGCAAGGCTCGCCATGTTCTCAGGGAAAATGCTGGACTGGATGGTCCAGATTCCGGCCGCTTCCGTCGACTCAATCAGGGCGTCCAGGAGCAGCCGGCCCACGCCGCGGCCCTGTGCCTGCGGGGCAACATAGATGGAGTGCTCCACGAGGCCCCGGTACACCTCCCGTGAAGAAACCCGGGAGACCGCGGCCCATCCCAGGACCCTGCCCGCATCTTCGGCGACGATCCGGTGGCCAGGCAGCCGGACGCCGTCGAACGCTTCCCAGGTGGGCGGCTCGCTCTCAAAGGTCGCCTCCCCCGTGGCAATGCCGGCGGCGTAGATCGCGTGGACCGCTGTCCAGTCGTCAGGGCACATGGGGCGGATGGTGACGGGACTGTCCATGCGTCCCATTATGGTGGCGCGCTGGCACTCCTCCGTCCCGCGAGATGGCACTTCACGGCGATGCTCCGCGGAAACATTGCCGTCAAGTGCCATCTCGCGGGGAAGGGTGTGGGCGTTACGGTGCGACGGCGGTCAGCCGACGTGGACCCACGGGCGCTGGGTGACATCCGGGACGGCCTCGCGCAGCACCTCCCGGGTCACCGGCGCGATCTCTCCCTCGCCCAGGAACAGGAACCGTACCAGGTTGTTGATCGGGTTGCCCTCGGTCCAGCGGAAGTAGATGTGCGGCATGAGCCCGGTGATGTCCCTGATGTGCAGCAGGACGGAGGCGATGGTGTTGGGGACCACGGGGCCGTGGACTTCGAGGATGTGATACCCATGCCGGTTCACTCCCTTGACGTGCAGCTCGGTTTCGAAGTCCGAGGAATCATCCACCACAACCTCGAGGAACAGGGCGTCGCCGGCCAGCGGCAGGTGGCTGACCTCGATGGCGGACTCCAGCTTGTCCCGGTACGCTTCCGCGGTCATCCGCAGCGGCTCGTGCGCGATGATCGCGATGGGCCCGTCCAGGGTGCTGGACATGAACTCCAGGGCCTGCTGGTCCAGGTGCACCCGGGTGGCATGCAGCTCGAAGGAGCGGCGGACCCGGGACAGCAGCGAGATGACGATGATCCCAAGGATGAAGATGGCGGCGATCCGGATGCCCTCGGGCCGTTCGAAGATGTTGGCCACCGTGGTGTAGGCGAACACCACGGTGATGGCGCCGAAACCCACCGTGAGGTTCCGCTGCCCGTGACGGCGCGCCGATAGCGTGACGGCCACGGCGGCGGAGGTCATCAGCACCAGGACGCCGGTGGCGTAGGCACCGCCCTGGGCATCGACGTCGGCCTTGAAGATGAAGGTGATCAGGAAGCCGACCAGGGTGAAGACGAGCACCAGCGGCCGGACGGCCTTGGCCCAGGCCGGAGCCATGCCGTACCGCGGCAGGTAGCGGGGCACTAGGTTCAGCAGGCCGGCCATCGCCGACGCACCGGCGAACCAGAGGATGGCGATGGTGCTGATGTCATAAACGCTGCCGAACCCCACACCGAGGTATTCGTGCGCCAGGAAGGCCAGGGCACGGCCGTTCGCCTGGCCACCGGGCTGGAATTCCTGTTCCGGGATCAGGACAACCGTAATGAAGCTGGTGGTCAGCAGGAAGGCGCTCATGATCACGGCGGCGGTGGTGAGCATGCGGCGGGTACCCCGGATGCGGCCGGCCGGATTTTCTTCGGTGTCGTCCGCTTTCCCCAGGACCTGCGGCATCACGGCCACGCCGGTTTCGAAGCCGGACAGTCCCAGGGCCAGTTTGGGGAACACGAGGAGCGCGATGGCCACGGCCATCACCGGATTTCCGTGCGACACCCACAGGTTGGTCCACCAATCCCCCATGGCGGCGGGGTGCGAGAGTACCTGAGCGAAAGTAACGGCAACCACGATGGCGTTCAGGCCCAGGTAGAACACCACCAGGACAACGGCGATGCCGATGGCTTCCTTGAAGCCGCGCAGGAACACAGCGGCCAGCAACGCAAGCAGGAAGAGCGTTACGGGGACGTTCTGGCCCTGCAGCCACCCCGGAGCCACCGGGTTCCCGAGCAGGTGCGCGGTGGCGTCTGCTGCCGAAAGGGTCATGGTGATCATGAAGTCGGTGGCTGCGAATCCCAGGAGGACCAGCACCAGGAGCTTGCCGCCCCAGCGCGGCAGCAGCCGCTCGAGCATGGCGATGGAGCCTTCACCGCGGGGGCTTTCGCCGGCAACCCTGCGGTAAACCGGGAGGGCGCCGAGCAGGGTCACCGCCACCAGCACCAGGGTGGCCAGCGGAGAGATGACCCCTGCAGCGAGCGCGGCGATGGCCGGTTGGTAGCCAAGGGTGGAGAAGTAGTCCACGCCCGTCAGGCACATCACCTGCCACCACGAGTGCTTCTTTTCGTGCTGCGTGGGCACGCCGCCCGGCCCGGGGTGGGCGCCTTTGCTGTCCTGGAGCCCAAACAGCAGCCAGCCCTGGAACGCTTTCCTTCCGCGCGGGTGTGGCGCGGAAGGATCCGCCGGGGGCCTGCTTAACGTGGTCATGTCTGCCTTTCCGCGCTGCCCTTTGCACCGCGACCATCTGCGAAGCTAGCACCGGCCAAAACGCCTCAAGCGGCAAAACAGGATTTCTTAATGAATCCTTGACGCCGGGTTTGGGACGCCAGGCTGTGGGACTAGGATGGGCCCACCGCGGCACCTGAACGTGGTAGGCCACGGAAAGCACAGAGGAACACCGAAAGGAACCCGGCACCATGGCAGACACTCCCAATCCCATCCAGATCCAGAAGTTCCTGGGCGGCATCGACTACCCGGCGAAGCGTGAAGACCTGCTGTCCCGCGCCAAGGAAGCCGGCGCCGACGACAACGTCATGAAGGCCCTCGAAGCACTCCCCGACCGGGAATACGACAGCCCCACCGCTGTCAGCTCCGCGATTTCGGACAGCAACTCCTAGGCGGGTTCGCAGGAGGCGGTTTCCGCCCCCAGTAAGCTGGCGGCATGCCCGCCCTTGCCGCCCTGCTGCCCACCCTGGTGGCCATTGCCATCCTGGCGGCACTCACGGTGGGCATCCTGTGGGGCGCGCGGACGCCGTCGTACCTCTCCCCTGCCCTGGCCATCCTCCGCGGCGCGGCCCAGCTGGCGGTGATCAGCCTGGTGCTGGGCGGCGTCATCACCAACCCGCTGTGGGTGGGGGCGGCCCTGTTGGTCATGTTCACCGTGGCATCCGTGACGGCGACGCGGCGGCTCACCTGGTCCTGGCGGCGCTTTGCCGTGGTGGCCGCAACGATGGCTGCGGGCATCCTGGTGACGGTGGCCATCGTGTTTGGCACAGGTGCCATCGAATTCTCCCCGCGATACGCGCTGGCGGTGGGCGGGATCGTGATCGGCAACTCCATGACCATCGCCACGCTTGCCGGCCGCCGCTTCTTCGAGGCCGTCCTGGAGCAGTGGGACCAGGTAGAGGGCTGGCTGGCGCTGGGGGCAACCCCCCGGCAGGCCACCCTGATCCAGGCCCGGCAGGCAGTGCACTCGGCGTTGATCCCGTCCACGGACCAGACCAAGACCACCGGGCTTGTCACACTGCCCGGCGCGTTCGTGGGTGCCATCTTCGGCGGCGCCTCTCCCCTGGAGGCGGGCCGGTTCCAGGTGGTGGTGCTGGCCTCGATCATGGCGGCCGGATCCATCACCGCCGTGGCGCTGATCCGTTCGCTGGGCAACGTGAAGGTGCGTCCCGAGCCGCTGTGACCGGGACGGTTTCTGCCCGGACGGTTTGGCGCTGCGGAAGTTCATTCCCGCGCCGCAAAAACGATGGCGCTACCGATATTTCGGTCGCGCCATCGTTTTTGCGCGTCGAAAGTACCGTCGCGCGTCGAATATATGTATTTGAGATCTAGCCCTGCTTTACCAGCGCTGCTTCCAGGTTGATCTTCACCTTGTCGCTGACCAGCACGCCGCCGGCTTCCAGGGCTGCGTTCCAGGTCAGCCCGAACTCCTTGCGGCTGATCTCGGTTTCAGCGGAGAACCCGGCACGGGTGGCGCCGAAGGGATCCACAGCAACACCGGTGAACTCGACCTCAAGTTCCACGGGCCGGGTGACACCCTTGATGGTGAGGTCCCCGGTCAGCGTGTACTCCTCGCCGTCGCCCTCGACATGGGTGCCGCGGAACGTCATCTCGGGGTACTGCTCCACGTCGAAGAAATCAGCCCCGCGGACATGGGCGTCCCGGTTGGCATCCCCGGAAGTGAAGCTGGCGGTGTACACCGTGGCATGCACGGACGAGTCCGCCAGGGATTCGCCCACGCGCGCTTCCGCCGACGCTTCTGTGAAGCGGCCCCGGACCTTGCTGATCCCGGCATGGCGGACGCTGAAGCCGATCTCGCTGTGGGCCATGTCCAGGGTCCATGTTCCCGGCGTGAGTTCCTTGGGAAGGGTCATCGCTGTTCTCCTTACTCGTAGGGCCGCAGGCGCTTCTGCCCGCTAAAGGCGCAATATTCCAGACACCCCTAAATATTCCCCACAAAACCCGCAGACGTAATAGGGCGACTTGAACCCGGAGCGAATTCCGGGCGTATACATAAACGTGGCTCTACGACTCCTGACCGCACTGGCGCTGTTCATCGACTCCGGCGTCCACTTCTTCCTGGCCCCGGGCTACCAGAACGCGCAGCCGGGCACCATCAGCCAAGGCACCCTGTTCCTGCTCGAGGCGGCCGCGGCGCTGGTGGCCGGCGTCTACGTCCTGGTCCGCGGCAGCAGGGCTGCCTACGCCCTGGCCCTGGTGGTGGCACTCAGCGCGTTCGCCGCCGTCGTGCTTTACCGGTACGTGGACATCCCGGCCATCGGGCCCATCCCGGCCATGTACGACCCCGTCTGGTTCTTCTCCAAAACCCTCAGTGCCGTCGCCGAGGGCGCCGGGACCATGCTGGCGATCGCCGGCCTGGTCCGGACCGGCCACAGGGCACGGTACGACGACGGCAGCAGGCTTCCGGCCGGGCGTCGCCGGCGGTGAGGATCACCGCAGCCATTGCTAGCATGCGAGGGGAGGTCCGGATGAGCGCAGCTGAACGGGCACTGCCGGACGCGCTGGCCGCCCTTGTGGCCTACGGGCTGGCGGCACTGTGGCTGCTCACGCTGACCCCGTCCGCTCCAATGACCCAGCTGGCCGGGCTGGCCGCCGGCGCCGTGGTGGCCGGTGGCGCCGTCGGCTCCATCCTGCGGCGCGTCCCGCGCTTCTCCACGCCCGCCGACCGTGTCACCCTCCTGCGCGCCGTCCTCGTGGCCCTTTGCGCCGTGTTGGCCGTGCAGCAACTGTTCACCGGGCCCCGCACGGACCTGCTCCTGCCAGTCCTGGGCGGCGCCACGTTCCTCCTGGACGGGCTCGATGGCGCGGTGGCCCGGCGCACCGGCACCTCGTCGGCGGAGGGAGCCCGCTTCGATGGAGCCACGGACGCCGCCCTGGTCCTGGTCCTGTCCGTCGCGGCCGCCGCCGTCGTTGGTCCCTGGACCCTGGCCACCGGGGCCATGTACTACGCATTCTCTGCCGCCGGCTTCCTCCGGCCGCACCTCCGTGCAACGCTGCCGCCGAGCACGTCCCGCAAGGCAATCGGGGCGTTCCAGCCGTTCGCGCTGCTGGTGGCACTGCTGCCGGTGACTCCGCCCAGTGCGGCGGTTGCGGCGCCGGCCCTGGCCCTTGGCCTGCTCACGTTTTCCTTCACGCGGGACGTGGTCCAGCTGGAGAGCCGCCACCGGGCGGTGGTTTTGGACGCGGAGGCCGGGCTTACGGCGCTTTAGCCGAGTGCTGTGCAGCCAGGTGCTCCAGCATCGCCGTAGCCACGGCGTCCGGTGAATCCTCCGTGGGGATGTGCTTACCGTCCACCTCCACCAGGTCCGCGTTGGGGACCTCCTCCACGTACCGGCGGGCAAACCCGATTTTCTGGAAGTCGTCGTCACGGCCCCATACCAGGCGGGTGGGGATTGCGGCTTCCTTGAGGGCCGGGACCAAGTCCAGGGTGTAGCGGGGATCGGCGGCCGCTGCCATGGCCATCCACGAGCGTGACCGGGCCGGAGAATGCCACGGCGACAGGTAGTCCTCCAGTTCCTCCTCGGTGAGCGTCCGGGTGGCGCTGCCCTGCGTGGACTTGCGGCGTGCAGCGAGGAGGTCCTCCTCGCTGGTGTTTGCCCGCACGTCAGGCTCCCGGAAACGCTCGACGGCGGGCACCGGCCAGGAGTCGAACATGACGGCGTTCATCAGAACCATCTTCCGGACCCTCCCGCTGTAGGCGGCGAGCTGCTGGGCCACGCCGCCGCCGATGTCGTGGGCAGCGACGTCAAACTCCCCGATGCCGAGGGCATCCGCGGCATCGAGCACGGTCTGCACCAGGGCCGGTACGCTGGCCTGCTCAACATCCAGCTCTCCCCCGCTCCGGCCGAAGCCCGGAAAGTCCAGCGCGTAGCAGCGGCTGTGTTCGCCAAGGGCCGGCAGGACGGGCTGCCACACCCGGCTCCAGAAGGTGCCGTGCAGCAGGATCAGCGGCGGGGCGCCCTCATCCCCCGCCGCGAGGTAGGACAGCGGGATGCCGTTCACGTCAACGGTATGGCGTTCGACGGGCTGGGCCATGGGTGGTCTCCGTTCGAGTTTGGGGCGGGGCGGGGGTGGCTACGCGGCGAGCACCGCGGGCAGCCCGGTGAGGGCCGGGATGGTGATGTCCGGTGACTGGAAATAGGAGGGGTAGCGGGCGCCGGTGCGGTTGATCCACACGGTCCGCAGCCCGGCTTTGGCTGCCCCATGGATGTCCCAGGGGTGCACGGCAACCAGCAGCATCTTGGCCGGGTCTGCTCCGGCCGCAGTTGCCGCGTACTCATATGCGGCCTTGGCCGGTTTCCAGGCAGGCGCGTCCTCCACGGATAGGAGCAGCTCGAATTTGTCCCTAACGCCACCGGCAACCAGCAGTTTGTCCGTGTTGGCGGTGGCGCCATTGGTTAGCGTGACCAGCCGGTGCCCGGCCGCCGCGACGGCGCGGATGCCGTCCGGGACGTCCGGGTGAAGGGACAGGTTCTGCATGGCAGCCATGACGCGTTCGACGGCGGTCTCCAGGTTTCCGGAGATCCCTTCGGCTCCCAGCAGGGTGCGGAGGGCATCGGCGCCAATGGTGGCGAAGGACGCCTTGCCCCCGCTGGCGGTGAGGGCGAACCCGTCACGCAGGAGCGTGGCGAACCAGAGTTTGGCCAGCCCGCGAGGCGCCCCGACCTGCGCGAATGCCTCGGCGAGCGGGCCCATGTCGGACAGGGTCTCATTGACGTCAAAAACGATGACCAATGGTTGGGACATGATGTTCCTTTCCTGTTCCGGCGGGCAGCCCCACCGCGGAGCCGCCCGCTACTTGGCCGGGTATTTGTTGGAGCGCAGGAGCCGGGCCAGGTGCACGGCGTTGCGGGCAAGCCCGGCATTGGTGGAAGCTACCGGGTCCGGGACCTGCTCAAGGTCCATGAAGTCCACGGTCTGCATGGCCTCGCCCACCCAGTAGGTGCCGCCCTGGGCTGGAAGGCTGAAGCCGACGTCGTTCAGTCCCTGCATCATGTCGGCGATGGTCTTGTGGGCCCCGTCCTCGTTTCCCACCACGGCAACCGTGGCAACCTTTCCGTACATGACCGGCCGGCCGTCGTCGTCCGTTTCCGACAGGTCGGCGTCCAGGCGCTCCATGACCTGCTGGGCGACGCTGCAGGGGTGGCCCATCCAGATGGGGGTGGAGAGGACCAGGATGTCCGCGGCCAGGATCTTTTCGTGGATTGCGGGCCACGCATCACCGTTGCCCATGTCCACCTGCACGCCGCGCTTCACGTCATGGTCCACGATGCGCAGTGACTCGGTGGCCACCCCGTGGCCTTCCAGTTCGTCAAGGATGTGCTGGGCCATCAGCTCGCTGCTGGACGGTTCCGGGGACGGGGTGAGGGTACAGATGAGGGCAAGAGCGGACAACGTGGACATCAGCGAAAGCTCCCTTGATTTTCTCGACCAAAATAGTCAGTCTACTTAGTAGTAGATCACACGGCAGCCGCCCGCACTATGGCCGGCTGCCGCCACCTATACCGACCTGCCTGCCACCCAAGGAGGCCTCCACGGAGTTGGAAGTAATGCCCGAAGGAACGATCCGCGTGCCTGCAGCACTGCGGATCCTTTTCGGCTGGCTTCTCCTGGCTGCGCTGCTCGTGGCCGCAGCCTCCTACTCGCAGGGCACCCGGTACGCGCTGGTGGCTGAGCCTGGCCCGGCGCCGTCCGTGGTCCAGCACGCAGCCGCCCTCCACTCCCCTGCGCCCCAGCACCATGCGTGCTGCGACCGCTACCCCGCGCCACGCAGCGAGCCGGCGCCAACGAAGGCGGCCGCGCCGGACCCGCCAAGAGCTGCCGCGCCAGCCGCCCTGCAGCATGTACTGCAGGTGGCGCAGGAGCCCGAGCCCCGGCGGCAGGCGCTGACGCTAGACCAACTCTCCATCAGCCGGACGTAAACGGGCACTTCCGCCCACCCAATCCACTGACCACAACCGGAAACGAGAGACCAAAAATGACGCACGTACAGTCCATGCTGGACACCTACCCCAAAGACCTCGGCAACCTGGACAAGGACAAGCTCGCCGCATGTATCCAGGCCTGCTTCGAATGCGCCCAAACCTGCACGGCCTGCGCCGACGCCTGCCTGAGCGAAGACATGGTCGCGGAGCTGACCAAGTGCATCCGCACCAACCTCGACTGCGCGGACATCTGCGCCGCCACCGGCAACGTCCTCTCCCGCCACACCGGGTACGACGCGAACATCACCCGGGCAGTCCTGGAAGCCTGCCGTGCGGCCTGCAAGGCGTGCGGCGACGAATGCGGTGAGCATGCCTCCATGCACGAACACTGCCGCGTCTGCGCCGAATCCTGCCGCCGTTGCGAACAAGCCTGCGCCGACCTCCTGGCTTCCTTGGGTTGAGACGCCCGGGAAGAACGGCTCCCGTGCTTTAAGCAAAACAACGCGGGGCTCCGCCGTAACGGCGGAGCCCCGCGTTGTGGTCTACAGGCTGACTGTTTACTCGGCTGCACCGTTCAGGCTGGCCAGTGCCTTGCGGAGGCGGGTGCCGGCGTCGTCCGCCACTTCCTTAACTGAAGGTGCGCTGCTCAGCTGCACCATGGTCTGCGGATCGATCGCCTCCACAGTGGTTGCATCGGCTGCACTGTTCCGGCGCACCACCACGTTGCACGGCAGCAGGGCACCCATTTCCGGCTCGGCGGCCAAGGCGCGGCTGGCAAGGGCCGGGTTGCAGGCGCCAAGGATGACGTAATCCCCGACGGCGTCCGCGGCTTCAGCGCCAAGCTTGGCTTCGAAGGTGGAGCGGACATTGATTTCGGTCAGGATTCCGAACCCTTGCGCGGCGAGGGCTTCGCGGGTGCGTTCCACGGCTTCGGCCCAGGGAAGGGAGACGGTGGTGGCCAGGGTGTAGGTCATGGTGCTCCTTTGAGGTTGCTGCCGGTCCGCTGATGGGGCGTTGGTTTATGCCAGGGAGAGGAAGAGCTTCTCCAGGTCCTTGCGGTCCATGGTTGCGTCCTTCTGGACGATGCACTGCTCCAGCCCGGTGGCGATGATGGCGAAGCCGGCCCGGTCAAGAGCCTTGGACACGGCCGCCAGCTGGGTGACAACGTCCTTGCAGTCCCGGCCTTCTTCAAGCATCCGCGTGACGGCGGCAAGCTGGCCCTGGGCCCGCTTGAGGCGGTTGATCACGGGCGTGAGTTCAGTGGGGTTCAGTTCCATAAGAGGTGTCTCCATCGATGGGGTGCTGCGCTCAACTATATACCCCCATGGGTGTTTTGACTACCCCCGGGGGTATCTGTAATACTCGGTCGGGTATCCCCCAGACCCCTTCCGAGAGGCCACACATGACATCCCCTTCCAAAGCAACCGCCGTTACGGCGCTTGCTCCCGAAACGCTGCAGTCCTGGATCACAGAGCACCAGGACCTGGTGGTGATCGACGTTCGCTCTGCAGCCGAGTTCGAGTCCATGCACATCCGCGGTTCCTACAACGTGCCGCTGCCCTTGCTCTCCGAGCACACCGATGAACTCGCCGCCCGGCTGGGCTCACGCGTGGTCCTGGTCTGCCAGTCCGGCGTCCGCGCCGAGCAGGCACGCCAGCGGATGGCCACCGTCGGCCTCGATACCGCCTACGTCCTCACCGGCGGGGTTCCGGGCTTCGCCGCTGCCGGCGGCGACGTCGTCAAGGGCAAAGACCGCTGGGACCTGGAGCGCCAGGTCCGCCTGGCCGCCGGCTCCCTGGTGATGCTGGGTCTGGTGGGCGGCAAGTTCGTCTCCCCCAAGGTCCGCATGCTCGCCGGCGCCATCGGCACCGGGCTGACCTTCTCGGCCGCGACCAACACCTGCGCCATGGGAAAGGCCCTGTCTGCCATGCCATGGAACAAGGCCGCCAACGAACCCACCCGCGAAAGCGCCATCCTGCAGCTTCCCGTGCAGACAGCTGAAGCGGGCGCGGCAGCATGATCCCGGCCCTGGGACTGGGGCTCGTCGTCGGCGTCGTACTGGGCGTAGTGGGTGGCGGCGGGTCCATCATCGCCGTTCCTGCCCTGGTGTACGGCGTGGGCATGAGCCCCGCCCAGGCCATCCCCACCTCACTTCTGGTGGTGGGCATCTCCTCACTGGCGGCCCTGCTCCCCCGCCTCCGCGAGGGCCTGAACTGGCCCGTCATCGCACTGGTAGGCGCCGCCGGCATCCCGGCGGCCTGGGCGGGAGCCGCCGTGGGGAAACTGCTGGACCCGAACATCCTGATGCTCGCATTCGCCGTGATCATGGTGGTCGCGGGCATCCGGATGCTCAAGAAGCCGCGCGAAACCGAGGGCTCCTGCAGCACCGGGCCGCGCCGGGCCTTCCGGTCCTGCGCCCCGAAAGCCGTGGCTGTGGGCGTGCTGGTCGGGTTCCTCACCGGGCTGCTGGGCGTGGGCGGCGGCTTCCTCATCACCCCCGCACTGACCATCTTCCTGGGCCTGCGGATGAAGCAGGCCGTAGGGACTTCGCTGGCGATCATCGTGGTCAACTCCGCCGCCGGGTTCAGCGCACACGCAGCCGGCTACACCATCGACTGGGCCACCACCCTGGCGTTCGCAGTCCCGGCCATCCTGGGTTCCGTCTTCGCCGCCCGGCTGGCCCGGCGCCTGCACGACAAGCACATCCGCATCTCATTCGCGGTACTCATCTTCGCCGTCGCGGCGTGGGTCACCGCCGGCACGGTCACCGCCTGACCCCGTTACAGAGGAGAACATCGTGGGATTGATCGATTCCCTCAAGAAGGCCTTCAGCAAGCCCTACAAGACGATTTCCGTGGCGCAGGCCAAGGAACTCCTGGGCTCCGGCGCCACGCTGATCGACGTCCGGTCCGCCCAGGAATGGCGCACCGGCCGCGCACCCCAAGCCAAACACGTTCCCCTGGACCGGCTGCAGACCAGCACTGCCGGAATCCAGAAGGCCCGGCCGGTGATTGCCGTCTGCGCCTCCGGCGTCCGCTCTGCCTCGGCGGCCAGGCTCCTCGCCGCCAAGGGATATGACGCGTACTCGGTGCGCGGCGGCATGGCCGCCTGGCGCCAGGCCGGCGAAACGATCCGCTGACCCAACTCCACCCCACCAGCCGCAACCCATTTCAAAGGAGAACTCCCATGGCTGAAATCACCATCACCGAAACCGACCAGCGCCGCTCTACCGCCCACATCCTGGATGTCCGCGAGGACTTTGAAGTTGCCGAGGGCATGATCCCCGGCGCGCTGCACATCCCGATGGGCCAGCTGCAGGCCCGCCTGGGCGAGCTCGATCCGGCCGTGCCCGTGATCGCCGTCTGCCGCAGCGGCAACCGCAGCGCCGCCGTCGCCGATGCCCTCAACGGCGTTGGCTACAAAGCGGACACCATGGCCGGCGGCATGACCGCCTGGACACGCGCCGGACTCCCCACCACCTAAGCCTGCCCGGACCCGCCCTTCCCTGATCGACGGCTCCCGCCGCACCGCAACTCAATTGGCGGCAGTCCCCTTGCGTTATACCCCCGGGGGTATCTAAAATAGTTGCCAGAGACAAATACTCCCCCTACCTGAAGGAGAGCACCCCATGCTTATCGAGCGCATTTACGACGAAGACCTCGCCCAGGCCAGCTACCTGATCGGCTGCCAGGCCAAGGGCGAAGCGATCGTGGTGGACGGCCGCCGCGACATCGCCGTCTACCAGGAACTGGCTGCCAAGAACGGCATGAAGATCGTTGCGGTCACCGAGACCCACATCCACGCCGACTACCTCTCCGGCACCCGCGAACTGGCCGCCGCCACCGGCGCCAAGATCTACGTCTCCGGTGAGGGCGGGCCCGACTGGCAGTATGAGTTCGAGGGCGAGCGGCTCTACGACGGCGACATCATCACCTTGGGCAACATCAGCATCAAGGCCGTCCACACCCCCGGCCACACCCCGGAGCACCTGTCCTTCCTGGTGACCGATGGCGCGTTCAGCGACAAGCCCGGCTACCTGCTCTCCGGAGACTTCGTCTTCTCCGGCGATCTGGGCCGGCCGGACCTGCTGGACGAAGCAGCCGGCGGCGTGGACACCAGGTTCGAGGGCGCGAAGCAGCTGTTCGCCAGCCTGCGCGACAAGTTCCTCACCCTGCCGGATTACGTCCAGGTCCACCCCGCCCACGGCGCCGGCAGTGCCTGCGGCAAGGCCCTGGGTGCCATCCCCTCCTCCACCGTCGGCTACGAGCGCCTCTACGCCTGGTGGGGTCCCTACCTCGCCGCCAACGACGAGCAGGGCTTCATCAACGAACTCCTCGACGGCCAGCCCGACGCCCACGCCTACTTCGGCCGCATGAAGCGCGAAAACCGCGTAGGCCCGGACGTCATGGGTGAACGCACCCCGCTGCCCGAGCTCTCCACCGGAATCGTGGCCGCAGGACTGGCGGAAGACACCCTGACCTTCATTGACACCCGCTCCAACAGCGAGGTCCACGAAGGCACCGTGGTCCGGTCCCTGAACGTTCCGGCCGGCAAGTCCGTGGCCAGCTACGGCGCCTGGGTGGTGAACCCGGAGACGGACAAGAACCCGCTGGTGCTGCTGGCCAAGGACCAGGAGCAGGCGCAGGACATGTGGGATCACCTGGTCCGCGTGGGCATCGACAACGTGGCTGGCTACTTGACCAGCATCGAGGGACTGCCCACCTTCACCCCCAAGCTGATCCAGCCGGAGGAACTCGAAGGCTTCGACGCAGCCATGGTCCTGGACGTCCGCAACAAGACCGAGCACAAGGCCGGGCACGTCCCGGGCTCGTACCAGCTCAGCGGCGGCCGCGTCATGTGGCACCTGGATGAGCTGCCGGTTGGCGGGACCATCGTGACCTACTGCCAGTCCGGCGTGCGGAACTCCGTAGCCGCCAGCGCCCTGCGCCGTGCCGGGTACGACGTCGTCGAGCTCGACGGCAGCTACGCCGCCTGGAACGCGTGGCGGAACAGCGTCCCCGCCGCCTAACCCAGGCGACCACAGACCGCCCGGGCAGGCCCCCCCTCCTGCCCGGGCTTCCGGCCCGGGCGTGCCCCCACACGCCCGGGCCACCCTTTGCCCAAACGGAACGGAACCACTCGATGAACGGCACAGCACTCCCGCGCCGCAGCACGGGACCAGCGCCTGCGGTGCTGGGCCTGCGGCAGAACCTGGCGCAGTTCATGCTGCTGGTGGCCGTCAACGCGCTGGTGGGCGGCACGCTGGGCCAGGAACGCACCGTCCTGCCCCTGCTGGCCGCGCAGGAATTCCACCTCGACCAGTACACCAGCGCACTGACCTACATCCTGGCCTTCGGCCTGTCCAAGGCCGCGATGAACTACTTCGCCGGGACGCTCTCTGACCGCTACGGCCGCAAACCCGTGCTGGTCGCCGGCTGGCTGGCAGCGGTACCCGTGCCACTCATGCTCATCTTCGGCCCCTCTTGGGGCTGGATCGTGGCAGCCAATGTGCTGCTGGGCATCAGCCAAGGCCTCACCTGGTCCACGGCAGTCATCATGAAGATGGACCTGGTGGGCCCCAAGCAGCGCGGCCTGGCCATGGGCTTCAACGAGGCCGCGGGCTACCTGGGCGTAGCCGTGACTGCGCTTGCCACCGGCTACCTCGCCACGGCCTACGGCCTGCGGCCCGCCCCCTTCCTCCTGGGCGCCGCATACATTGCCCTCGGCCTGGGACTGACGGTCCTGGCAGTGAAGGAAACCCACCACCACGCCAGGACCGAGGCCTTCCAGCACGTCGGCAGCCAGGACAGCGCGCACGCCGGGCTCAGCACCGGGCAGGTCTTCACCCTCACCAGCTTCAAGGACCGGTCACTCTCGGCGGCCAGCCAGGCCGGCCTGGTGAACAACCTCAATGACGGCCTGGCCTGGGGTCTCTTTCCCGTCCTGTTCGCCGGTGCCGGCCTGAGCCTGGGCCAGATCGGCATCCTGGCCGCCGCCTACCCCGCCGCCTGGGGTGCCGCCCAGCTGGTCACCGGTGCCGCGTCAGACCGGTGGGGCCGCAAGTGGTTCATCGCGGCGGGGATGCTGGTGCAGGCCGCCGCCCTGGGGATCATCGCCTCAGCGCACGGCTTTGGGCCATGGCTCGCCGCCGCCGTCGTCCTTGGCCTTGGTACCGCCCTGGTCTATCCAACCCTGCTGGCCGCCATCGGCGACGTGGCCCACCCGGCCTGGCGCGCCCGCTCAGTGGGCGTCTACCGGCTGTGGCGCGACGGCGGATTCGCCGTCGGCGCCCTCCTGTCCGGTGTCCTCGCCGACCTTTACGGCATCCCCGCCGCCATCGCCGCCGTCGCGGTTCTCACCGCAGCGTCCGGTGTGGTGGTTGCCGTCCGGATGCGTGGCAACGACCACGCTCTGCGACAGGGGCAGAGTCAGGACTCGAAGTAGGTGCTTGTGGCCGAGCCGTCGATGCCGGAGACGACGGAGCGGGCGCCACTCCTGCCTTTGGAATCAGCCCGCCGATTCAACGAACCGCCGGATCTCCTCCGCCATCCGTTGAGCCTGCGTCCAGTGCAGGTAGTGCCCGCCTTCGAGGGGCAGGACCTGGTGCCGGGTGACGTTCTTCAGCAGGTTCTCCGCGGCGGCGGTTTTGGTGGCAGTCCTGTCATTTTTTTCATCGGCGATGAAAGCGAGGACCGGGAGGTCATGGGGGTAGGTGACGCCCCGGAGGGCAGCCGCGTTGTTGGCGATGCGCGCGGTTTCATCAGCCACGGCAGGATTGCCCACGTTCCACACCGTCATGGTGCGCATCCGCTGCAGCTCCTCGTCGGTGTAGGCCTTGCTGTCCGGGTCCATGAGGCCGGGCGCCAGCGCGGCTACCACGCGGACCACGCCGAGGGTGGCCAACAGTTTGGCCCAGTTGATCCCCGGCTGCGGCTCCGCCACCGGCTGGTCCCCCGGTTTGGGAATGCTGACGTCGATTCCCACCACGGCGGAAACCTCGGAGCGGTACCGGTTGGCGTAATCCAGCAGGTAGAACCCGGCAATGGAGTGGCCCGCCAGGACGTAGGGCTGCCGGACCTGGAGCTTGGCCAGCACCTCGTGCAGTTCGTTGCTGATGTGTTCGTTGGTCCGGGCACTGGCCTCCATGTCGCTGTAGCCGTACCCGAACCCTTCCACCACGATGACGTCGAAGCCCTTGAGCTCGCGCATCAGGGGCGCGAAGTCCAAGCCGGGGGCCGCAGTTCCCAGCCCACTGAGTAGGATGATGGGCTGGCCTTGGCCCCCGGTGGAAGCGACGCCGTCGCTCCCGCCCTGGGCGGTGCCGTTCGGGGATGCCCCGCTCCGGACCACGTTCAGCGATCCGCCGTTCACCGCTACCCTCTCGCCATAGGGCACCAACGTTGCCCTTTCCTGCTGCTCCAGGAGCAGGTTGGCCACGGTGGAAACGAGGACCAGCCCAAGGACAACCAGCGCCGTGATCCCCAGGCGGCGCGGCCAGCGCCGTCGCCGCCGTGGCTTTACCGGGTCCTGCACCGGCGTTCCCACAGCAGCTTCACCCGTGCGCAGCGACGTAGGTGACCATCCCGTCCACGGTGGCCACGGCAGGGTAGTCGGCCTCGGGGATGTCCACGCCGGTGGTCTCCGCGATGACCTCCACCAGGCGGAGGAAGTCCAGCGAGTCCAGCTCCAGGTCCTGGCGGAGCCTGGCGGCACCGTCCAAGTCTTCGGGCTCGACGTCGGGAGCTACTTTCCCGATCGCCGCCGCCACCGCCTGGCGCGCGTCCTGTTCATTCACGGTTCCTCCTCGCTTGCAGGTTTCACAGCTTGTCCGGCTCCTGCAGCAGTTCGTCGATGCGTGCCAGGAACCGGCCGCCCCGCAGCCCGTCGCTCACCCGGTGGTCCGCGGACAGGGTGGCGATGGCGGCGTGCCGGATGCCGAGCATCCCGTTGTCCGCAAACGGCTGCTCCAGGACCTTGCCGAACCCCACCATGGCTACCTGCGGCGGGTAGATCACCCCGTACACGCTTTCGACGCCCAGATCCCCCAGGTTGGTCACCGTGATGGTGGGGTCGGCCATCTCCGCGCGCTGCAGCCTGCCCTCCCTTGCCCGGCTGACCAGGTCGCGCAGCTCATCCAGGCTGAGGGTGTCGGCGTCGTGCAGGGCCGGGGCCACCAGTCCGCCATGCCGCAGTGCGACGGCGACGCCCAGGTGCACTTCGCTGCTGGGGTGGAACGCGCCCTTGGTGAAGAAGCCGTTCAGGTCCGGCACTTCCTTGGCTGCCAGCGCGGTGGCCTTCAGCAGCAGGGCGGAAGGCACCAGCCTCGACGACACCGGCCGCTGCTGGTTCGCCGCCTGCATCCAGGCCATCGCCGCCGCCAGGTCCAGCGTGGTGGACAGGTAATAGTGCGGGATCTCCTTCTTGGACCGGGACATCAGCGCACCCACCGCCTGCCGCAGGGTCTCAGCCTTGCCGCCGGCCGCCGTCGGGCGTTTTTGCCGTGGTGCCTCTTCCGCGGCTTCGGGCGCAGGCTCCCGGGCCGGAGCTTCCGACGGCGGTGCTTCCGCAACCTGTTCGCGGGGTGGCCGCCCCCTGGGCGGGACTGCGGAGAGCACATCGTCCTCGGTCACCGCGCCGCCGGGGCCAGTTCCGCTGACGTCCTGCAGCTCAAGCCCAGTTCGGCCGCCAGCCGCCGCGCCAGCGGCGATGACCGGACCCGCCTGGCTTCCGCGGGTGCCGGCGCTGCCGGCTCTTCAGGCGCTGCTGCTTCCTCCGGCGCCGCTGCGGTGACGGACGCTGCTGCGGCGCGTTCGACGTCGGCCCGCAGCACCTCGCCGCCGGGCCCGCTCCCGGTGATGCGTCCGACGTCGACCCCCAGGGTGTGCGCAAGGTGCCGGACCGGCGGGGCGGCTTTGACTGCAGGCTCCGGGTGCCCGGCCTCGTCACCCTGGTGAGCGGGCGTTGGCTCCTGGGCTGCCAAAGGTGAGCGGGCGTCGGGGGAAGGAGCGCCGGAAGTGAGCGGGGGTTGGGCGGGAGGGAGTTCGGCGGGGGTGGCGGTGATCCGGGCGATGGGGGTGCCCACGTCCACGGTGTCGCCGATGTCCACCAGGAATTCGGCCAGCACGCCGTCCTGGAACGACTCGATGTCCATCACGGTCTTGTCCGTATCCACGGCCGCCACGAGGTCGCCCTTGTGGACGTAGTCCCCGGGTTTGACCAGCCATTCCACCACCTTGCCGTGCTCCATGTCCGCGCCCAGGGACGGCATCCGGAACTCATCCACCGGCACCCACGGCCCTTCGCGCGGCCGCCATGACCCGCTCCACGGACGGCAGGGCCGCCTGCTCCAGGTGCTTGGCGTACGGAACCGGCACCTCCTCGCTGCACACCCGCTCCACCGGTGCGTCCAGGTCGAAGAACGCCTGCTCGCTGATCCTGGCCGCGATCTCTGCGGAGATGCTGCCGCTGCGCCAGCCTTCATCCACCACCACGGCCCGGTGCGTCCTGGCCACGCTGTCCAGGAGGGTGTGCGTGTCCAGCGGGCGGAGGGTGCGCAGGTCGATCACGTCAGTCCCGATGCCCTCCCCGGCAAGCTGGTCCGCGGCCTCCTGCACCAGGGGCAGTGTGCCGCCGTATATGATGAGCGTGACCGTGTCCCCGCTTCCGTCAGCCTGCCTCAGGACCGCCGCCTTGTCGATGCCCACGGCGCCGGCCTCCTCGTCCAGCTCGCCCGCCACGTTGTACAGCGAACCGTGCTCGAAAATCAGCAACGGATCCGGGTCCTGCAGCGCGGTCCACAGCATGCCGCGGGCATCGGCCAGGGTGGCCGGGGCCAGGATCCGGAGCCCGGGGATGTGCGCGTACCAGCCTTCCAGGCTGTGCGAGTGCTGGGCGCCCAGCTGCCGGCCGGCGCCGGTGGTCATCCGGATGACGATGGGCACGTTGAACTGGCCGCCGGACATGTGCAGCAGGGTGGCGGCGTTGTTGATGATCTGGTCCAGCGCCAGCAGGCTGAAGTTGACCGTCATGATTTCGACGACGGGCCGCATGCCGCCCAGCGCCGCACCTATGCCGGCACCCACGAACCCGGATTCGGAGAGCGGGGTATCGCGGATCCGCTCCGGCCCGAATTCCTCCAGCAGGCCCAGGCTGACGGCGAAGCTTCCGCCGTACCGGCCCACGTCCTCGCCCATGAGGAACACGCGTTCGTCGCGCTGCATCGCGTCGCGGAGGGCCGCGCGCATGGCTTCCCGGTATGTGGTTTTCATCCTGCCGCCCCGCCTTTCCCTGGCTCCTTGCCGATGTCCATCCCACTGTTGATTTCTTCCAACCGGTCGCTGTACACGAACCGGGCGAGTTCGGACACCGGTTCCGGTGTCCCGTTCTCGGCGAATCCGACGGCGGTGCTGATCTCCGCGTCCACGTCCGCCTGCAGCTCGTCCCATTCCTCCTCCGGCAGCTGTCCGGCGGCCTCCATGGCACCCTGCAGCAGGCGGATGGGGTCCCGTTCCATCCACTGCGCCACCTCGGACTTCTCCCGGTAGAGCTCGGGATCGAACATGGAGTGGGCACGGAAGCGGTAGGTTCGCAGTTCCAGGAAGTGCGGGCCGCCGCCGGACCGCACTGCGTCCACGGCGCGCCGCGCGGCTTCCTCCACCGCGAGCACATCCATGCCGTCCACGGCCCATGACGGGATCTCGTACGCCGCGGCCTTGAGCGCGATGTCGGTCTGGGATTCGGACCGGACCAGCGCGGTTCCCATGGCGTAGAGGTTGTTTTCGCAGCAGAACAGCACCGGCAGCTGCCACAGGGCGGCCAGGTTCATGCTCTCGTGGAACTCGCCTTCGGCCACGGCGCCCTCGCCGAAGAAGCAGACGGTCACCTGCTGGCGCCCGGCCATCCGGTCCGCGAGCGCCAGGCCGACGGCGAGCGGCAGCCCGCCTGCCACGATCGCGTTTCCGCCGTAGAAACGGGTGGCGGCGTCGAACAGGTGCATCGACCCGCCGCGGCCCCGGCAGCAGCCCTCGGCATGGCCGTACATTTCGGCGAGGATGGCGCCGGCGGAGACCCCGCGCAGGAGGGCGTGCCCATGCTCCCGGTACGTGGCCACCACCGCGTCCTCAGGCGCCAGGGCTTCCATCACCCCGGCCGCCACGGCTTCCTCGCCGATATACACATGCAGGAAGCCGCGGATCTTGGCCGCGCTGTACAGCTCGATGCATTTTTCCTCGAGCCGGCGTACCCGCAGCATCTGCCGCAGGAGGTGCAGTGCGTGCCCCGCGTCCGGGACGCCCTGGTTCTTGAGGGCGGTCATGGCTGGTCCTTGCGGGTGCTCATTGCTGTTCCTTCAGTGTCACTGCCGGGCCCGCCGGGGATTCCAGCGTCGAGGTGTCACCTTCCGGCAGCCCCAGTTCGCGGGCTTTGAGGAGCCGGCGGAGGATCTTTCCGCTGCGGGTCTTGGGCAAGGTGGCGGTGAAGTCCAGCAGCCTGGGCGCCACGGCGGCACCCAGCCGTTTCCGCGCGAATCCGATGATGTCCAGCTGCAGCTCCTCGCTGGGCTGGTGGCCCGGCTTGAGTTCCACGAAGGCTTTCACCACTTCCCCGGCCACCGGGTCCGGCACTCCGATCACACCCGCTTCGGCCACGGCCGGGTGTTCCATGAGGCAGCTCTCCACTTCGAAGGGGCCGATCAGGTGGCCGGAGGATTTGATCACGTCGTCGCCGCGGCCAACGAACCAGTAGTAGCCGTCGCCGTCGCGCTTTGCCAGGTCTCCCGTGAGGTACCAGCCGCCGGCGAAGCAGCGCCGGTACCGCTCCTCCTCATTGAGGTAGCCGCGGAACATCGAGGGCCAGCCGGGCCGCAGCGCCAGCTCCCCCATGGTGTCCGGTCCGGTGACCAGGACAGCCTGGCCGTCCCGGATGATGGGTTTGCCGTCGGCGTCCCTGGCCACCAGGGCGGCCTCGATGCCGGGCAGTGGCCGGCCCATGGAGCCGGGCCGGATGTCCATGGCGGGGTAGTTGGCGATCATGATCCCGCCGGTCTCGGTCTGCCACCAGTTGTCGTGCACCGGCAGGCCCAGCACGTCCTGGCCCCACACCACCGCCTCCGGGTTCAGCGGCTCCCCCACGCTGGCGATGAAGCGCAGCGCGGAGAGGTCATGTCCGGCAGCCCTTTCACCGCCCGCTTTCATGAGCATCCGCAGGGCCGTAGGCGCGGTGTACCAGACCGTGACGTGCTGCTCCGCGAGGATCCGGTACCAGCGGTCCGCGTCCAGTTCCTCCTCGTCCACAACGGCGGTGACTCCATGCACCAGCGGCGCAATGATGCCGTAGGACATGCCGGTCACCCAGCCCGGATCCGCGGTACACCAGTAGATGTCGTCCGGGTGCAGGTCCAGGGCGAAGCGGCCGGTGGCGTAGTGGGCTGCGACGGCGTCGTGGACGTGGATGGCGCCCTTCGGTGTGCCCGTGGTGCCGCTGGTGAAGTGCAGCAGTGCCATGTCCCCCGGCTGGGTGTCAGCGATCTCCTCGACAGGGTCGACCTGGGCCAGGAGTGCGGCCAGGTCCAGGGTTCCCGGTTCAGACCGACTGTCCGTGTCTACCAGCAGGACGTGGCGGAGTTCGGGCAGGGCGTCCCGCACCGGAGCTATCTTCTTGCGGTACAGCGCCCTGGTTGTCACCAGCACCCTGCCGGTGCCCAGGTGCAGCCGCTGCCGCACAGGCTCGGGGCCAAAGGCGGAAAAGAGCGGGCAGAAGACGCTGCCGTTCTTGAAGGTGCCAAGGACCGCGACATACAGGTCCGGGCTGCGCCCCAGCAGCGAAAAGACCCGCTCGCCGCGTCCCACGCCCAGGCCCTGCAGTACTGCCGCGAACCTCCCGGACCGCTCCGAAAGGTGGCCATAGCTCAGGGACCGGGTGCCGCCGTCGGCCTTGACGAAACGCAGGGCCTCCCTGCCGCCGCGGCCCTCCGCGACGTGGCGGTCCACGGCCTCGTAGGCGATGTTCAGCCCCCGGCCGCCGGGCAGCCCGGCCAGCGCCCGCCGCGCCTGGTCCCAGGTGAAATCCCGCCGGGCCGCGTCGTAATCCAGCATGTTGGGCTGCACCGGGAGCGCGGCCACGTCCTTGGTGATGGCTGGCCAGCGCGTGGACCCTTCAACTCCGATGGTCATAGTGGTCCTCCCTCGTGCCTAGAACCCGGAGGGCTCGGTCTCGAACTCGGGTTCGCCGGGCTGGTACTCGTGGTGCAGCGGCCGCAGCGCCTCGGTCCGGGGATGCCAGAACAGGGCGTCGTAGTGTTCCCCCATCCGCGTGGGGACGTAGTTGCCCCGCTCCCGGTGCGGGTTGTACACCACGCCGATGGCCCGGTGGCCGCGCCAGGAGGTGAGCCAGGGCCCGGTCCTGTCGGCACCGAACACCAGGACGGACGGCTCGCCCAGTGCCTCGTTGAGGAGGTCCTCGTGGCTCCCGTGTACGGCGGCAGGCACATCCATTACCCACTCCGGCGATCCCCATGACTCCGCTGCGGTGACCGAGCCGGCGTAGGACGCGAACCCCGCCAGCACCACCTCTCCGGGGTGCCGCTGCCGGACCAGCTGCCCGATGTTGACCTTGCCGTCATGCGCCATGTCCGTTGCCCGGGCATCGCCCACGTGCGTGTTGTGCGCCCACACCAGCCCCTTGGAGTCCGGTCCGTGGTGGCGCGCGATCCGGTCGATGGTGTCGCTCATGTGGTGGTCCCGGATGTTCCAGGACTGCTGGTCGCCGCGCACCATGGTGCGGTAGTAGCGCTCAGCGTTGGTGGCCACGATGGCATTCTGGACGGCGTCGAAGGCCGCCGGATTATCCTGCATCCGGCCCAGCGTTCGCCGCCGGACCTCCGCCAGCAGTGCCACCACGTCCGCCTCGCAGGACTGTGGCACCAGCCGGCTGCTCAAGGCATACCGCTGGGGGTCCTCGCGGTACGGAACGAAGCAGTGCCAGGCCTGCATGGCGGCCGGGAGGGCGTCCTCGGCGTTGGCCTCGAGCCAGGAGAAGATCTCCCGCAGCGAATCCCACAGGGAGTAGACATCGAGGCCGTAGAAGCCGGTGCGCTGGTGCGCGGGGAGGTCCAGGTTCCGGTCGCGCAGCCAGGTGAGGAACTCCGCCACCTCCTGGTTGGCCCACATCCAGGTGGGCCAGCGTTCAAAGCCCGCCAGCAGCCGGCGGGCATCCATGTCCTGGCCGGCCTCGCCCCGGACCCAGCGGTTGATCCGCCAGCAGTCCGGCCAGTCCCCTTCCACCCCGATCCATGTGAAGCCGTACTCTTCGATGAGCCGCCGGCTGAGCAGCGCCCGCCAGTGGTAATACTCCCGGGTGCCGTGCGATGCCTCGCCAAGGCAGACGAACCGGGCGGGGGCAGCGAGGCGGACCAGGGATTCGAGGTGGTCCGCCGTGGCCAGGGGGTGGGCGAGGCGGCGGATCTGGCCCGTTTCAGCCGCCCGTTCCTCACCCCGCTCAGCCCAGCGGCCGTCAGCGTTCATCCCTGGCCTCCGGCCTGGACCGCCCCACCGGCTCGGGCAGAAGGTACTGCCGGAACCAGTCCGCGGCAAGGCTGGCTGCCATGGCCAGGGTGCCGGGCTCTTCGAAGAGATGGGTGGCGCCCGGGACAACCTCCAGCCGGGTGGGGGCCTGCATCTGGGCCATAGCCTGCCGGTTGAGGGCCAGCACCTGCGTGTCCGCGCCACCGACGATCAGGAGGGTGGGCGCTTTCACGGCCGCCAGCCGCGGGCCTGCCAGGTCCGGACGTCCGCCACGGGACACCACGGCTTCAACCTGGGCGCCGGGCTCTGCGGCGGCCCACAGGGCGGCGCCCGCGCCGGTGCTGGCCCCGAAGTAGCCGATCCGGCCGGCCGAGCCGTCGTGCCGTGCCTCCAGCCAATGGGTTGCCGAGGAAAGGCGGTGTGCCAGCAGGGCGATGTCGAACACGTTCGCCCGGTTGACCTCCTCCTCCGGGGTAAGCAGGTCAAGCAGCAGGGTGCCCAGGCCTGCCCCGTGCAGCACGGAGGCGACGAAGCGGTTGCGGGGACTGTGCCGGCTGCTGCCGCTGCCGTGGGCAAAGAGGACGGTGCCGTCGCACCTGGCGGGCAGGTAGAGGCTGCCCCTCAACACCACCCGGCCGTTGGGAATCTCCACGTCCTGCTCCAGGCTCCCGTCCCCGCCTTCCTCGGCGCGGCGGCGTGCCGGGGATGCGGCGGCGTCCAGCAACTGCACCACCTCGCCATCTTCGGTGGGCGAGAAGTCGTGGTAGTAGTAGCCCACGGCCTGGAAGTCCTGGGGCGAGAGCAGGCAGACGACGTCGTCCGGTTCCTTCAGCTCCACGATGGCACGGGCAGGGGCAACAGGAACGGCAAGGATCACTTTCGCCGCGCCGAGGTGCCGGGCCACCTGGCAAGCGGCCCTGGCGGTGGAACCGGTGGCGATGCCGTCATCCACGATGATCACCGTGCGGCCGTCGAGGTTGATGCGGGGACGCCCTTGGCGGAACCGCGCCACCCTGCTTTCCAGCAGTGCCCGTTCCTGCCGTTCCACTTGCTGCAGGTCCTCCTGCGAAACCCGGGCCAGGGACATGGTGCGCGCATCCAGGACGCGGACTCCGCCCTCCCCGATGGCCCCCATGGCCACCTCGGGCTGGAACGGAACCCCCAGTTTCCGCACCACGATCACGTCCAGCGGCGCTTCGAGGGCCTTTGCTACTTCGAACGCCACCGGGACACCGCCGCGGGGCAGGCCCAGCACCACCACGTCCCGTCCTCGCAGGCCCGCAAGCCGTTTGCCCAGCCGCCGCCCGGCGTCGGACCTGTCATGAAACGCAACCATAGCTGTCACCCGCCATGCATGATTTCTTCCCCGGGCACCGCTGCCGCGGCAGGGGCCCAGGACATGCGGAGGACAAAGTGGGCATCGGAACTGCTCTTGGCAATCACGGCCCCTGCGTCCCCCGCAAGCTTGACGCCGAATTCGATTTCGATCTTTTCCGGAGTTAGTTCCGCCATGGCCTCCAGTGCTGCGCGGGCGGCGGGGCGGACGCTGGCGAGTGCATCTTCCAGTCGCCTGCCCGTGTCCAGGATTCCCTGCTCGTTCCGTGCGGGATGGTCCACGCCGTAGCTGTCATCAGCAGCCTCGACAAGCACGGTCCCGGATCCCACTTCGTACCGCAGCACCTCGGTCATGGCGGATTCCTTTTACTAATGCGAGACGCGGTAGGTCCGGCGGACGTCGGTGCTGGGCTTGATGGCCACCGCTGTTACCACCAGTGCCACTGCCCCTGCGATCCATGACGTCCAGGCAGCCCCCGTCGCGCCCGTGTATGTTCCGAGCCATGGCGAGAGGACCAGTCCTGCTGCGAGGATGGCCTGCACGTATTCCATGGCCGGAGTTCCCGGCATGGCCAGGTTGATGATGCCGCTGACCACCAGGAGCCCGCCGAAGACGAGCATGAGGGTGGTGGACATGTTTTGCTGCCGCGTGAACAGGACCGCCACCGCGGTAAAGAGTCCGGCGGCAGCAGCTACGTAGTCCTGCCACCGATACCACTTCTTCACTGAACTTTCCTTTCTGTTTTGGGACGGCTGCGCCCTGTGCGTTTCCCGTCCCGCGGGCCTTTGTTTCCCGCGATTTAAGTCAACGCCTGGCGCTGTTCGGGGTGTAGGGCAGAAAGACCTAGGGCAGGACAGCGCCTGCATTGCGTCGCGATTCACTGCCAACTCACAGCAATCGCCCCTGCAAATAGCGGTTCCGATGTGCGAGAGTGACCGCAGCGCTGGGGCGCAGGTGAATACCCGACCGTGGAGGTTGCCCGTGAACCGAAGACCACTCCGTCCCTTCGCTGCGGTGAGGCGCCCCTTTCCCATGCTGCTGCCCGTTCTGGCACTGTTCCTGTCCGGAGTGGTGGCCTGCCAGGCGCCCGCGCCCGCGCCCGCGCCCGCGCCGGCTCCGCAAACAGCCACGCCGTCCGGTGCTGCCACGCCTTCGCCCAGCGCTTCACCGGCAACGGCAACACCCACGGCAAACCCAAGCTCCGCTGCAGACGCTGTCGACGCCGTAAAGGCCGCCGGCACACCCCAGCACATCTTCGTGATCAACCTGGAAAACAAGGGATACGCCAGCGTCTGGGGCGACAACTCCCCCGCCCCGTACCTGTCCGGAACACTGCGGAAGAAGGGCGTGCTGCTGCAGAACTACTACGGCATAGCGCACAACTCACTGCCCAACTACCTGGCCCAGATTTCCGGGCAACCCCCCAACGACAGCACCGAGAAGGACTGCCACACCTACACCGCGTTCACCGCCACTGGAACCAATTCAGACGGCACGCTGCAGGGCGACGGGTGCGTCTATCCGGAGAACGTCCAGACCTTGGCAGGGCAACTGGCGGCGCAGGGCAAAACCTGGAAGGGCTACATGGAGGACATGCAGCAGCCGTGCGAGCACCCGGTCCTGGAAGAGGCCGACAACCACATCAAGGCCACCCCGGAGGAGCAGTACTCCACCCACCACAACCCCTTTGTGTACTTCCGCTCCATCACCTCATCCCCGGAGTGCGCAAGGAACGTGGTGAACTCCTCGGCCCTCAAGGACGACCTGCGGTCGGTGGACACCACCCCGAACCTTGCCTACATCACGCCCAACCTCTGCCATGACGGGCATGACGGCACCTGCGCCGACGGCTCGGACGGCGGACTGGGTGCGGCGGACAGCTGGCTCAAGGAGCAGGTGCCGGCCATCCTGTCCTCCCCGGCGTACAAGCAGGACGGGATGCTGGTGATCACCTTCGATGAGGCCGAGGGCGACGCCGCCGGGCCGTCCGAACCGGCCAGTGCCGTACCGGCCGGCGGCACGGCGGGCGGCAAGGTGGGCGCGCTGGTCCTGTCCCCGTTCAGCGAGGCGGGGACCTCATCGGACCGGGCCTACAACCACTACAGCCTGCTGGCCAGCATCGAGGACTTCTTCCGCCTCCCCCGCCTGGGACTGGCGGCAGATCCCGGTGCGAGGGTCTTCAGCGACGACGTTTACCGGAAGGAATCCTGAGGATGTGGCCTGAGCATAACGGACGACGCCGGCTCGTACTGGGGGCTGCCGCAGTGGTCGCTTTGGTGATCCTCGCCGTCGTTCTTTTCACCGTGTTCCGTGCCGGCCCGCAACAGACGGGCTCCCCTGCAGCGGCGCCGGCGAACCCGTCACCGAACGCCGCTCCTGCGGCCGGTCCCGCTGGCATCGCCGCTGCCGGAATCTCCAAGATCAAGCACGTGGTGATCATCACCCAGGAGAACCGGTCCTTTGACAGCTACTTCGGCACCTATCCCGGGGCCGACGGGATCCCCATGAAGGACGGCCAGCCCAGCGTCTGCGTCCCCGACCCTGCGGAGGGCGGCTGCGCCAGGCCCTTCTACAACTCGGCGGACAGCAATGCAGGGGGCCCGCACAGTCATGCCGACGCCACGGCGGACATCAACGGCGGGGCGATGGACGGGTTTGTGGCGCAGGCGGAGAAAGGGCTGTCGGGCTGCAGCGCCGGCAGCACCAACTGCGTGTACAACACCAGTGCGCCCACGGACGTGATGGGTTTCCACGACGGCCGGGACCTGCCCAACTACTGGGCCTATGCGCAGAACTTCACGCTCCAGGACCACCTGTTCGCCTCCGCCGCCTCCTGGAGCCTGCCGGCCCACCTGTACCTGGTCTCGGAATGGTCGGCCAAGTGCACCGTCAGTGGAGATCCGTCATCGTGCGTCAACGCCCTGCAGAATCCGGATCCCGAACCGGAGCCCCAGATCATCAAGGACACCCTGATCGGAAAGTGCCAGGCCGGGATGGACCTGGACCCGTGCAAGGAGGCGCTGGAGGCAGCGGGCATCAACCCGGACCTGGCCGCCCAGATCGACCAGATCATCGGCACCAGCTGCAAGCCCACCGATTCCTACGCTGTCTGCCAGGCTGCGGTGGACGCCGCGCCGGTGGCCGACGACCTGAAGAAGAAGCTCACCGAGGCCGCCAAAAAACTGGAACTGCCGGACTACGCCTGGACTGACCTGACCTTCCTGCTCCACAAGCACCAGGTGGACTGGGCCTACTACGTCTTCAACGGCACTGAACCCGACTGTCGGAACGACGCCGCCACCTGCGATCCCGTCAAGCAGGACGCCAAAACCCCGGGCCTGTGGAACCCGCTGCTGTACTTCGACACGGTGAAGGAGGACGGCCAGCAGGGCAACATCAAGCCGCTGAGTGGTTTCTACGACGCCGCGAAGCAAGGCACCCTGCCCGCCGTCACCTGGGTGGCGCCCACGGACAAAGTCAGCGAGCACGCCCCGGCCAAGATCAGCACCGGGCAGGCGTACGTGGCAGGACTGATCAACGCTGTCATGAGCGGGCCGGACTGGGACAGCACGGCAATCTTCCTCAACTGGGACGACTGGGGAGGGTTCTACGACCACCTGCAGCCGCCGGTAGTGGACGACAACGGCTACGGCCTGCGCGTCCCGGGCCTGGTGATCAGCCCTTATGCGAAGAAGGGCTACATTGACCACCAGGTGCTCAGCCAGGATGCCTACTTCAAGTTCATCGAGGACGATTTCCTTGGCGGCGAGCGCATCGATCCCGCCACCGACGGACGGCCGGACCCGAGGCCCGACGTGCGCGAGAACAACCCGCAACTGGGCGACCTGGCCAAGGCCTTCGACTTCGACCAGGCACCGCTGCCGCCACTGATCCTGCCCAACGCGACGACTTACTGACCACCTTTCCGCCCCTGGCTAGGACGCTGAAACGGTGCAGTTGGCCGCGTCCTCCACCACCCGTTCCATGTCCCCGGTGCGGTGCAGCACCTCTATCTGCCGCACCGCACCGGTGCCGCGGGCGAGCAGCCGGTCCACCAGGTCCTCCACCCGCTGCAGGTCCCCCATGTCCTCCAGCGCCCCGCGGACATGGTTCAGCAGCGAATTCACGACGGCGAGGGCGGGCGCCGGGCGGTGCGTCTGCGGATCCAGCAGCTCACCGCGGAGGCCCCAGCGGCTCGCCTTCCAGGCAGCCAGGCGGAGCAACGCCGACGGGACAGCCACCGGTTCGATTCCTTCCCGCCACTCCCTTGCCGCGGTTTCCACCAGGGCCCTGGCAATCCCAGCCAGCAGGACCGTGTCCTCCGGCCGGAGGCACACATCGGCCAGGCGGATCTCCACGGTGGGATAGTGCCGGGAGAGGCGGGCGTCAAAGTAGATCATGCCCTCATCGAGGGCCACCCCGGTGCTCACCATGTCGTGCACTAGTTGGTGGTAGGCATCGGGTGTTCGCAGGATTTCCAGCGGTCCGGCAGAGGGCCAGCGGTTCCACACCTGCGAGCGGTAACTGGCGTAGCCACTGTCCTGGCCATGCCAGAACGGGGAGTTGGCGCTGAGCGCGATGAGCACCGGCAGCCAGTTGCGCATCCGGTCCAGCACGGCCACGGCTTCCTCGGGCGACTCCACCGAGACGTGGATATGACATCCGCATGTGAGCTGTTCCCTGGCGGTCAGCCCGTACTCTTCCGTCATGGCGCGGAACCTCCGCAGCTGCACGGGATGGGGGTCGGCCGGCAGCGGCGAAGTGCCCAGTGCCGCCACCCTGACGCCCACATCCTCGGCTGCCTGGTGGGCAATCGCGCGGCCGGCAATGATGTCACGCTCCAGGCTCGCCAGCGTGGCGTGCGGCGGGGTGACCAGCTCGATCATTTCCTGCTGGAATTCGGCGGTCAGGACGGGGCCGGCACCGGCCTCCAGCGGCCGGACGTACAGGTCCAGGAGGGCGCCTGCCAGCGGCACTGCTTCACCGGTGGCAGGGTCCACCAGGAGCAGCTCCTCTTCAATCCCGAACGTGCGCCTGCCTGCACCGGCGCCGCCGGTGCCGTCATTGCCGTAGGTGTCCATCGTCGTCGTCCCCTATCCCTTGCTTCCTTGCAAGTTCCTCCCAGAAGCAGGCCAGCGTGACTGCCCCGTCCATCAGGACGTCAAAGCTGGCGCAGCACCTCCGCCATGGGGAAGCCCACGTCGCGGAATTCGCCGGCCACCCAGTTGGCCGAGCGGAGCAGGTCCGCGGCGCCGCTATGCCTCTCAGTGCCTCCGGCGCCCAGGTTGTCCTGCATGCTCGTGCCCGTTCCGCAGGTCATTTGCGGGGCTGTGCCGGGTTGGTGGGATCGCCGTGGGACGGCGGGTTCACCGGGGGCCCGGGGACGGAGGACGACTGCGGGGTCCCTGCGTTGCCTTGGACCTCCGGAGTGGTCGGATTCCGGGTGCCACTCGGCTCTGCACCGCTTTGCAGGTCCTGCAACCGCTTCTCCAGGATCTGCAGGATCGGGAGCCGGTTTCCGTGTGCCTTCTCGTAGGTGACCAGCTGGGCAACGTCCGCTTCGTCCAGCCCGTTAATGCGCGTGGGAAGGGTGCCGACGGGCAGGTGGTCATAGTCGGGCAGCGGCAATTCCTTGTGCAGGGGTGAATCGTTCATCTCGTTGTTCTCCATATCTCTTGGTTACCCTTCCGGAGCACGCATGAGTCGAATCTTCCCCGGCAACCTCTGCACCATTTCATCCCCGGTGCCGTGGCCGCCGTCGGAAGGGAACAATATGATAAGCAGCCTTATCAATCCGTGGGAAGGGGTGCGGTTGCGCAGCCGCAATTGCTCCGGCTGTACTTCCGCCCTACCCCCGCGTAGATTAGTACCTGTGACTGGGATCATGCCCCGTCCTCCCCGGATCTTCTGCAAAGGCCGGCCAGAGCAGCTGCTGTAGTCCAACGGCGGCAATTAAGCAGCAGCGGAAGAGACACGCAATGGCGTCCTCGCAGTTCCAGCTATTCCTCGACGAAGCAACTATCTCCGACCCTTCCAGGGACCACCCCCTTGGTCCCGACTGCCTCTACGGCCTTTACGTCAGCTGGGCAGCGCTGCACGGCCTGACGCCGAAGCCGGACCAGGCCTTCCGCGCGGGAATGCTGCGCTGCGGCGTGGATGTCCGGAACTGCCGGCTGCGCATGACGGGCCCCGCCGCGGCGGACTACATCCTCAGCAGCTACCCCGCCGTCGCCTGATGGCCACCGAAAGCCGGCGTACTCCGGACGTCCTGGTCCGGGGCGGCCACTACGTCCACTGCGGACAGGTCATGGCCGCCAGCGGAGCCGAAATGCGCAGCATCCACGGCACCTATGGCCAGTTGCCGGAAGCCCTTGGCGTGTACCTGGCCACCAGGGTGCTGCGCTGCGCCTGCGGATTCCAGATCGAGATACCGGACCAGGACGCTGCTGAACCGGCCTGAGCGGATTCAAGCGCTGCCGCACCCCACGTCTGCCCGCGCCTGCCATGGATTGCGGGTCAGCGTGAACTGCGCAGCGCCCGGACAAAGGGAGCTTTACCCAAGGCGGTGCGCTCGATCCGGTCAACCGGCTGCACGACCACCGGGAGTGCCGGCACGCCCGCGGCATCAAGCGCCCCCGCCACGGCCGCACGGATTCCCTCCGGATTTTGTCCTGGCGCGATTCCGGCCACAAGGACGCGCAGCCGCGCGGGTTCCTGGATCACTTGCCAGCCCATTGCCACCTCATCCAGCACATGATGGAACACGATCGGATGGAGCCTGACGGGACCTTCCCTTCCCGAAAGCTCCAGGACATCTTCGAGGCGCCCCTCCACTTCCTCAAGGAGGCTGAAGGATCGCCCGCAGGGGCAGCCACGCCCGCCGACCCTGACGCTGTCGGACATCTCGTAGCGGATCAGGGGCAGGGTGCGGGAAAACAGGACGGTAACCAACACTCTGGCCCCTGTCGTTCCCGCCGGGACCGGTGCTCCGGCCTGGTCAACAGGCTCGAGGATCACCAGGTCCTCGTAGAGGTGGCTGTTCCGGTAGGGGCAGCCCGAAGCGATACCTGCTGTTTCGGTAGCTGCATAGACGTCAATCGGGGCAGTCCCCCAGGCTGCCTCCATCTCCAAGGCAGCCTGTCTGGTCAGGACCTCGGAGGCAGACATGACGCCGGCGGGTGCAATATGCAGCCGCCCGGCGGACTGTTCGGCAGCCAGCGGCTTGAGGGCGGAGGCATAACCCACCAGCACCTTCGGCTGGAACCCGTTCAGGGCGGCCGTGATTCCGTCCAGTGGCGCAGTGACATCGAGCCGGAGCGTTGGTACAAACCGGGAGGCCAGGGACGCTGCGACGGCTGCGGACTGGTGGGTGGGGACGCGGGAGCTGACCAGCGCTGTCTTCACCGGCTTTCCCCGGCTCCCGGCTGAGATGCCGGCCCAGTCATACGCTCGGGCATAGGACGCCAGGACAGCTGCCCATTCAAACCGGTTCCAGGCGAAGATCCCCGGGCCGCCCGCCGTTCCGGCGGTCGCGGCAACCCACCACCGGCCCCTCCATGGTCGGCCGGGGTCCCCTCCGCCTTCTGCGAGCTCCTGCAAATGGTCCTGCACATCGGCGAGGTTCAGGTCCGGGGTGGTGATGGCTTCATCGAAGTGCTCCATCAGATCCGCTTTCCTCACGGGCGGCAGTTCCTGCAAGGGAGCCTCGTGCAGCCCCGCGTGATGGCGCCGGTAGAATTCCGAGCCCGCATAGGTGGCTTCGCGCAGCCGTTGCAGGGCCCGTTCCTGGTGGACAGCGATGCGCGCGGCATCCCACCGGTCCCTTCGCCGCCACGCTGCACGCAGCGAGAGCACTTGGGAGAGGAGGCGGACGTCCATGGCAGATCCTTCATACGGGACGCCCTCCAGCCTCCTCCCGCCGGAGAGGCACCGCTAGGGCCGAAAGCCGGTTGCTGGGGGCAAAAAATGTCCTGCCGCTACAGGAGCCCAGAATCGGGTACCTCACCCTAGGACGAGCACCCGAGCAAGGCAGGTACCCATGCATTCCCTTCCGCGCGCCGGCATCGGCGAAACGGCAGCGTTCCTGATGGACGTCTTCATTCCGACGGCGGCCAAAGGTCCCCTGATCCGGCGGCCGCGGGTCGAGGCCCTGGCCGAGCGCTTGGGCCTGGACCGGCGCGCCGTGACGCGGATGCAGAAGCTGGACGCCAAGTATCCTGCCGGTCCGCTCCTGCTCCGGCTGCCCTTCAGGAAGCAGGCGGTGGTCCTTCGCCCGGACCAGCTCCACCGGGTCCTGGCGGAGTCGCCGGAGCCCTTCTCGCCGGCGAGCAGCGAAAAACGCGGTGCGCTGGCGCACTTCGAGCCACGGAATGTGCTGGTTTCCACCGGCACCGACAGGACTGTGCGGCGGGCGCTGCAGGAACAGGCGCTGGATACCGCCAGCCCGGTCCACCGGTTCGCCGATTCCTTCCTGCCGGTCGTTGAAGAGGAAGCGGACGCCCTGCTGCTTGCGGCCATGGGCGACGTCGGGTCGGCCGACGGAGCGCTGGACTGGCCGCTGTTCACCGCCGCCTGGCACCGGGCCGTCCGGCGGGTGGTCTTCGGCGATGCGGCGAGGGACGACGTCGAACTCACGGATATGCTGGCCCGGCTGCGGAAGGACGCCAACTGGTCCGGCCTGAAGCCGCGCCGCCACAGCGTGCGGACCGAATTCCTGGGGCGTGTGCGCGCCGGCATCGGTGCCGCTCCGCCCGGCACCTTGGCCTCCGCCCTGCGCGGGCGGCCCGACTCGGACCCCACGGCGCCCGGCGACCAGGTCCCCCAGTGGCTGTTCGCGTTCGAACCGGCGGGGATGGCGGCAATCCGCACCCTGGCGCTCCTGGCCAGCCATCCCAGCCAGGCAGCGCAGGCCCGGGTGGAAGTTGCTGCTGATCAAACCGGCGGCCGGAACCTGCCGTTCCTGCGCGCCTGCGTGCTGGAGTCCCTGCGGCTGTGGCCCACCACGCCCATGATCCTGCGCCAGACCACCCGTGAGGTCGCCTGGGAGAACGGAACCATGCCGGCGCGTTGCGGCGTGCTGGTCTTTGCCCCTTACTTCCACCGCGACGGCCGTCGCCTCACGCAGGCCGATACCTTCGACCCCGGCCTCTGGCTGCAGCACGACGATGCCCGCCCCGGTGATCCCGAAGACTGGGGCGTGGTTCCCTTCAGCGACGGGCCGGTGCGGTGCCCCGGCCGCCAGTTGGTGCTGCTGCTGACCAGTGCCCTGCTGGCCCGCCTGCTGCAGGACAGCACCTTCACCCTGGAGTCCCACCGGCTGTCCCCGGACCGGCCACTGCCGGGCACGCTGAATCACTTCGGGCTCCGGTTCCGGGTGTCCCCCGCCTGACCCTTTCCCTGCCAACACGGTTAGGGGATGCAAACCTTCGTGGCACGGGGGTCCATGCGGTGCTTTACTGCCAGCATGTCTGAAACTCTCAAGCTGAGCCGCGAACCCCACGACAGCAGCGTGGCAGCACGCCTCAACTGGCTGCGCGCCGGTGTCCTCGGTGCCAACGACGGCATCGTCTCCGTCGCGGCAACAGTGGTGGGCGTCGCGGGCGTCACCAACGACCTTGCGCCCATCCTGGTGGCCGGCACGGCCGCAGTAGTGGGCGGTGCGGTGTCCATGGCCTTGGGCGAATACGTCTCCGTGAGCAGCCAGAGCGACAGCCAGCGGGCGCTGATCGAAAAGGAGCGCCAGGAACTTCGGGACGATCCCGAAGGCGAGCTGGAAGAACTTGCCGGGATTTACCAGGCCAAGGGACTCAGTGAGGCCACGGCCCGCACGGTTGCCGAAGAGCTGACGGCAAAGGACCCGCTGAAAGCCCACCTGGCCGCCGAATTGAACATTGACGAAGAAGAAGTGGTGAGCCCCTGGCACGCCGCCTTCGCCTCCGCCATCGCCTTTACCGTCGGCGCCGTGCTGCCGATGCTGGCCATCATCTTCCCGCCTGAACAGGCGCGCATCCCCGTCACCTTCGTCGCCGTCATCCTGGCGCTGGCCCTGACCGGCACCGTCAGCGCCAAGATCGGCGGAAGCTCCAAGCGCAAGGCGACCATCCGGCTGGTGGTGGGCGGCGCGCTTGCCATGGCCTTCACGTTTGCCGTGGGCAGCCTGCTGGGCACCACCGGGATCGCCTGATGGAGATCGCCGGCCTTCCCGCCCATATCCTGCTGATCCACGGCGTGGTGGTCCTGGCGCCGCTGGCCGGGCTGTCTGCGGTGGTTTTCGCGCTGCTCCGGCGCTCAAGGCGCTACCTGGCCTGGCCGCTGGGGATCCTTGCCCTGATTCTGGTCCCGCTGTCCGTCCTTACGGCGGAAGCCGGGGAGCAGTTGGAGAAGGCGAGGCCGGTCTCAAAACTGATCGAGGAACACGCCGAACAGGGAAGCTTCCTGCGCTTCGTCACCGCCTTCTTCCTGGTGGTGGTGGCTGCACAGATCGCCGCTGCCTTCCCTTCCATCCTGACCAGGCGTCCCGCCTTCCGCGGCCTGCGCGGCATCCTCGAAGCGCGCTGGCTGCTCCCCGCCACCTCGGTATTGGGCGTGCTGGCCGGAGTTTTCCTGGTCTACCAAAGCATCGCAACCGGCCACTCGGGTGCAGCATCGGTCTGGGCGGGCAGCCGGTAATTCTCGCCTGCAGCCGCCCGTCCCGGCCCGTTCAGCGCCTTGCGTCGGGGAGGGGCACGACGGCGTAGCGGCGGTTTTCCAGCACCGGCACCTGCTCGCGCACCCGGGCCAGCCGGTCCCGGCTGAGGCGGGCGACGATCAGGCCGGGCTCCTCGCCGGCATTCGCCACCACCACCCCGGCCGGGTCCACCGCCATGGAGTATCCGGTGGCCAGCGGCCCTGCCTGGTTGGCTGCCAGGAGGTAGGCCGTGTTCTCGATGGCCCTCGCCCTGGCCAGCGTGGACCAGTGTTCCTCCTTCCCTGGGCCTCGGATCCACATGGACGGCACCAGCAGGACATCGGCTCCTGCATCGACCGCGGCGCGGGCACTCTCGGGGAAGCGGAGGTCGTAGCAGGTGAAGGCGCCGAAGCTGAAGCCGCCCAGGGTGAAGACCAGCGGCCTCCCGGCGCTGCCCGGCGTGATCCCGTCGCTTTCCCGGTACCCGAAGGCATCGTAGAGATGCACTTTCCGGTAGCAGCCGAGGATCTTGCCGCGCCTGTCCAGAGCCACCAGGGTGTTGAACGGAGGCCCAGCCTCCGTCTTCTCATAGGTTCCCACCACCACCGCGATGCCATGCTCCCGGGCGAAACCCGCCATGCTCCGGATGAACGGGCCGTCCAGGTCCTGCGCGATGGCTGACAGGGCCCCGGCCGGCTCGCTGGTGCCGTACAGGCTGGACTCGGGCAGGACCACCAGTTGCGCCCCTGCTTCCGCAGCCTGCGCAATCAACCGGCCGGCCGCCGTCGTATTTTCCCCGGGATCGGTGCCCGCGCTGAACTGGCCCGCCGCGATGAGCATTTCTGCTGGGTCCATGACTGCCCTTTCCGTCCCTGGACTGGCGTTCCGGTCTTGTCCCGGCCGCAGCCCGTCCCCTTCCATCAGCATCCTCCCCGCGTAGGGTTGGCCACACAACCCACCGGGCTTTTTGCTGGTGCGGTGGGCTCATGCAGTTGGGCTTCTGGAGCGTGCCGGAGGGACCACAAGTGGGTAGAAGACCGTTCAGGAATCACAGGACGCGGCGCTTCGCGGCACTGGCAGTTGGCCTCCTGGCCATGCCGGCCCTGGCCTCCTGCTCCGCGGAAGTCACCCGCGGTTTCCTTCCGGGCCCCCGGGACACCACCGACAAGACTCCGCTCATCACTGACCTGTGGGTCAACTCCTGGATCGCCGCGCTGATCGTGGGGATCATTACCTGGGGCCTGATGATCTGGGTGATCGTGGCCTACCGTCGCAGGAAAAACACGGTGGGGTTCCCGGCGCAGCTGAGCTACAACCTTCCGCTTGAGGTGTTCTACCTCGCGGTCCCGCTGATCGTCATCGGCGTCCTGTTCGTCTTCACGGACCGGGACCAGCGCGCCATCGATGAGCGCTACGCCAATCCGGACGTGGTGATCGATGTCTTCGGCAAACAGTGGTCGTGGGATTTCAACTACGTCAAGGAACAGGTCCATGAGGACGCCGGGCAGCAGGCCCACCTGACAGGCGGCTACGGCGCCCCGGACCGGCTGCCCACGCTCTACCTGCCCGTTGGCAAGAAGGTGGAGCTGCACCTTCAGTCCCGCGACGTGCAGCATTCCTTCTGGGTCATCGATTTCCTGCAGAAACGCGACCTCTACCCGGGCCACGAACAGTACAACCCATACATCAGCATCACCCCGCAGCGCACCGGCGAATACATGGGCAAATGCGCGGAGCTGTGCGGTGAGTACCACTCAGAGATGCTCTTCAAGGTCCGGGTGGTGAGCCAGCAGGAGTATGACAGCCACATGGCCGACCTGAAGGCCAAGGGCAACACCGGAAGCCTGGGCAACGATTTCAACCGGCAGCCGCAGTCGGCACCGGCACCGCAGGCTTTGGAACCAACAGAGTAAAGGACGGCACCGTAATGACCACCACAGGCCAGAGAATGGGTGGAACGGCAGCCACGGCGGCACCGGCAGTGGTCCGGCGCCCCAAAGGCACCATCGTGGTCAACTGGATCACCTCCACTGACCACAAGACCATCGGGTACATGTACCTGATCTCGTCCTTCGTGTTCTTCTGCCTGGCCGGAGTGATGGCGCTGCTGATCCGCGCCGAGCTGTTCGAGCCCGGCATGCAGATCCTGCAGACCAAAGAGCAGTACAACCAGCTGTTCACCATGCACGGCACCATGATGCTGCTGATGTTCGCCACCCCGCTGTTCGCCGGGTTCGCCAACGTCATCATGCCGCTGCAGATCGGTGCGCCGGACGTTGCCTTCCCGCGCCTGAACGCGCTGGCATTCTGGTTCTTCCTGTTCGGCTCCACCATCGCGGTGTCCGGCTTCATCACTCCGCAGGGCGCCGCGTCCTTCGGTTGGTTCGCTTACGCGCCACTGTCCAACACCACCTTCACCCCCGGCATCGGCGGCGACCTGTGGGTGTTCGGCCTGGCGTTGTCGGGCTTCGGCACCATCCTGGGTGCGGTCAACTTCATCACCACCATCATCTGCATGCGCGCCCCGGGCCTGACCATGTGGCGGATGCCCATCTTCACATGGAACACCCTGGTCACGGCCATCCTGGTGCTGATGGCGTTTCCGCCGCTGGCCGCCGCACTGTTCGCGCTCGGCGCGGACCGCAAGTTCGGCGCGCACATTTTCGACCCCGCCAACGGCGGCGCCATCCTGTGGCAGCACCTGTTCTGGTTCTTCGGCCACCCGGAGGTGTACATCATCGCGCTGCCGTTCTTCGGCATCGTCTCGGAAATCTTCCCGGTATTCAGCCGCAAGCCGCTGTTCGGCTACAAGGGCATCGTGTACGCCACCATCGCCATCGCAGCCCTCTCCGTGACGGTGTGGGCACACCACATGTACGTCACGGGCGCCATCTTCCTGCCATTCTTCGCGTTCATGACGATGCTCATCGCAGTGCCCACCGGCGTGAAGTTCTTCAACTGGATCGGCACCATGTGGGGCGGATCGCTGACCTTCGAGACGCCCATGCTGTGGAGCATGGGATTCCTTGCCACGTTCCTGTTCGGCGGCCTGACCGGCATCATCCTGGCCTCCCCGCCGCTGGACTTCCACGTCTCGGACACCTATTTCGTGGTGGCGCACTTCCACTACGTGGTGTTCGGCACCGTCGTCTTCGCCATGTTCGCCGGATTCTACTTCTGGTGGCCCAAGTTCACCGGCACCATGCTCAACGAGCGCCTGGGCAAGATCCACTTCTGGATGCTCTTCCTGGGCTTCCACGCCACGTTCCTCATCCAGCACTGGCTGGGCGTCCTGGGCATGCCGCGGCGGTACGCCGACTACATGCCGGAGGACAACTTCACCTTCATGAACCAGTTCTCCACCATCGGTTCCTACCTGCTGGGTGCGTCACTGATCCCGTTCTTCTGGAATGTGTTCATCACCTGGCGCGCCGGGAAGAAGGTCACGGTGGACGACCCCTGGGGCTTCGGCGCTTCACTGGAGTGGGCCACGTCCTGCCCGCCGCCGCGCCACAACTTCACCTCGCTCCCCCGGATCCGTTCCGAGCGCCCCGCCCTGGACCTGCACCATCCCGAGCTGAGTATCCGCGTACATCCGCATGAAAATGCCCCTGGAGAGGGCCTCCTGGGCGCCGCCGATATCGGTGAACACGACCTCCACGATCCCAACCCGAACAAGTAGCCAGGCTCCCCCGCTTTTCGAGGCGCATCCTGGCCTTCGAGGCGCAAAGACGCTGGCGCTACCCGAATACGGGCAGCGCCAGCACTTGTGAGTAGCGCCAGTGTCTATGGGCAGCGCTGTTGAAGGCCCTGCGAGCAAGTCGCCGATACATCGGCAATTACGTCACGCCCAAGTTTCGTAATTGATGTGAACCTCGTCACTTAAGGGGCTCTTCGGCTTGGAGCTTAGGTTTGCCTACCCTACAGTTTTCTGACATAGGAAACATTCGTGTTGCCTAATAGGACCTAGGTTCAAGCAGACTTTTTCCCCACCGAAAGCAGCCTCAATGAAGATCCGCAACAGCGCGCTGGCCGGCATCGCACTCGCCGCCAGCGCAGCTCTCGGCCTGACCGCCTGCGGCGGCGCCACCCCCGCCGGCGACAGCTCGTCCGCCGCTTCCGGCGGCGCCTCCTCGGGTGAAATCACGGTGTACAACGCCCAGCACGAGAGCCTCACCAAGGAATGGGTGGATGCCTTCACAGCGGAAACCGGCATCAAGGTGACCATGCGCCAGGGCTCGGACACCGAACTGTCCAACCAGATCATCCAGGAAGGCCAGGCCTCCCCCGCGGATGTGTTCCTGACCGAGAACTCCCCCGCCATGACGCAGGTGGAGAACGCCGGCCTGTTCGCCGACGTCAACAAGGACACCCTGGCCCAGGTCCCGGCCGAATTCTCGCCGTCCACCGGCAAGTGGACCGGCATCGCCGCCCGCTCCACCGTGCTGGTCTACAACAAGACCAAGCTCACCGAGGACAAGCTGCCCAAGTCCATGCTTGACCTGGCCAACCCCGAATGGAAGGGCAGGTGGGCTGCCTCCCCCAGCGGTGCCGACTTCCAGGCCATCGTCTCCGCGCTCCTGGAACTGAAGGGCGAGTCCGCCACGGAAGAGTGGCTGAAGGGGATGAAGGAAAACTCCAAGGCCTACAAGGGAAACAGCACGGCCATGAAGGCCGTCAACGCCGGTGAAGTGGATGCCGCCCTGATCTACCACTACTACTACTACGGCGACCAGGCCAAGACCGGCGAAAACTCCAGCAACGTCACCCCGTACTACTTCAAGAACCAGGACCCGGGCGCGTTCCTGTCCGTTTCCGGCGGCGGTGTGCTGAAGTCCTCCAAGAACGCTGCGGCTGCGCAGGAGTTTCTGAAGTTCATCACCGGCAAGAAGGGTCAGGAGGTACTCAAGAACGGTACGTCCTTCGAGTACGCCATCGGCTCCGACGTTCCCGCCAATGACAAGCTGGTTCCCATCAAGGACCTGCAGGCACCCAAGGTTGACGCCGCCAAGCTCAACTCCGAGAAGGTCACCGATCTGATGACCCAGGCAGGACTCCTCTAATTCCGTGACCACCGATCTATCGGCTCCTCCCAGGCGGAGCACGACGACGGCGGGCCGGGGCAACAGCCCCCGCCCGCCTTTCGGCGTTTCCGCAGTGTCCCTCCTGGCGGTGCTGATCGCCCTCTTCTCCCTCGTCCCGCTGGGGTACGTGGCCTACATGACGGTGGCAACCGGGTGGGACACTGCCGTCGGGCTTATCCTGCGTCCCCGCGTGGGCGAACTCCTGCTGAACACCCTGCTCCTGATGGCCGCCACCATCCCGCTGTGCCTGCTGCTTGGCGTGGCGGGAGCGTGGCTGGTGGAGCGGACCAAACTGCGCGGCCACCGGATCTGGGCCGTGCTGCTGGCCGCTCCGCTGGCCGTCCCCGCGTTCGTGAACAGCTATGCCTGGGTATCGGCCGTCCCGTCGCTCGGGGGGCTGGGATCCGGCATCCTGATCTCCACGCTGTCCTATTTCCCGCTGGTGTACATCCCGGCCGCGGCCACCCTGAGCCGGCTGGACCCGGCCATTGAACAGTCCGCCGCAGCCCTGGGGCTGGGGGCCTGGCGGTCCTTCTTCCGCGTGGTGCTCCCCCAACTCCGGATTGCATTGACCGGCGGCGCCCTGCTGGTGGGGCTGCACCTGCTTGCCGAATACGGCGCGTTCGCGATGATCCGGTTCGACACCTTCACCACCGCGATCATGACCCAGTACCAGTCCACCTTCAACGGCGCAGCCGGGAACATGCTGGCCAGCGTCCTGGTGTTCTTCTGCCTGCTCCTGCTGGTGGCCGAGGTCCGCAGCCGCGGCACCGCCCGCTACGCGAGGATCGGTTCCGGCGTGCAGGCAAGGGCGCTGCGGCTGCCGCTGCACGCGTACCAGGTGCCGGCCCAGCTGTTCCTGGTGGTGCTGACGGCACTGGCGTTCGGACTTCCGCTGTATTACGTCATGCGGTGGATCCTGGCCGGCGGGGCGGACATCTGGACCGCGTCCGAGTTCCTGCCTGCCCTCTTCACCACCTTCACCTACGGGCTGGCGGGCGCCGCAGCCACCACCGTGGTGGCCTTCCCCATGGCATACCTCGCCGTCCGCCACCCGGGCTGGTTCAGCAAGTCCCTGGAACTGTCCAACTACGTCACCAGCTCCATGCCCGGCATCGTCGTGGCCCTGGCATTCGTCACCGTGAGCATCCGCATGGTCCCGGGGATGTACCAGACGGCGGGGCTCCTGGTGGCAGCCTACGTGCTCCTGTTCCTCCCCCGCGCCCTGGTCAACCTCCGGGCCGGGCTGGCACAGGCCCCTAAGGAACTGGACGAGGCCGCGCAGGCGCTGGGCAAGCCGCCGCTGCTGGCTTTCATCCGCGTCACCTTGCGGCTTACCGCCCCGGCCGCCGCAGGCGGGGCGGCCCTGGTGTTCCTGGCCATCGCCAACGAACTCACCGCCACCTTGCTCCTGTCCCCCAACGGCACCAAGACCCTGGCCACCGAGTTCTGGAGCAAGAGCAGCGAAATCGACTATGCCGGCGCCGCTCCCTACGCGCTGCTGATGATCCTGCTTTCCGCGCCCATGACCTACCTCCTCTTCCAACAGTCCAAGAAAGTAGCCGGACAGTGACAGCACCATCAACCCGCAGGCTGCCCGAGCCCCGGGTGGCACCCTCGGTGGCGGCAACCACCAACAGCCACCTGCAGATCACGGACGTCACCAAGAACTTCGGATCGCAGGCGGTCCTGAGGGGCGTCAACCTCTCCGTGGCCAAGGGCGGCACCACCGCCATCGTGGGCCCGTCCGGCTCCGGCAAAACCACGCTGCTGCGCCTGATCGCCGGGTTTGAACATCCGGACACCGGGAGCATCTCGCTGAACGGGACCCTTGTCGCTGGTGATGGCGCGTGGCTTCCGGCGCACAAGCGGGAGATCGGGTACGTGGCCCAGGACGGTGCCCTGTTCCCGCATCTGACGGTGGGCCAGAACATTGCCTTCGGCCTGAATGCGGCCAAGCTCGACGGCGGCCGCCGCGCCGTCAACGCCCGCGTGGCGGAGTTGCTGGAAATGGTGTCGCTGGATGCGTCCATGGCCAAGCGCCGCCCGCACCAGCTCTCCGGCGGCCAGCAGCAGCGGGTCGCCCTGGCCCGGGCGCTGGCGCGCGAACCGGAGCTGATGCTGCTGGACGAGCCTTTCTCTGCCCTGGACGCGGGCCTGCGCGTGGCCACCCGCCGGGCCGTGGCCAAGGTCCTGGCCGAGGCAGGGGTCACCACCATCCTGGTCACGCACGACCAGGCCGAGGCCCTGTCCTTCGCGGACCAGGTGGCCGTGATGCGCGGCGGCAAGCTGGCCCAGATCGGTAACCCCTTCGTGGTGTACACCCGCCCCGCGGACCGGGCCACCGCCGAATTCCTGGGTGATGCCGTCATCCTGGACGCCTGGCTGGAGGGCTCCCTGGCCACCTGCTCCCTGGGCGGCATCCCGGTCCGCCGGCCGCCGGCGCAGGGCCGGGTACAGCTGATGCTGCGGCCGGAACAGATCCGCATCGCCGAGGACGGACCCATCCGCGGCGTGGTGGTGGACACGGACTACTTCGGCCCCGAAACCACCGTGCGGCTGAAGCTGAACGTGCCGCAGGAAGTGGCCGAGCACGCTGACCACCGGTACCCCGGCGGCGGCGAGGTGATCACCATTCGGCACTGGAACGCCTCGATCGCCCGGCCCGGCATGGAACTGTGCCTGCGGGTGGTGGGCGAAGCCGTGGCGTTCCCGGTGGAGGACTGAGCACCAGCCGTCTCTCCTGACACAGAAAAATCATCCTGTGGAAACACTCCGGCAATGTCTCCCCGCCAAGCTGTCCTTACGGGGATACAACAGCAGGAGGCAGCCCATTATGGAGGCACAAGGAGTACGTACGGCCCAGCTTCGGATCGGGGATCAGATCGAGGCTTGGCACAGGGGCAGGCTCTTCCACAAAGGGCGCGTGACCGACGTCGTCCCGGCCCTTGAACTCTTCTGGATCCTGGACGCCCGGACCGGCACGCGCAAGCTGCTGGACCCCGAAGCCCTGGAGATCCGCCACGTGGAGGCCGGGGCGCCGGTGAAACCGGACGTCACCGCCAAGCCCCAGCCCCCGGCCAAGCCGCTCGCCACCGCCTGAAGCCCGGTGAGGGCTCAGGCGCGGTCCTGGTAGACGTCCGGGACGCCGTCGTGGTCCGAATCCACGTTCTCCAGCTCTTCGGCCAGGCGGTACTGCCGGTTGCGGGTGCGCAGCACGGCGGTTGCCAGCAGCGCGGCAATCAGCGACGCGGCCAGGATGCCAACCTTGGCATGGTCGTCATGCAGGCTGCCGTTGCCGAAGCTGAGTTCCGCCACCAGCAGGGACACGGTGAAGCCGATCCCCGCCAACAGCGCAACGCCAAACACGTCGATCCATTTGAAGGAGCTGTCCAGGGTGGCCCTGGTGGCTTTGGTCAGGATCCACGTGGTGGCCAGGATGCCGATCGGCTTGCCCAGGACCAGGCCCAGGATGATGCCCAGCGCCACGGGGTCCGTGAGGGCTGAGCCCAATCCAGCCCAGCCACCCACGGCCACGCCGGCCGAAAAGAACGCGAACACAGGCACTGCCACGCCCGCGGAGATGGGCCGGAACCGGTGCTCGAAGATCTCCGCCAGCCCGGGTCCGGCTTCGGGTCCGCCCGACGCCTGGGAGCGGATCACCGGAATGGCGAAGCCCAGCAGTACGCCCGCCACGGTGGCATGGATACCGGAAGCGTGCACCAGCGCCCACGTCACGGCGCCCAGGGGCAGCAGGACCAGCCAGGCAGCGGCGGCATGCAGGCCAAAGAACCGCCGGAACTTATGCGCCAGGAAGGCATAAACGGCCAGCGGAACCAGCGCCAGAAGCAGAGGCGCCACCTGGATGTCGCTGGAGTAGAAGAACGCGATGATGCTGATGGCAATCAGGTCATCCACCACTGCCAGAGTAAGCAGGAAGATCCGCAGGGCGCTGGGCAGGTGGGACCCTATGATCGCCAGGACGGCAACGGCAAAAGCAATATCCGTTGCGGTGGGAATGGCCCACCCCCGGAGCGTTTCCGGGCTGGCGAGATTGACGACGGCGTAGATCACCGCGGGGACCGCCACGCCTCCCACGGCTGCCGCTACCGGCACGATCGACTTGCTGATCTGGCGCAGGTCACCGGCCACGAATTCGCGTTTGAGTTCCAGGCCCACCAGGAAGAAGAAGATGGCCAGCAGCCCATCCGCCGCCCACGCCCCCAGGCTCAGTTCAAGGTGCCATGGTTCGTAGCCAACCTTGAAGTCGCGGAGGGCAAAGTAGCTGTCCGACGCCGGGGAGTTTGCCCATACCAGCGCGATGACGGCAGCGACCACCAGGAGGGCACCGCCGACGGTTTCCTTGCGGAGGATCTCGCCGATCCGCAGCGCCTCGGCGTAGCTGCCACGGGAAAAAACGGTGGAACCGAAGAATTTGTTCTGGCGTGGGGTGGGCGGTGTGGCGCTCATGCAGGCGTCCTTAAATCCGGGTTCGACAAATACATGCCGACCAGACTTCCCGGCGCACCTTCGGTCCATTCTACGGCGCCCCGCTGCCGCCCCCCCCCCAAACACTCTTCTCCGACGGATTTCGGGGTTTTGTGGGCCAGTTCACAAAAACACCCATCCGGCGCTTCGATGGCATCGAATCAGTAATGTCCCTCATCTGGGACAAAACGTCACTTGCATGAGGAGAATGCTTTCCGATGAACAAGACACTTCGTTTCCTCGCAGTTCCCACCCTCGCCCTGGGCGCCCTGGCCCTTTCGGGCGGTCCCGCCTCCGCAGCGGACCACACATACCAGTCCACTCTCACCCAAATCAATGGCAGCTCTGCCTCGGGCACCGTCACCGTGGACGTCACCGGCAATCAGGCACACGCCGTCCTGAAGGTCTCCGGCCTGGCCTCCACCTTCAACAACGCGCCCTACCCCCACGTCCAGCACATCCACGGCGGCGCCCAAGGCGTCTGCCCCGCACCGTCGGCAGACAAGGACGGCGACGGCGTTGTTTCCACCACCGAGGGTGCACCCAGCTACGGCGGAATTGTGACGACCCTGTCCACCAGCGGCGATACCAGCCCTGCGGCCGGGCTCGACCTCAAGGTTGCGGGCCAGGGTGCCAGCTACACCGTGGACCGAACTTTCGAACTCAACGCCGAGACCAAATCCGCCCTGGAGTCCGGCACCGCCGTCGTCGTTGTCCACGGGCTCGATCCGGCCACCCTCAGCCCGGCCGGGCAGGCCGCCAAATCGGACCTCGTTCCGAGCCTCCCACTCGCTGCCACCTCCCCCGCCCTTTGCGGGACGCTTAAAGCGGGGCAGATGAAGATGCCCGCCGGCGGCGTTGACACGGGCGTTGCGCAGCAGGCCGGTGGCACCGACAGCGGCGCCCTCGCCCTGGGCGGCGGCTTGGTCCTGGCAGCGGCAGCAGGTGGCGCCTACCTGGTCCGCCGCCGCGGTTCAGGTTCGGAAGCCTAAGTCCGGCTGGCTGGACCACGCCATGTCCTTCCTGAACTCCGGCAGCCGTGGAAGCCTTCGGGCCCCCGCGGCTGCCGGGCTTCTGCTCCTGCTCGCCCTCACCGGCTGCGGCTCCGCACCAGGAACGTCCGCCACCGGCCCATCGCCTTCGCTCTCCCCCGTACCGTCGGCATCCCCCGCACCTTCCGCGTCCATGCCTTCGCCCGCCGCGCCAATCTCCACCGCCCCCGTTCCTGCCGGCCCGCCCGCACCCACCGCACCTCCCGTCGTCGAACCCCCAGTCCTGCCCCGGTCCGAACCGGCGGCGCTTGATATCCCCTCGATTGGCCTGCGCACGGAACTGCTGAGCCTGGGCCTGCGGCCCAACGGCTCGCTGCAGGTCCCGGAAGACAAGGGCAACGGAGCCCCGGCTGGTTGGTACAACGGCTCGCCGACGCCCGGCGAGCGCGGCCCGGCCGTGGTGCTGGGGCATGTCAACGCGCTCGGCGGCCACAAAGGTGTCTTCGCCGACCTCCGTAAACTCGCGCCCGGAGCCGAGGTCAGTGTGGCGCGGACGGACGGCAGCACGGCCCTTTTCGTCGTCGAACGCGCTGCCGTCTACGGCAAAGACAATTTCCCCACCCTTGAGGTTTACGGCAACACTCCGGAGTCCGAACTGAGGCTGATCACCTGCGACGGTTATGACGCCGCCACCGGCCTCTTCGATGACAACTACGTCGTTTTCGCCAAGCTCAAAGCCTGATCGGACAGACAACAACGGCCGCCCCACTCGCGGCGGCCAGGACGGATCGTCATGAAGAACCGTGCTCCCCTGCTGGCAACCCTGGCGCTGTCGCTGCTGCTCACCGGCTGTGCTGCGGCGGGATCAGCCGGGCAGGCCCTTCCAGCGGCGCCCCCCGGCCCCGCCGGCTCAACGGCGGCGGCCCATGCCGGCCACCATGGCACCGATACAGCTGTTCCCGAAACCAGCCCCGGAGGCCCCAGCGCGGCCGCCAGGATGGTATGCGGGGACCAGCCGATGGAACGGCTGACCAGCATCCTGTCGCTCGACCGGAAACCGCACACGGTAAGCAGCTGGGCCAACGGCACCTTCACCTGCACCTACCATCTAACCGAAGGTGCACTGGTGATTACCGTGCAGGAGGCGCCCGACCAAGCGAGGGCGCGGGCTTATTTCGACGCCATGCAAGCCCTTGCCACAGACGCCTCCCCCATTGAGGGGCTGGCCAACCTGGGCTTTCCCGCCTATGAAACTGCAGCCGGTTCCGCCGTTTTCCAAAAGGACAACTTTGTGCTGCAGGTGAACGCATCGGCGCTTCCACCTGCGGTTGGACCGGATGCCATCACCCGCGGCGCCTTGGCATACCAGCTCTCCACAACCATCCTTGCCTGCTGGGTGGAGCACCACTAGCCCGCGCGGCGGTCCCCCGCGTGGTTCGCCCGGCCGTGCAGTTGGATGGCCCGCACGGCACGGTCCAGGTAGGTCCGTGCCTCCGCGGAGTTGGCCAACTGCACCAGTTCCGCCGCCACTACCACCAGCTTGACGTTCCGGTGGCTGCTGGTGCTCACCAGCATCTGGAACGCGTCATCGGAGCCAAGTCTCAGCTGGCCCATGAGGATGCCCCGGGCCTGGTCGATCACGGTCCGGGTTGCCGTTGCTCGCGCGACGGCGTCCCGGGCCGTTTGTTCGGTTTCGCGCTGCAGGGTGCGGCTGAGGTCTACCGTTACGCCTTCGAGCGCCAGCACTGCTCCGTCGGCGCTCAAGACCGCCTCGCCGGAGGTCACCACACGCCGCGTCTTCCCCCGGGCGTCCACAATCCGGTGATACATGCAGAAGAAGCCGCCTGTGGCGGAAACCTGCTGCACAATCTCCTCGCACCGCTCGCGGTCATCAGGATGCTTGTGGGCAAAGATCAGTTCCAGCGTGGGGACAACCTCGCCGCGCTGGTATCCGTGCAGCCGGAACATCCCGTCCGACCACTGGAAGGTTGGACCGGAGGGCTCAATGTCCACGCGGAAGGTACCGGCATCGCTTTCGCTGTCTCCGAGGGCACTCGAATACGTGTACAAATCGCTCAGCTCCGTCACAGGTCCACCTCCCGTGCAATGGCCAGCCCCCAGCGGTCCGGCTCTGTCCCCGCTCCTTCCAGTATGGTCGCGTTGCGCAACAGAAGGTAGTGCGGGAGGTCCCATGGAAGTCGCGCGTGAAATGCGCTAGAGTCCTTGACCTTTATACCCCCAGGGGGTATATTGGCGGTGTTGTCAGTGAAGTGGTATGTCCCGGCCGGCGCACCAGCACCAGCCTTTCACAGCCGTTCAACCCCAGCGCCCCTTGATTCCCTCAACGGATTGGAACTGACATGAACAGCGGGAACCGTCCCCAGCTCCCCCTCGCATCCTCCGGCTGCAGCTGCTGCGCCCCAACCCACTCGGTGGAGCCGGCCAGCATCCTCCCCGCGACCGCCCCGCAGGAGCCTCCGGCCGCCGTCGTAAATGCCGACGCGGACGCTTCCGCGCAGCGCAGCTTTGCAGTGGAAGGCATGACCTGCGGGCACTGCGTCCGGTCTGTCGAAACGGCTGTCTTCGCCGTTCCGGGCGTAACCTCCGCCTCGGTTGACCTGGTGCCGGGCGGCCGCTCCCGGCTTGCCGTGACCGGCCGGGCGTCCGAAGCCGACGTCCGCCAGGCCGTGGCTGCCGCCGGTTACGCCCTGGCCTGATACGGGCCGCGCCCCTGCGCTCCCAACATTTTTCCGCAGCCCCGGGTAAAGCCGGGCAGCGATTGCCTCCAAGGAGGAACCATGCAGGATCACCACGATATGCAGGACCAGCACGGCACGCAGGACCACCCCGCCGTGCACCACCAGGGAGGCGGGCATGACCACCCCCAGCCGCCCGGGGGGACGCTCACGGAGCCCCCTGCACACAGCGCCGGGCACACCGGACACCCGCAGCACGCCGGACACGGCCAGCACGACGACGACCACACCATCCACACGCACGGCCAGCACGCGGGGCACAGCACGGCCATGTTCAAGAACAGATTCTGGCTGACGCTGGCCCTGTCCATTCCCGTGGTCTACTTCAGCCCCATGATGGCCCACCTGCTGGGCTACATGCCGCCGGAGTTCCCCGGCTCCGCCTGGATCCCCCCGGTCCTGGGCACCGCGATTTTCCTCTACGGCGGCCAGCCGTTCCTCAAGGGCGGCCTGCAGGAGCTCAAAGACCGCACCCCCGGAATGATGCTGCTGATTGCCATGGCCATCACGGTGGCCTTCGCCGCCTCCTGGGTCACCAGCCTGGGCATCGGCGGCTTCGACCTGGACTTCTGGTGGGAGCTGGCCCTGCTGGTGGCCATCATGCTGCTGGGGCACTGGATCGAAATGCGTGCCCTCGGATCCGCGCAGGGCGCCCTTGATGCCCTCGCCGCGCTGCTGCCGGACGAAGCCGAGCGCATCACCGACAGCGGCACCGAGACCGTTCCCGTGTCCGAACTCAACGCCGGGGACCTGGTCCTGGTGCGTCCCGGAGCCCGCATGCCCGCTGACGGAAACGTGGTGGACGGCCAGGCCGAGTTCGACGAGTCCATGATCACCGGTGAATCCAAGACCGTGGCGCGTGGCGCAGGCGATCCCGTGGTGGCCGGAACCGTTGCCACGGACAGCAGCGTCCGCGTCCGGGTCACGGCCGTTGGCGACCAGACCGCCCTGGCCGGGATCCAGCGGCTGGTGGAGGAAGCACAGGCCTCATCATCACGCGCACAGGCCCTGGCGGACCGTGCCGCAGCCTTCCTCTTCTACTTTGCCGCCGGCGCCGGGGTCCTCACCTTCATCGCCTGGACGCTGATGGGAAGTGTCCCGGACGCCGTGACCCGGACCGTCACCGTACTGGTCATTGCCTGCCCGCACGCCCTTGGCCTGGCCATCCCTCTGGTGATCGCCATTTCCACCGAGCAGGCGGCGCGGGCCGGCGTCCTGATCAAGAACCGGATGGCGCTGGAACGGATGCGGACCATCGATGTGGTCCTGTTCGACAAGACCGGCACCCTGACCACCGGCGAGCCGGAGCTGAAGGACGTTGCCGTAGCTGAAGGAGCAGATCCGGACGCGGTGCTTGCCCTCGCCGCCGCCGTGGAGTCCGACAGTGAACACCCCGTGGCACGGGCCATCGTCCGCGCTGCGAAGGCACGGAACCTGGCGCTGGCTCCGGCCACCGGCTTCACCTCGCTGACGGGCCGCGGCGTCCGCGCCAACGTGGAAGGCCGTACGGTGCATGTGGGCGGGCCGGCGCTCCTGCGCGAGCTCGGCGTCGTGGAACCGGCCTCCCTGGCGGGGAGCACCAAAGCCTGGATGGACCGCGGGGCAGCGGTCCTGCACGTTGTCGACGACGGCAACGTCCTGGGCGCCGTCAGCATGGAGGATGCGGTGCGGCCGGAGTCCCGGCAGGCTGTTGCTGCCCTGCAGCGGCGCGGGGTCAAGGTGGCCATGGTTACCGGTGACGCGCACCAGGTGGCCAAGGCCGTGGCCGCGGATCTGGACATCGACGAGGTGTTCGCCGAGGTCCTGCCCGCGGACAAGGACAAGAAAGTGGCCGAGCTACAGGGCCGCGGCCTGAGGGTGGCCATGGTGGGCGACGGCGTCAACGACTCACCCGCGCTGGCCCGTGCCGAGGTGGGCATCGCCATCGGCGCCGGAACCGACGTGGCAGTGGAATCCGCCGGCGTGGTGCTGGCCGGAAACGATCCGCGGGCCGTGCTGTCCATGGTTGACCTATCCCGTGCCAGCTACCGGAAGATGTGGCAGAACCTGGTGTGGGCCACCGGCTACAACGTCCTGTCCGTGCCATTGGCTGCCGGTGTCCTGGCATTCGCCGGGGTGGTGCTGTCGCCCGCAGCAGGGGCGGTGCTGATGTCCGCGTCCACCGTGGTGGTGGCACTGAACGCCCAGCTCCTCCGGCGCCTGAAACTGAACCCGTCCGAGGTACGTTGAACATTCCAGGCACATTGAAAGGAGGGACGGCCATGACCACCCGCGCCGTGGCGTCCCTCCTTCGCTGTGCCTGGCTGCTGGCCGCTGCCCTGGCCGTCATCGCAGGGCTGCTGGGCATGCACGTGCTCACCTCCGGGCATGGCTCGCACGGGTCCGGCCTGCAGGTCATGATTTCCCACAGTCCGGCTTCTCCTGTGGCGTCCGCCCACCCATCGCACAGCGCCGGGCACTCCCCCAGCCACACCGCCGTCGCGCATTCCGCTGCTGCCGGCGGCCATGCCGGCGAGCGCCCCGGCTCCTCCACTCCGGACGCGCCAGCCCTTGCCTCGCCCGCCTGCGGCGATTCCTGCCCGGGCGCCCAGGAATCGGGCGCGCCCTGTGTCCCCTCTGCGCCCGGCAGCCCGGTCACCCTTTCCCCACCCCAGGCATCCCCCGCCGCGATTCCTGCACCTCGCGCCCCCGGTAGCACCGCGGGCGCCGGCTACGGCTACCTGCCGCCCAGCCCCACACCCTGCGACCTGTCGATCAGCCGGACGTAATCCGGACTGCGCCACATCCATCGCGGCCCAGTTCACCCACTCCCCTGAAAGACAACCATGAACACCACCATCAAGACCCTGTCCATTGCTGCTGCCCTGGCGGCCTCGCTCGGCCTGGCAGGCTGCGCCGGCAACGCCGGATCGGGCAACAGCATGCCCATGGACCACGGGAACTCCGGCCCCATGTCGAGCACGATGCCCAGCTCCGGGGCCATGTCCAGCGGGGGCACGACGCCCACCGCGGATGCCGACCACAACCAGGCCGACATCATGTTTGCCCAGATGATGATCCCGCACCACGCCCAGGCGGTGGAGATGAGCGGCATCATCCTGGACAAGCAGGGCGTCCCGGCGGAAGTGACTGCGCTTGCCAGCAAGATCAAGGCGGCGCAGGCCCCCGAGATCGAGCAGATGACCGGCTGGCTCCAGGGGTGGAACGCACCCACCATGATGAACGACCACACCGGCCATGGCATGACCGGCATGGTGGACGACGCAGGGATCGACAAGCTCAAGTCGGCCACCGGCACCGACGCTGCGCGGCTTTTCCTGGAGCAGATGATCGGCCATCACGAGGGCGCCATCGACATGGCCCAGCAGGAGATCAGCGCCGGCAAATCCCCTGAAGCCGTGAAGCTGGGCCACGAGATCGTGGACGCGCAGCAGACGGAGATCATGCAGATGAAGCAGCTGCTGGCCACGCTCTAGCGTGGGACAGCCCGCCGACCTGGCGGGAATGTGAACGACGCGGTGGCGGCACCCGGTGTGGGAGCCGCCGCCGCGGCGTCGCATGTTAAGTTGAAGGGCACGGGCCCCACCGGACCGCCGCCAGCTGGGAAAAGAGAAAATCTCCTTGGACACTTCCGCACCAGTACGAATCCTGACCGTCTGCACCGGCAACATCTGCCGGTCGCCCGTGGCCGAACGGCTGCTGCAGGCGGGGCTTGACCAAGTAGTGCCCGGCGGTTTCGAAGTCTCCAGCGCCGGGACCCGCGCCCTGGTGGGCCAGCCCATGCAGCCCATCTCGGCGGACATCGTGCGGACCTTCGGCGGGAATCCCGAAGGCTTCGCTGCCCGGCAGCTCACCCCCACAATCCTGCGCGGCGTGGACCTGGTGCTCACCATGACGTCCGGGCACCGCGGCGAGGTCCTGCAGCTGGACGCGTCCCTGCTCAAACGGACCTTCACCATCCGCGAGTTCGCCCGGATGCTGAATGTCCTGGACCAGCGGGCCGCCGAAAATGACACCCAGCCCGCCGGCCCCCAGGAAGCAGCGTCCGACGACGAGTCCCGGCTGGCTGCCAACGCCGCCTTTTGGCGCGGGCTGCCAGCCCGCGCCGCCGGGGTGCGGCACCTCTCGCTTCCCGCCGACCCCGCCGAAAATGACATCGTGGACCCCTACCGCCGCTCGCCCGAGGTCTACCGGGAGATGGAGGACCAGCTGGCTCCGGCGATCGTCTCCATCCTGCGCCACGCCCGCCTGAACGCGCCCGTGAGCCCGGACGCCGCCCAACTGTAGGTCCTGCCGCAGAGGCTCCACCCATCCGGCGTCTGGTCTCGGGCCTGCCGGCTGGTGTGGAACAGAGTGCGGTTTTTCTGTGGATTTCCCCGATGTAAGGCATTTTTTCCGGTGCTAATTTTCCGAAATGAGCACCCAGGCGAAGCTTCGCAGTACCGGCGCCGTCCGCGTTGTTGAGCGGTCCAAACGCCGTCGGCACCCGTTGCGGACCGCGCTGCTGGTGCTGCTCGCCGCAGCGATCCTGATAGCCGCCGCAGCCGGTACGTACCTTTTCAGCCTCGGCCGTGCGTACGATTCACAGGCGAAGGTCATTGACAATCCATTCCCGTCCGAGTCCAACCGCCCTCAGCCGCGTTCCGCTGCGCCGTCCGGCGTAACACCGGCCGAAGGCACCGGCACTGGTGCGGCGGCCGGGCCCGCAGCAGGGCCCGCAGCAGCCGCCCCTGCCCAGGCACCCGGCGGGCAGGCGCTGAACATCCTGGTGATGGGCAGCGACAGCCGCGGGGCAACGGTTGGCAAGGCTGAATCCGGCAGCAGCTCGGATCAGCGCGCTGACACCCTCATGCTGGTGCACATTCCCGCGGACCGATCCAAAATCTTCGCCATCTCCCTGATGCGCGACCTGTGGGTGGACATTCCGGGTCACGGGAGGGCAAAGATCAATTCAGCCCTCGCCTACGGGGGCGTCCCCCTCATGGTGCAGACGGTGGAGACCATGTTCAACGAGCGCGTGGACCACGTGGCCATGGTCGACTTTGAGGGCTTTGTTGGCCTCACGGATGCCCTCGGCGGGGTTGAGGTGGACATCCCCCGGTCCTTCGTTTCCGCGCACGACAAATTCTCCTACCAGCAGGGGCGTACCCTGCTGGACGGCAAGCACGCCCTGGAGTTCGTCCGCGAGCGCTACTCCTTCACCGATGGCGATTACCAGCGGGTGCGCAACCAGCAGGCTTTCGTGCGGGCGCTTTTCGCCAAGAACCTCAGCCCGGAAACCCTTCTGAACCCGGTGAAGGTGCATAACGTAGTCACTGCCATGTCGCCGTTCATCAGCGTGGACAGCGGACTTAACGCAGCGGCCCTGGCAAACCTGGCCTTGGAACTGCGCAACGTGCGTGCGGACGACATGGAAATGTTTACCCTTCCCACCCTGGGGATCGGAACCTCCGCGGACGGCCAGTCCATCGTCCTTCCGAACCAAACGGCAATCAAAGACATCGGCGATGCGCTGGCAGGTGACAGTTTGGACAACTATGTAGCCAATAACGGCTTGCCGGACGGACACTGATGCCACCAGTCACAATGAGGTGGAGGCGTCATGAGCATCCCAGGCGGTCCTGATCCGTCCGGTCCCGTCGGCCCCGGCAATTCCGGTCCGCCCACAGGCCCATCCGCGCCCCGGCCCGGATGGCTGGTTGCCCTGGGACGCCGCCGCTGGATCGTGGCACTGGTGGTGCTGGCCCTTGTGGCGGCAGCCGGCATCGCGGTCTTCAGCCTGAACCGCGCCGGCCAGGAGGCACAACCGGCAGCCACCCAAACCCAGCCGCCCAGCGAAACGCCCAGCCCAACGCCTACGCCCACTCCTTCCGAAACGCCGCCGCCGGCTCCCGCTCCCCCGCCCCCGCCTCCCCCGATCCCGGAACTGCCCGCAGTTCCGATGAACATCCTGGTGATCGGCAGCGACATCCGCGGCGGCACGCCGGCGCGGGACGCCGCCGCCCATACGGCAGCCACCGGCGAAGCCCAGGACCAGCGGGCGGACTCCCTGATGGTGGTTCACGTCCCGGCCGACCGCCGGAACCTTTACCTCATCTCCATCAACCGCGACAACTGGGTGGACATCCCCGGCTACGGGGCCGCCAAGATCAATGCAGCCCTGCAGTATGGCGGCATCGACATGGAAACTGCCACCGTGCAGCAACTGCTGGGAATCACCATCGACCACACGCTGATGCTGGACTTCGGCGGGTTCAAAATCCTGGTGGACGGCCTGGGCGGAATCGACGTCAATGTGCCCATCCCTTTCCAGTCCAGCGTTGAAACCCAACACGTCTTCCCCGCAGGCATGAACCACCTGGACGGGCAGGCGGCGCTGGAGTTTTCCCGCGAGCGCTACGCCTTCGCCGACGGCGACTTCCAGCGGGTCCGCGACCAGCAGATCATGCTCCGCGCAATCCTGGCGCGCCTCACGGCTGGAGGTGCCCTCAACGATGTGAATACGGTTCGGTCCCTGGTCGACTTCGCTTCCTGCTGCCTCACCGTGGATAAGGCCTTCGACCCCGTGCAGGCCGCCATTCTGGCTTACAGCCTGCGGAACCTGGACGTGAACGCCATCGGCACCATGACGCTTCCGACGGCGGGTTCAGGTTTCGTGGCCGGACAATCCGTACTGTTTCCAGACTATGGCGGCATCGCGGCCGTGGGCGCAGCACTCCGGGAGGGCCGGATCGGCGACTTCGCGAAGCCATAGGGCGCAACCCCCGCTGTTCAGCCGCGGCTCGCCGCCCGTTCACCGTGACGCCAGAGTCCGTGTACCGGCCGGGGCAACCCTGAGGACATGACCGAGTCTTCCCCGGCAGGGGTTTCCCGCCGCACCATCGTCAAGAGTTCTGTCCTCGCCGCCGCGCTGGCCTCCGTGCCCGCCGCCAACGCCACGGCCGCCACCCAGTCTCCCGCCGGCGTCGCCCTGGTGCGCAACCGGCTCACACTGCCCAGCGGCATCGCCACCGGCGATGTCACCTCCGATTCGGCCGTGCTGTGGTCGCGCGCCTCGGGAGCCGGCCGGATGACGGCGGTCCTGCGGGCAGTGGACGACGGCGGCCAGGTGCTGCGCGGGCGCGGCGCCTTTGAGCGGGTCCTCCGCGGGCCCCGCGCCACCCAGGCATCCGACTTCACTGCCAAAATCCACGCCGGCAACCTGCCGTCCAACACGCGTTTTGCGCTGGAGATCAGCTTCGACGACGACGCCGGCGCGGCCAGTGAGACGGTTCGCGGCAGCTTCCGCACGGCCCCCGACACCGGGACGGTCAACGGCAAGGGCCGCACCGGCGACACCACAAACGGCGGCGACGTCCCGGCGTCGTCCGCGCAAAGCTTTGTGTGGACCGGCGACACCGCGGGCCAGGGCTGGGGCATCAACGAGGAAATCGGGGGGATGCGTGGCTACCGGGCCATGCACCAGACCCGCCCGGACTTCTTCATCCACTCCGGCGACACCATCTACGCCGACGGCCCCATCGCCGAAACCGTTGTGGAAAAGGACGGGCAGGTGTGGCGGAACCTGGTCACGGAAGAGGTGTCCAAGGTTGCCGAAACGCTGACCGAATTCCGCGGCCGCCACCGCTACAACTCCATGGACGCCAACATGCGGGCCATGTTTGCCGACGTTCCGGTGATCGCCCAGTGGGATGACCACGAGACCCACAACAACTGGTATCCGGGCCAGATCATCGACGACTCCCGCTACACGGTGCGGGACGTCAACACCCTTGCCGCCCGCGGCCGGCAGGCCTGGCAGGAAAACATGCCCATCGCCGACAGCTCGGCCATCTGGCGCCCCGGAACGTTCGATGATGCCGGGCAGTACCAGCCGGCCCGGATCTACCGGAAGATCTCCCGGGGCCCGCAGCTGGACATCTTCTGCCTGGACATGCGCACCTACAAGTCCCCCAACACGGACGGCAAGGAACCCTACGCCACCAACATCCTTGGCCAGGAGCAGGTGGACTGGCTCATCCGCGAGGTGTCCAGGTCCAAGGCGACATGGAAGGTGATTGCCAACGACCTGCCGCTGGGCATTGTGGTGCCGGACGGCCCGGTCAACCAGGAGAGCCTGTCCAACCGGGACAACGGCGCTCCCCTGGGCCGTGAACTCGAAATCGCAGGAGTGCTCAGCGCCTTCAAGCGCAACGGCGTCAAGAACACCGTGTGGCTCACCGCCGATGTGCACTACTGCGCCGCCCACCACTACTCCCCCGAGCGTGCTGCCTTCACCGACTTCGAACCCTTCTGGGAGTTCGTGGCCGGGCCCATCGCCGCCGGCTCCTTCGGCCCCAACAGCATGGACGGCACCTTCGGCCCCGAGGTGGTGTTCGCAAAGACCGGACGCTTCGCCGGAGAATCGCCGCGCGACGGCGAAAACCAGTTCTTCGGCCACGTCCAGCTGGGCGAGGACAACAGCTTCACCGCCAGCCTCCGGAACGCCAACGGTGCCACGGTGTTCTCCAAGGTCCTGACGCCCGAACGGTAAGCCCTGCCCTCGACGCGCAGAACCACTGGCGACGCGCATATTCCCTGACGCGCCGATATTCGGGGCGCGTCGATGATTTTGCGCGTCGCTGAGGAAAATGGGCGTCGAGCCGTATGGTCCGCTGCCGCCGCCGTCGTTATTTGCGCCTGCCCCTGGGTACGCCGTTGGTAGTGTTCCTGCATTCGACACAGCATTTGGCAGGGTGAGGACGGGGTGATTTCTTGAAGGACACTTCAGCAAACGACGACGGCCTGACGGAGGCCGTCCAGCAGGCCGGGGCGGTGGAACTGCTGCTGATCCGCCATGGCGAGAGCGAAGGCAACGTTGCGGCCACGGAGGCCCGCGAGGCCGGCGTGGAGGTCATCAAGGTTCCCGCCCGGGATGCGGACGTGGACCTGTCCGGCACCGGCAGGGACCAGGCCAAGGCGCTGGGCATGGCACTGGGACGGATTGCGGAGGAGTTCCGCCCTGACACGGTGGTGTCCTCCCCGTATGCGCGTGCCCGCCAGACGGCTGAGATCGCGGTGGAAACCGCAGGCTGGCCAGTGCAGGTGCGCATAGACGAACGGCTCCGCGACCGCGAACTGGGCATCCTGGACCGGCTCACGCGGCTGGGCGTGGAAAACCGCTACCCCGAGGAATCCGAACGCCGTGACTGGCTGGGCAAACTCTACTACCGGCCACCGGGAGGGGAATCCTGGGCGGACGTTGCGCTGCGGCTGCGGTCCGTCCTGGCCGAGCTGAACAACCTTGGCCTTGGCCAGCGGGTCATGCTGGTGTGCCACGACGCGGTAATCATGCTGTTCCGGTATGTCCTGGAAGGGCTCAGCGAAAAGGAACTGCTGGACCTGGCAGCCAGGGAGGCCATCCTCAACGCGTCACTGACCAAGTTTGTCCGCCCCTCCGGGGTGGGGCCGTGGACGCTGGAGAGCTTCAACGTGGCCGACCATCTGGCCGAGCAGGGCGTCGAGGTCACCCAGCACGCGGGAGACACCAGTGTCCGCCCACGATAACGCACCCGGGCCCACGCTGGTGACGGCGACGCTCCTGCGGGGGTGGCCACTGCCGGCGCCGGGCGAAGATAAGTATTCACGCGGCTCCGTGTTGGTAGTGGGCGGGGCCAGGGCCACCCCGGGGGCAGCCCTTCTGGCCGGCACCGCAGCCTTGCGTGCCGGGGCCGGGAAAGTCACGCTGGCAGTGGCCGAGTCAGTGTCAGTGCAGCTGGGGGTGGCACTGCCTGAGTGCGGGTCCATCGGCCTTCCGGAGACTCCCGGCGGCTCCGTCAAACCGGAACTGGACCGCATTTCCTCCTACCTGGACCGGGCCGACGTCATCCTGGTAGGGCCCGGCCTGGACCATCCCGACCTCGCCCGCGAACTGCTGGAAGCGCTGCTCGGGCAGAATAAGGAATCCAACAGCGGCGCCCAAGGTGACGCCGGCCGGGGCTCCCAAGGCGACGCCGGCGCAAAGGAAGGTCCCGCCGTCGTCCTTGATGCCTACGCGTTGGGTGCCTTGGTGCCCCTGGAGGACCAACTCGGCCCCTGGCGCGGCCGGCTGATCCTCACCCCCAACCCGAAGGAAGCGGAGGTCCTGCTGGGGCGGGAGGTGAATGACCTCGAAAAGGACCTGGCCGAGATCTCCGCCAGGTTCGGCGCCGTGGTCAGCTGCCAGGGGCTGATCACCCAGCCGCCCGGCCTGAACCCGGACGAGCCGGAGCTGTGGAAAATCACCACGGGGTACGGCGGGCTGGGTACGTCCGGCAGCGGCGACGTCCTGGCGGGAGCCATTGCCGGGTTCCGTGCCCGCGGAACCACCGGCGCCCAAGCGGCCTGCTGGGGCACCCACCTGCACGCAGCCGCGGGGGACCGTTTGGCCGTCAGGCTGGGACCGCTCGGGTTCCTGGCCCGCGAACTGGCCGACGAACTGCCTGCCCTGATGCTGGAATTCAGCGTCTAACGCCCGGCGGCAGGACACCCGGGCACGCGGATGGCCCCCGGCTAAACCCGGGGGCCACCGTGTCGGGAGGTTGAGGCCTAAGCTGCCGATGCGCTGTCTGGCGCTGTGGCGTTGCACAGATGGCGATTCGCCCCAAAAAGGCAGTCAACAGATCTGGCCGCCTCCCGATCCTTTTCCGAACCTCTTCGGGTCCCTGCGCTTGGCGGGATCCCTGCGCCGGCTATGCGGAGATCTCCTGCTTTGCCCCCTTCGTTTGAATCTCAATCTTGCGCGGCTTGGCCTTTTCGGCCACCGGGATCCGCAACGTCAGGACGCCGGCGTCGTAGCTGGCCTTGACGTTGTCCGTGTCCAGCGTGTCGCCGAGGATCAGCTGCCGGCTGAAAACGCCGCGCGGCCGTTCACTGGCGATCAGTTCGGTGTCCTTGCCCACGGGATCGGGCCGTTCCGCCCGCACCGTCAGGACGTTCCGTTCCACGTCCAGGTCCACCGAATCCACAGCGACGCCGGGCAGATCGAAGGCCACGACGAATTCCTGGTCCTCACGCCATGCATCCATCGGCATCGCCGCCGGGCGTGCAGAGGTACCCAGGACCTGCTGGGCCAGCCTGTCCAGTTCGCGGAACGGATCGGTGCGCATCAACATGGCTTCCCTCCTCGTAAGAGATGGTCCAACATCGTTTCCACATCAGCCGATCTGTATTGGCTGATATAGATTTTTTAGCACCGCAGCAGCAGGTCTTCAAGGGGTTCCTGCATGGTTTTTGGGTGATTTTTCTGCCCGTCGGGGCCTGACTCCGCAGTCGACGGCACCAGGGAAAAGGGCCTTCCACCCAGCTGCTGCTGCGCGGAAGGCCCTTCATCGAGTCACTGTTTTAAGGTTTTCGGTCAGTCCCTGGTGGGGTCGGGACGAAGCGGCGCCGGACCTGGATCCGGGACCGGCAGCGGGCCGGGCGCCGGCGGTGCCGGGAACGGGTTGGGGGACGGCGGACCGGGCGGCCGCGGCTGGGTGGGATCCGGCGATGTGGGCTCGGGACCGGGTTCGGGCGGAAATGGCTCAGGTTCGTGCACTGGCGGGATGGTCATGGAAATTCCCCTCTCACGCTGATCGGATCAAACACTGGGCGAATCACACACCGGGCGATGTGCCTTGAACTGACCAGACTACGCCCGCAACCCCTTCTCAACTACCCCCGTTGCTCTATCAGATGTGGTCCCCAAAGGGCCCTTTTAGGAGCCATAACTGATAGAGCATCACGACGGCGGGAGGGCGCCTTAGTCCCGCACGGCACCGACCAGCCGCAGCCAGTCGCGGAGCTGGACCGGGTCCGCCTCGCCGCAGCGGAAGCCCACGTAGCCGTCGGGCCTGATGCCGGCCACTCCCGTGCCGGGGTGGCTGGTGAGGCGGTGGACATGCAGCAGCCGGGGCTGGCTGTCCATCGACGCAACGGCGGGGATGGCGTCCAACGCGACTGGGCCGGCGTCGCGCTCCAGCAAAAGGTGGAGTCCCGGCACCGCGGTCAGCTCATGCAGGCGGACGGAGCGTCCATCCACCGCAGCCGGAGCATCGGGCAGCCGTTTGCCGGGCCGCGGCCACCCGCGGGCCTTGGGCGTGCCCTCACGCGAGATGGCGCTGTTCCGGTAGTTCACGAACGGCTGGGCCAGCAGCCTGACTCCCCTGGCGATGAGCCACCGCCGGCGGAGGAGCAGCGGCATGACCGGAGCGAACGCCGGCAGGATGCTGCGGGCCAGGCGTGCCGCCGGATGCGGCGAGGCTTCGCCGAAGAAGATCAGGTGCGTCAGCGCCAGCACCCGCCGGGCCGCGGGCAGCCGCTCCTGCCCGTAGGTCTGCAGCAGTTCCGGAAGCGGCCTGCCGGCGGTCGAGGCGAACCCGAGTTTCCAGCCGAGGTTGAGGGCGTCCAGGATGCCGTTGTTCATGCCCTGGCCGCCCGCCGGGGAGTGGGCATGCGCCGCGTCGCCGGCCAGGAAGACCGGGCTGCTCCCGAAGGTGCTGGCAATCCGGTGCTGCAGCGGGACCCGGGCGGACCAGCCCACCTCCCGCACGCTGGCCTCCAGGCCCGAGTCCTTCACCAGCTGCGCCACCTCCTCCGGCGGTATGGGCGGACCCAGCTGGCCGAAGCGGGCGCCGGAATCCGGGACCGCCGGACGCGTGGCCAGCATCCGCCACGTAGCCCCCTCGCCCAGGGCAAAGAGGAAGGCCAGCCCGGCCTGCCCCACCGCAACGTGCAGCAGCCCGGGGTCCAGGCCACCATCGAGTTCGAGGTCGGCCAGGACCGCCTCCACGGGGTACGGGCCTCCGCGCCACTGCGCGCCGGTGATGCCGCGGACGGTGCTGGACTGCCCATCGCAGCCGGCCAAAAAGCGGGAGACGTGATGCCCCGGCCCGTGGGCTCCCTGGAGCTCGGCGCGGACCAGTCCGCTTGATAGCGCTTGCAACCCGCCGTTGTCCTGGTGCAGGCCACGGAACTCCACACCCCAGTCCACCATCACGCCTCTGTCCTGCAGCGCCTGCCACAGGACCTCCTCGACGTCGGCCTGCCGGACCAGCGTCAGGTGCGGGAAGGCGGTGTCCGGAAGATCTGCGTGCCCCAGCCGTGCTTCAACCACCCGCCGCCCCAGGTGGATCCGTGCCTCAGGCGCAGTGTCCGCCCGCTCCAGCAGGCCAGCGGTTACACCGAGCGGGCGGAGTCCCTCCAGTGCCCGGGCATGCAGCATGAGCGCCCGTGAGGGGCGGACCCGGTGATCCCGCCGGTCCACCACCCGCACGGTGGCGCCGTGGGCAAGGGCCTGGAGTGCGGTGGTGAGCCCGGCGGGACCTGCGCCGACCACTAGAACGTCCGTGTCCGCCGTCGTCCCTTGCTTGCCTGGCATGCCCACGGGCCGTCACTTTTTCACGCGGAGCCGCCACCAGGCGTGGTCGGTTCCGGCGGCCGCAATCCTGGCCGGGTCCGCCAGCACCTCCTCGCGGCGCAGCCCGGGAAGCACCTTGTAGCTGATCGATCCGGAGACGCTGACCAGTTCCAGGACCCGCCAAAGGGCCGACGCATAGTTCCTGGCGCGCTCGGCGCCGTCCCACTCGTACAGCCCGCGATAGGCGCCGAAGGTGTCGTGGGCGCACCAGAGTTTGGAGATAAAGCCCGGGAACCCTACGAAGAGCGGGGTGTTCAGGATGCTTTCCGCTTCGAAGAGGCGGTGCGCCCGGCCCCGCACCAGCCGCAGCGTGAACGCCACCACCAGCACGCAGGGCTCGGCGGGCAGGCGGTCGACGGCGGTCTCCCGGTAGACCCGCGAGGTGCTTCCGTCGGCGAAGCGCAGGACCCGGCCCACGTTGTCCTTGGGAAGGTGCACCTGCCGGCGCGCCAGCATGACGCAGGACGTTCTGACGCTGTGGGCCACCGCCAGCCAGGCCTTGGACCGGGGAGCCGGACCGGATTCGGGGGTCATGGCGTTCTCCTTTACCTGCGCTTTCCTGCCGCGCCCCTCCAGCCTGCCGGGATGTGGACGCAAAGCTCCAGAGTCTTTCGCCCCTTTAGGGCTGCGGCGTCTCCCCCGTCAGCGAACGGCCTGCCGACTTCTTGGGGGCGGTCTATATATTGAATCCATGACCTCCACTTCCCTGCAGGATTCCACCGGCACTGCGATCCCGGCGCCCCCGGTGGCCAAGAAGATCCCCACCGAACGCATCCACCACGGGGAGACGTTCGTGGACAACTACGAATGGCTGCGGGACAAGGAGTCGCCGGAGGTCGTGGAGCACCTGCGGGCCGAGAACGCCTACCAGGAAGCCGTCACTGCGCACCAGGAACCGCTCCGCGAAGCCATCTTCCAGGAGATCAAGGGCCGTACCCAGGAAACCGACCTCTCCGTCCCACACCGGAAGGACGGCTGGTGGTACTTCAGCCGCTCGGCCGAAGGCAAGGAGTACGGCATCCACTGCCGGGTGAAGGCACAGGACACCGGGGACAAGGTGGCCGACTGGACCCCGCCGGCCGTGGAACCCGGCATGGAGATCCCCGGCGAAGAGATCCTGCTGGACGGCAACGTGGAGGCCGAAGGCAAGCCGTTCTTCTCCGTAGGCGGAACCGCCGTCACCGTTGACGGCACCCTTTACGCCTATGCCGTGGACAACTCCGGTGATGAACGTTTCACGCTGCGGATCAAGGACCTGCGCACCGGTGAGCTCCTGCCGGACGTCATCGAAAACATCTTTTACGGTGTTGCCTTCTCCCCGGACGGCACCCGCCTGTTCTACACGGTGGTGGACGAGTCCTGGCGCCCCTATCAGGTGAAGTCCCACGTCCTGGGCACCCCTGTGGCCCAGGACGCGGTGGTGTACCAGGAGGACGACCCCGCCATGTGGCTGGGCTTCGAGCTTTCCGCTGACCGGCGCCACCTGGTGCTGGGCATCGGGTGCTCTGAGTACAGCGAAACCAGGCTGCTCCGGTTTGACGACCCCGCCGGAACAGTCAGCACCGTGATTTCCCGGGACGAGCGGATCCTGTACGAAGCCGAGCCCTTCCTGCTCGACGGCGAAGAAAAAATCCTGCTCACGCACAACCGCGGCGCCATCAACTCCATGGTCTCCCTGGCGGACCCGGCCGAGCTGGAAAGGCCGCTGGCTGACCAGACCTGGCAGACCGTCGTCGAACATTCCAACGACGTGCGCGTCAACGGCGCGGGCGTCACTTCCACGCACCTGATCGTTTCCATCCGCAAGGACACCATCGAGCGGGTCCAGGTGCTGGGGCTGGCCGGGCTTGGCACGCCCGCGCAGCAGGAGCCCGTGGAGCCGGCATTCGATGAGGAGCTCTACACCGCCGGCGTGGGCGGCTCCGACTATGAGGCACCTGTGATTCGGCTGGGCTACACCTCCTACTTCACGCCGTCCCGGATCTACGACTTCGTCCTGCCCACCCCGGAGCGACCCTCCGGCGAACTGCTGTTGCGCAAGGAAAGCCCCGTGCTGGGCGGCTACGACGGCAGCGACTACGTTAACACCCGTGAGTGGGCGACGGCGGCCGACGGCACGCGGATCCCGCTGTCGGTCCTGCGGCACAAGGCCGTCAAGCAGGATTCGACGGCGGCGGGCCTGGTGTACGGGTACGGCTCCTATGAGATGAGCATGGACCCGGGCTTCGGCATTGCCCGGCTGTCGCTGCTGGACCGCGGCGTGGTGTTCGTCATTGCGCACATCCGCGGCGGCGGCGAGCTGGGGCGGCACTGGTACGAGGACGGCAAGAAGCTCACCAAGAAGAACACCTTCACGGACTTCGTGGACGCCACGGACTGGTTGGCCGGCTCGGGCTGGGTGGATCCCTCCCGCATCGCCGCCCTGGGTGGTTCGGCTGGCGGACTCCTCATGGGGGCCGTGGCCAACATGGCGCCGGAAAAGTACGCGGCCATCGTGGCCCAGGTGCCGTTCGTGGATCCGCTCACCAGCATCCTTGACCCGGACCTGCCGCTGTCCGCCCTGGAGTGGGAGGAATGGGGCAACCCGATCACCGATCCCCAGGCCTACGCCTACATGAAGTCCTACTCCCCCTACGAGAACGTGCGGGAGGTGGCCTACCCCAAAATCGCCGCGGTGACGTCCTTCAACGATACCCGCGTCCTCTACGTGGAACCGGCCAAGTGGGTGCAGGAACTGCGGAACAGGACCACAGGGTCCGAGCCCATTGTCATGAAGATCGAGATGGACGGCGGCCACGGCGGCGCATCCGGCCGCTACGTGCAGTGGCGTGAACGGGCCTGGGACTACGCGTTCATCGCCGACGCCCTGGGCGCCACCGAACTGCTGCCAGGCGCCGGCCTGAAGTAGCCCATCGATTGCTCCGTTGTTGTCCTTTTGGGCCCGCTAAACGGCAGGTACGGAGCAATCGATGTTCACCCGCGCACCTGGCAAAGCTAACCATGCTTACTATTGGGGGGCACGTGTTTTCCGGCGGGATACCAGAGGAGCAGGCATGTCATTGAGCAAGGGAACGCACGTGGAGTGGAACACTTCACAGGGCAAGACGCACGGCAGGATCGTGGAGAAGAAAACCAGCGACTTCGAACTCGACGGCAACACCCACCGGGCCAGCGAGGACGAACCACAGTACGTGGTGGAATCGGACAAGACCGGCGCCCGTGCAGCGCACAAGGCGTCCGCGCTGACCGAGAAGAAGTAGCGCCGTGGCTGCCCAGCACGAGGTGGTGATCATCGGCGGCGGCAATGCCGGGATCTCCCTGGCGGCCCGGCTGCAGCGCTACGGCGTCAAGGACGTGGCGGTGGTCGAGCCCCGGGACCACCACCTCTTCCAGCCCCTGTTCTCGCATATCGCCGGCGGGCGGGCACAGGCCCAGGAGGCTGTCCGGAGCCAGGAGTCGGTGATCCCCCAGGGCGTCACCTGGATCCGGGATGCTGCCGTAGGCGTGGACGCGAACGCCAACACGGTCACCCTCGGATCAGGGACTTCGGTAGCTTATGGGCAACTGGTGGTGTGCCCGGGGCTCCAGTACGACTGGGACCGCGTGCCCGGCTTGCTCGACGCCGTCCATTCCCCGTACGGCGCCTCCCACTACGACTTCGAACTGGCCCCCAAGGCCTGGGCGCTGCTCAGCGCCCTGCGCTCCGGCACGGCGGTCTTCACCATGCCGGCCGGGCCGATCAAATGCGGGGGCGCCGCGCAGAAACCCATGTACCTCGCGTGTGACTACTGGCGCGGGCAGGGGGTGCTGGACAAAATCCGCGTGGTCATGGTGCAGCCGTACCCCACCGTGTTCGGGGTGCCGGAGGTGGACCGGGAACTGGACCGCAAGATCGCCGAGTACGGAATCGAGCTGCGGACCAACAGCGAACTGGTGGCCGTGAGCCCGGCCGGCCGCAGGGCCACCATCCGGAACAACGCCGCCAACACCACCGAGGACCTGACGTACGACGTCCTCAATGCCGTTCCGCCGCAGTCGGCCCCGGACTGGCTCAAGGCCACGGACCTGCCCGCCGCGGGGGACGCAGGCGGCTTCGTGGAGGTGGACCGGCAGACGCTCAGGCACCTCCGGTACCCCAACGTGTGGTCCCTGGGCGACGCCGCGGGCACCACCAACTCCAAGTCCGGCGGGTCCCTGCGCAAGCAGGTCAAGGTGGTGGCAAAGAACCTGGTGGCAGCCCGGAAAGGAAAGCCGCTGCGGGCCAAGTACAACGGCTACTCCGTGTGTCCGTTCACCGTGTCACGGGACACCGTGGTGTTCGCCGAATTCGACGACCGGTACCGGCCCATGCCCACCATCCCGCGGCTGCCCACGTGGAATGAAAGCAAGCTGTCCTGGGTGCTGGACCGCGACATCTTCCCGAAGATCTACTGGAACCTGATCCTCAAGGGACGGGCGTAACGCTAGCCGGCGGTGCCGATGCGCCACTCATCGGCAAGGATCGAGTAGATGAGCTCGGTGGCCCACTGGCCTTTGTAGTGCCACTTATCGATGTGCCGCGCTTCCAGCCGCATGCCCAGCCGGCCGCAGAGTGAAGCCGAGGCACTGTTGAGTTCGTCCAGCCGGGCTTCAATCCGGTGCATGCCCAGCTCCTCGAAACCCAGGCGCAGGACGGCCTGGGCGGCCTCCGTTCCATAACCCTTGCCGCGGGCACCCGGTGCCAGGGTCCAGCCCACTTCGCCCTGCCCGCGTCCCGGCAGCCATTTGAGCACCACTTCGCCCTGCAGCCCGGGCTCATCCGCCGCTTCGATGGCGAGAGCCGCCCAGTCCCCCTCCTTCTCGAAGGAAAAGTTGGCGTACCGGCCCACCCGCTCCATCGACTGGGTGTAGGTCTTGGCCGGTCCGGGAAGGTACCGGGCGGTCTCCGGCAGCGAGTGGTAGGCGTGGAAGGCTTCCAGGTCGCCGCCGTCGAACCGGCGCAGGACCAGCCGGTCAGTGCGGATGGGAAGGGAAATCTCCGGCATGCGTCTTAGCGGCTGGCGGAAACGACGGCGGCCGTCGCCTCGGCGATGGCGCGCTCCTCGTCAGTGGGAACCACCAGGACAGGAATCGCGGAGGACTGCGTGGATATCACGCGCGGCTCCTTTGACCGCTCGGCGTTCAGGCCGCCGTCGAGCTCTATGCCCAGAGCGCCCAGCCGGTCCGCCACCTGGGCCCGGAAGTGCTGTGAGTTTTCGCCAATCCCTGCGGTGAACACCAGCGCCTTGGCCCCGCCCACCGCCACGTGATAGCCGCCGATGTACTTGGCCAGCCGGTAGGAGGCCACGCTGAGCGCCATGGCTGCGCGCTCGTCGCCGGCCTCGGAGGCCTCCACCACGGAGCGCATGTCGTTGTGCCCGGCAAGGCCTTTCAGACCAGACTCGCGGTTCAGCATGGTGTCGAGGTCCTCGGGCGTCCAGCCGGCGCGGCCGAGGAACACCAGGATGGAGGGGTCAAGGTCGCCGGAGCGGGTGCCCATCACCAGGCCCTCGAGCGGGGTGAAGCCCATGGAGGTGTCCACGGAGCGTCCGCCGCGGATCGCGGTCACGGACGCGCCGTTCCCCAGGTGGGCGATCACGCCGTCGAACTCCTCCACGGGGAGGTCCAACAACGCTGCCGACCGGCGCGCAACGTACTGGTTGGAGGTGCCGTGGAAGCCGTAGCGGCGGATGCCATGGTTGGTGTAGAGCTCATCCGGGACCGCGTACCGCCAGGCATACTCGGGCAGGGTGCGGTGGAAGGCGGTGTCAAAGACTGCAACCTGAGGCATTTTGGGCCATTTCTTGGTGATGGCGCGGATGCCCAGGACGTTGGCGGGGTTGTGCAGCGGGGCCAGGGGGTTGAGCCGTTCGATGGCACGGGTGATTTCGTTGTCCACCAAGACGGGCTCGGCGAACCGCTCGCCGCCGTGGACCACCCGGTGTCCCACCGCCCCCAGTTCCAGGTCGCCCAGTTCCTGGTGGATGGCCGCGTCCACCTGCTCCAGTGCCTCCGCATGGTCCCGCGGGCCCACCAATTCGCCATCCCCGCCGCCGCCGTTGCCCACGCCGATCTTCTCGATCAGCCCCTCGGTGAGGACGGTCCCGGCGGCCACGTCCCGGACCTGGTACTTCAGTGACGACGAACCGGAATTGATGACGAGCACGAGCATGCGGGGCCTCCTCAGCCTGGCGTCTGCAGTTCAACCCCCACTATAGGTTGCGCGGCTAACGGTCGGTCAGCAGCAGCGTGTTGCCGTCAGGGTCCTGGGCTGTAAAGAAGAGGCAGACGTCCGGGGCGCCCGTGATGGCGCCAACGGCAACCCCGTTGTCTGCGAGCCGGGCGCGGGCTCCCTCCAGGTCCTCGACCAGGAAGTTGCAGGTTGCCCAGGCAAGGCCGGGCTGGGCGTTGATACCGCTGTCCGGCCCCATGAGGGTCACCGATGCCGTTCCCGCGGCGGAGAGGACGGCCGAGAAGTTGTTGGCTTGCCCCACCGTGAGTCCGAGCATGCGGCTGTACCAGTCGGCTGCGGTCTGGGTTCCGGACGGGGATGAAGGCGGTGGTTATGGCTGTACCGGGCATGCCTGCGATGCTAGCCCACCCCTCCGACAGAGGGCCCCACAATGACCCCGGGAGGGGACAGTCCGTGTCACCGCCGGCTTCAGGGGGCGCTTTTTTGGGGGCCAATCCCCCTCTAACGGGTCCATCAAGGTGAACGTGGAGGACTTGGCCCTGGGCGACAAATACGCAATTGGAATTCATACCACCCATTCGCAGCGCGACGGCAAGACCTTGGACCAGCGTGAAATCCTCGTCTTCCGTATCTCCGGCGGGAAAATCACGGAGGGCCTCGAATTCCCGGAGGACAGCGCGCAGCTGGCCGACTTTTGGTCCTGACCTGCCGCGCTAAAAGGGCTTTCGCTGCAGCGGCACGGGAAGCTTGCCAAAATTATTATCAGTATGCTTACTATGGACGCAGCCGATCGGAAACGGCTGCGAACGGAACAGCGAAAAGGTGCGCTCAGCGAACGGGGCGCACCTTTCCCGTACCCGCTTGTGGCGGCAGGTTTTCCAGGCACAGATACTCCGCCGTGGGTTCCTTGCGGATCAACGGAGCCTGTGCATAGAGTCGGCGAACAAGGCTGGACCACGCCGAGAGGACAATTCCATGACGAACGAGCCCAATTCGATCGACGAGAACGACCCCACCAACACGGGATCCAGCAGCACCGCCCCACTCAACGCGCAGCCGGATTCCGGCAGCAAGGACGATCCCACGGGGGTGGAGGGCGCCAACCCGGCCCTGGACGATACCGGCCACCTCAAGGCCGCCGAAACGGGAGAAGCGCCGGAGGCCCCGGAGAACCGGGAGGACCTGGACCTTACCCCGCAGGGCCTCTCCGATGAGCCTGCCAAACAGGAGGACCCGGAGAGCCTGGCCAAGCCGGACAACAGCTGACTGTTCCCCGACAAAAAGTACGACGCCGGCACTTTCCGAAGTGCCGGCGTCGTACTTTTCTGCGTGGTCCTTCAGGAGGCCGGTGCCTCTGCTGGAGCCTGGAGACTTTGGGCTTGCGCCGGGCTTTGGGCCTGCGCCTGGATGGCCGTAATGGCCACCGTGTTCACGATGTCCTCCACCGTGCAGCCGCGGGAGAGGTCGTTGACCGGCTTCCGCAGCCCCTGCAGGACCGGCCCAACTGCGACGGCACCGGAGCTCTGCTGCACGGCCTTGTAGGTGTTGTTGCCCGTGTTGAGGTCCGGGAAGATGAACACGGTGGCCTGCCCGGCCACCGAGGAACCGGGCATCTTGGATGCGGCGATCGAGGCGTCCACGGCTGCGTCGTACTGGATGGGACCTTCCACGGCCAGGTCCGGCCGGCGTTGGCGCACCAGTTCGGTGGCCTGCCGCACCTCGTCCACCGCCTCGCCGAAGCCCGAACCGCCGGTCGAGTAGGACAGCATCGCCACGCGGGGCTCCACCCCGAACTGCGCGGCGGTCTCCGCTGAAGCGAGCGCGATGTCCGCCAGCTGCTCCACGTTCGGATCGGGGTTCACAGCGCAGTCGCCGTAGACCAGCACCCGGTCCGGCATGAGCATCAGGAACACCGAGGACACGATCTTCACACCCTCCCGGGTCTTCACGAACTCGAGCGCCGGCCGGATGGTGTGCGCCGTGGTGTGGGCGGCGCCGGAGACCATGCCGTCCACCACGCCCAGCTGAACCATCATGGTGCCGAAGTAGCTTCCGTCCTGCATGATTTCCAGGGCCTTGGGCAGGTCCACGCCCTTGTGCGCCCGGAGCTCGGCGTACTTCTCGGCGAACTTCAGCCGCAGCTCGGACGTGGCCGGATCGATGACACTGATACCGGACAGGTCGATGCCGTTTGCCGCAGCAAGTTCCCGGACGGCGGATTCGGGGCCCAGCAGGGTCAGGTCGCAGACGTCGCGGCGGTGCAGGATCTCGGCCGCGCGCAGGATCCTGACGTCGGTTCCTTCCGGCAGGACCACGTGCCGGCGCTGCGCCCGGGCCCGCTCGACGAGGTCATGCAGGAACCGCAGCGGCGTCATCCGCTCCGCCCGCGGCAGGTGCAGGCGCTCCACCAGTTCGGCCTCATCAACCCGGCGGGACCACAGCCCCAGGGCGGAAGCCACCTTGCGCCGGTGCCCGGACCAGATCTCGCTGCGCACTTCGGACACCCGGCGGGCCGTCTGGTACGTGTCCTCGTCCGCCGCGAACACCGGGAACGGCGCCTGGGCCAGGAGCGGGTAGATGTTGGCGTCCGGGGCCAGGCCGCCGGTGAGGATGAGTGCAGACGGCACGGGAAACTCGGGCGAGAACGAGGACGCCAGGCAGGCCACCATCACGTCTGCGCGGTCCCCCGGCACGATCACCAGCGCGCCCTCATCCAGCACGTTCAGGAAGTTGCCCACGTTCATGGCGGCCACCTTGATGTCCTTGACGTCGCGCTCCATGTCCGGCGTACCCGCGATCTGCCGCACGCCCAGCGCCATGGCCACCTCGCCGGTGGTGGGCCTGGCAATTTCCTCCAGCTCCGGCAGGATGTAGACCGGCCGGCCGGAGGCACCCGGCTTCAGGGCGGCGGCGATGGCGTCCAGGTCATCAGCGTCCGCGCGGTTGACCATGATGGCCAGCAGCGCGCACTTCTCGGCGGCGAGTTCCTTGCGGGCAACTTCAACGGCGGCGGCCGTCTCACTGACGGTGCGGCCCTTGGCGCCTACCACCGCCACCACAGGGGTGGCGAGGTTGTTGGCCAGCCGGGCGTTCAAGTCGAATTCGACGGCGGCGTCCTGGCCCACCAGGTCGGTCCCCTCCACGATCACCACGTCGCAGTGGCGTGCGATCTCCGCGAAGATCTCCACGCACCGGGCGTCGATTTCTGCGCGGTTCCCCTCGGCCAGCAGCGTGCGGACCTCGTCGTAGGTCAGGCCGCCGCGGCACCGTTCATGCTCCAGCGCGAACCGGGATTTCATCAAAGCCACCATGGGGTCATTGGCCGCCGACGGCCCGTGGACTACCGGTTTGAAAAAGCCGATCCTGTCCGCGTGACGGTGCAGGGTGTCCGCCAGCCCGAGGGCGATCAGGGACTTGCCTGATCCAGGAGTTGTTGCGCTGACGTAGATGCCTTTGGCCATGGTCCGCCCTTTGCTGTCCTTGCTGGTGCCGGTACCCCCATCCTTGCACTTCCCTCCCCGCGAAATGGCACTTCTCGGCAGTGTTCAGCGCCGGGACTGCCGCCAAGTGCCACTTCGCGCGGAAAGGTGGTGGCCGCCGTCGTGCGTTCCCGCCCGGTTGCTACCACCCCCACCGTGCGGCGCGCCGCGGACGACGGCGTGTCCCCCGTTTGGCGGTTTGGGCCACCCATGTAAGTGGGCAGGAAGGCTCGCATCCCCTTGACACCGGACCCCCTCATGGGATTACCTAATGAACATTCGGTAAATAAAGCTGGAGGCAATGACGCATGGCTGAGACCACTCTTTCCGGGGCCACCCACCCCATTCTGGAAAATGACTATGCCTCCGAATGGATGGGCATCGAGGTCCTCGCCATCAGCGACGGCCACGCCACTATCCGGATGACGCTCCGGCAGGAAATGCTCAACGGCTTCGGCATGGCCCACGGCGGAATGATCTTCGCTTTCGGCGACACCGCCTTCGCCCTCGCGTGCAACCCCATCCACCCTGCACCGGGCGAGGAAGGCACCATTACCGTCGCCTCCGGCGTCGACATCAATTTCCTCAAGCCGGCATTCCGCGGCCAGGTGCTCACCGCCGTCGCGGACCGCCGCTCCAGCGCCGGACGCAGCGGGCTCTACGACATCCAGATCTTCGCCGCCGACGCCGCAACGCCGGCTTCCGAAACCCAGCCCAGTTCCCCGGGCGAGCTCATCGCCGAGTTCCGCGGACGCAGCCGCACCATTCCCAAGAAGTAGGAAAACCATGACCCTGCATGCCCCCGAAACCCCCGCCGCTGCCGTTTCCACCCCGGCGGAAGCAGCCAACCCGGCCGGCACGGACGCCGGCCCCACCACGGAAGGGCTGGACCGCGAGGAAACCATCTCCCGCGACGAACTCGAGGCCCTGCAGCTCCAGCGGCTGCAGCACACCGTGGCCTACGCCTACGACCGGGTCCCGCTCTACAAGCGCAAATTCGACGAAGCGGGCATCCACCCCAGCGACCTGCGCGAACTCGAGGACCTTGGCAACTTCCCTTTCACCACCAAGGAGGATCTGCGCCAGGAGTACCCGTTCGGGATGTTCGCTGTGCCGCAGAGCGAGGTGGCCCGCATCCACGCCAGCTCCGGCACCACGGGCCGGCCCACGGTGGTGGGCTACACCAAGCAGGACCTGGCCGACTGGGCCAAGCTGGTGGCCCGCAGCTTCCGCGCCTCCGGCATCCGCCCCGGCATGAAGGTCCACAACGCCTACGGCTACGGGCTGTTCACCGGCGGGCTGGGCGCGCACGCCGGCGCCGAGGCCCTTGGCTGCACCGTCATCCCCATGTCCGGCGGCCAGACCGAACGCCAGATCCAGCTGATCCAGGACTTCAAGCCGGACGCGATCCTGGCCACCCCCACCTACCTGCTCACCATCGCCGACGCCATGGCGCACATGGGCATCGACCCGGCTTCCACCTCGCTGAAGTTCGCCGTGCTGGGCGCCGAGCCGTGGACCCAGGAGATGCGGCACGAGCTTGAGGTGATGATGAACATCAAGGCCTGCGACATCTATGGCCTGTCCGAGGTCATGGGTCCGGGCGTGGCCGGCGAGGCCGTGGAGACCCAGGACGGCAGCCACATCTGGGAGGACCACTTCCGTCCGGAAATCATCGACCCCTTCAACCCGGCCCCTGGCAAGGAAAACGTCCTGCGCGACGGCGAGCACGGCGAACTGGTCTTCACGTCGCTGACCAAGGAAGCCCTGCCGATCATCCGCTACCGCACCAAGGACCTCACCCGGCTGCTGCCCGGCACCGCCCGCCCCGCACACCGCCGCATGGGCCGCATCACCGGCCGCAGCGACGACATGATTATCCTGCGCGGCGTTAACCTCTTCCCGTCCCAGATCGAGGAAATCGCCCTCCGCATCCCCGAGCTCAGCCCGCACTTCCAGCTGGAGCTCACCCGCCCCGAGGGCCAGCGGATGGACCAGCTGACCGTGCGCATCGAGCGCCGGGACGCAGTCACCATTGAGCAGAGCACGACGGCGGCACGCACCTTGAAGGAACAGATCAAGATCCACGTGGGTTCTTCGTGCACCGTGGACGTGGTGGAGCCTGGTTCGCTGGAGCGGTCCAACGGCAAGCTGCGCCGAATCTACGACCTGCGCCCGAAAGGCTAATGCCGTTCAGGGCCGCCGCACAGCTTCAGCGTTCGGCGCTGCCCGGCGTCCGCTGCCTGCCGGGACTCCGGCCGGCCGGCAGGGAAGCGGGTCTGCGGAGCAGCAGCACGGCTGCCAGCACGAACCAGACCGCCGGGACCAGATTGGCGATGATCACCGGGCCCCAGCCGGCAGTGTTATAGAACCCCGAGGGGTCCAGGGGGCCGCCGTACATAGAGGGGACCGCGGCGGCGCACAGCACCACGCCGACATAGGCGACCCATCGGGTCCAGGACGGCAGGACACCGGTGGCCACCGCCGCCCAGCCTGCCGCGCCCAGGAAGAGCCCGGTGATGGCGAAGGCAATGGAGCTGTTGTAGATCAGCAGGTAAGCCATGGTCAGCGCCCGGTTCACCGAGGGATCGGGAGCAGGCGCCAAGGCATCCAGAGCCAGGCCGCCCTCCATTCCATTGGCCACGAGGGTCACACCTACCCAGACTGCCATGGCGGCGACCACCAGGGACCCGGCCCAGCCGTAACGTGCATCCGCACGCCCGATGAGATGGCCCAACCCCGCTGCAAAGACCATCGCAGCCACGTAGAGGCAGAGATCGAGCAGGACCCGGGTGAAGATGATGTTGCGGATCCGGTACGCCTCAGCCGCACCCGCCGCTCCGTCGTACAAACTAACGGAGGGGTCCTGGGCGAAATACAGTGGGAACTGGCCTGCCCAGAACACCAGCATCCCGACGCCGGCCCATCCAGTGATCCGGCGAACAGCATTGTCTTCCACGGCTGGCATCCCTTCGATCTTCAGGAGGAGCGGCAGGTCTCCGGCTTCCTGGCAGCTTTCCCCTCAGGGTGGCCCGGTGGCCATCGGCATCCAAGTGCCGAAGGTCCCAGCGGCGGCCGGGCTGCGGCCGATTACCGAACGTTCATGAGAAAATAACGACTATGCCCAGCGCCAGCAGAACTGCCAGCACCGAAACCTCCAGCACGAACGGCACCGCCGCGAATGGCACTGCCAAGCGGGGCCGCCCCGGCTACGACCAGCAGTCGGTGCTCCGCATCGCCGTGGATGTTTTCAACCGGCACGGCTACGACGCCACCTCCATGGGCATCCTGGCGGAGAACCTGGGCATCTCCAAGTCCGCCATCTACCACCACGTGCCGTCCAAGGGCGACCTCCTCAAGCTCGCGCTCGACCACGCCCTGGGCGGGCTCGAAGCCATCCTGGAGCAACCCGAGGCCACCTCCGGTGCGGCGGATGCCCGGCTGGAGTTTGTGCTGCGCCAGACCGTGGCCGTCCTGGTGGACCGCCTGCCCTTCGTCACCCTGCTGCTGCGCCTGCGCGGCAACACCGAAATCGAACGGGACGCCCTGGAACGCCGCCGCGCTTTCGACCACAAGGTCGCGGGCCTGATCTCGGCGGCCCGCGACGAGGGGTCCCTCCGCGCGGACATCGACCCACGCACCGTTTCGCGGCTGCTGTTCGGCATGATCAACTCCATTGTGGAGTGGTACAAACCGGGCGGCGCACTATCGCCGGAACGGCTGGCCGACGACGTCATCACCATGGCGTTCGATGGCCTCCACGCGGACACATAGGGAACGCGCAAACTTCCCGACCCCAGATAATAAGGGTGCTTGGTATTTTCCCCGCTCCCCCGTTACGGTGGTAGAAAGCCACCATCCGCAGGGAGGTCCTGATGAGCAAGGCCAGCGCTCCAGAGCGTTCACGCCATCTCCACCCCGCGCGCGGCACTGCGCTGGCCGCCGGGGCTCTCACGGCCGCCCTGGCACTCAGCGGATGCACTGGCACGCCGGGCCCTCCCAATCCCAGCGGCACCTCCCCAAGCCAGGCATCGTCGTCGTCCGCTAGTGGCACGCCGGCACCCTCCAACCCGGTCGCCTCTGGTTCTGCAGCGCCGGCCACCGGCGCGGGCCCCGACTCCGGAGCTGCCGGGAACCTGCCGCAGCTCGTGGAAAACCTGTCACCCTCGGTCGTCACCATATTCACGCAGGGCGGCCTGGGCAGTGGCGTGGTGTACTCGGCGGACGGGCTGATTCTCACCAACGAGCACGTGGTCCGCGGCGCCACCACCGTTCAGGTGGGGTTCGCCGACGGGCAGCGGGTGGAAGGGACGGTCAAGGCAAGCGACGCCGTGACCGACCTCGCCCTGGTGCAGGCCAAGCGCACCGGCCTGCCCAAGCCCACCTACCAAAGCAACCTGCCCAAGGTGGGCGAGGGCGCGCTGGTCCTGGGATCCCCGCTCGGCTTTGAAAACACCGCCACCGCCGGGATCATCTCGGGGCTGCACCGCTCCATCCCCGGCTCCGCATCCAACAGCCTCTCGCTGGTGGACCTCATCCAGACGGACGCACCCATCAGCCCCGGCAACTCCGGCGGCGCCGTGATCAACATGCGCGGCGAGGTGATCGGCATCAGCGAGGCCTACATTCCGCCGTCGTCCGGCGCCGTGTCCCTTGGTTTCGCCATCCCCGCCGCCACCGCCGTGGACGTGGCCGAGGAACTGCTGAAAAACGGTACGGCCAAGCATGCGTATCTGGGCCTGACCCCGGGCGAGCTGACCCCGCAGATCGCTGACCAGCTGGGTATCCAGGCCGGATCCGGGGTGGTGGTGCTTGCTGCCGATGCCGACGGGCCCGCCGGACGCGCGGGAATCCGGCCGGGGGACGTCCTGCAGTCCATGGAGGGCGTGGAGCTCACCACGCCGGAAAAGCTCCTGGCGGAACTGCGCAAGCGCAACCCCGGCGACACCGTAGGCTTCAAGGTCAAGCGCGCCGACCAGACCTTGGACGTCAAGGTGGACCTTACCGACCGCCCAGCCAACACAACCACCCGATAGGAAGGAAAAACACATGAGCCACCCCAAGGAAGAACCCGACGCAGGCTTCATCATTCCGGATCCGTCAAAGATCCGCGAGGACATCCCCGGCGACGCCGGAGATGAAGCCAACGTGATCCGCTTCAGCGAGGAGCAGGCACTGATCGAGGAACAGTCGCACGGCGTCCGCCCGGACACCTACAGCGTCCCCTCCGGCGGCCCCACCATGGACGAGGCCCGCGGCAACATGGACCTCTCCGACCGCAGCGAGGACGGCCGGGGCACCGGCCCCGAGGACGACAGCAGCGACGACGGCCTGCACGGCGGCGCCGAAAGCTAGCCGCCGCGGTCCACAGACAAGCAGCAGGGGTACCCCGATCCGACCGGGGACCCCTGCTGCTGTTCTGCTGTCTGCCGGGCCTAGACCTGGTACTCCAGCTTGTCGCCCAGGTTTTGGTGGATGCACAGGATGTTGTGCTCGGTGTCCATGAACCACGCGCACTTTTCCCGTCCCGTAGTGCAGATGTGGTTTTCCGTCTTCAGGGTGGGCAGGTCGTAGTCCTGGAACCTGATGCCCCGGGCTTCCATGTCCCGGACAGCCTCCTCAATGTCGGGGACCTCGAAGCTCAGCGCCGTGTGTTCGGAGTGCTTGCCGTCGGACACCGACATCAACTCCAGCAACGGGCCGCCGTCGATACCCAGCAGTTCATTCCCATCGTCAGTGGTTCCGCGGTGCGGGAGGCCGAGCTTCTCCGTATAGAAGCTCCGGGCGCGGGCTGCGTCATCCACCGGCAGGATGGTTGTGGCTGAACTCATTGTCAGATGCATGGGGGCCACCTCCTTGTGGGCAGAATCTTACGCCCGGCAGCCTCAAAAGACCCTCCCCCGGCACCCCGATGCTCTATCACTTTGGGCCCCTAAAACCGGGGTTTAGGGACCAAAAGTGATAGAGCAAGGGAGAGTTACTTCTCGACGAGGGTGAGGACGTCGTAGGTGGCCACGATTTCGTCGTTCTGGTTGGTGAGGACGGCGTCCCAGGCCACCTCGCCGTATTCGTCGGTTTCACGCGGCGTGATCTTCTTGGCGGTGAGGGTCACCCGGATGGAGTCGCCTGCGGCAACGGGGGTGATGAAGCGCAGGTTTTCCAGGCCGTAGTTGGCCAGCACGGGACCCGGGGCGGGCTCCACGAACAGTCCGGCGCCCCAGCTGAGCAGCAGGTAGCCGTGCGCGACGATGCCGGGGAAGAACGGGTTGGCTTCCGCCGCTTCCTGGTTGGTGTGGGCGTAGAAGGTGTCGCCGGTGGAGTTGGCGAACGCAGTGATGTCCTCGAGGGTGACCTGCCGCAGGTCGGAGCGGACGGCGTCGCCGATCCGGAGGGTGGACAGATGCTTCCGGAACGGGTGCGTCCCCTCGGTCTCGAGGGTGAAGTTCCGGGCCGCGCCGGTGTGCCAGACGCCGGTGACGGCGGTGAGCATGTTGGGTGACCCCTGGATGGCGGTCCGCTGCATGTGGTGGAGCACCGACCGGATGCCGCCCAGTTCCTCGCCGCCGCCGGCGCGTCCCGGACCGCCATGGACCAGGTGCGGCACCGGCGAGCCGTGCCCCGTGGAGGTGCGGGCATCTTCGCGGTTCAGCATGAGGACGCGGCCGTGGTGGGCGGCGATGCCGGTGACCAGCTGGCGCGCCACCTCGGGATCGTTGGTGCAGACCGACGCCACCAGGGATCCTCCGCCGCGTGCCGCGAGGCGGACGGCGTCGGCCAGGTCCTTGTAGCCGATCACGGACGATACCGGACCAAAGGCCTCCAGCGAATGGATGGCTTCCGCTTCCGGATTGTCCCAGTTCAGGACCACGGGGGCCATGAAAGCGCCGCCGTCCACTACCCCGGTGGTTCCGTCGGCGGAGGTGACCGACGGCGAATCGAGGGTTCCGTACGCAAGCTCACCGCCGGCGTCGAGCATTGACTGCACGGCGGCGCGGACGTCCTCAAGCTGTTCCACCGAGGCCAGCGCACCCATAGTGACGCCCTCGCCGCGCGGGTCGCCCAGGACCACGCGTTCGGTGATGCGCTTGCCGATGGCGGCGGAGACCGCCGGCACCAGCTCCTGCGGCACGATGGCGCGGCGGATGGCGGTGCATTTCTGGCCGGCCTTGACAGTCATTTCGGTGACCACGGACTTGACGAAGGCATCGAACTCGGGAGTGCCCTCCACGGCGTCGGGCCCCAGGATCGCGGCGTTCAGGGAGTCGGTCTCCGAGGTGAACCGGACACCGCCCTCCACCACGTTCGGGTGCGCCTTGAGCGACTTCGCGGTGGAGGCGGAGCCGGTGAAGGCCACCAGGTCGCGGTAGTCCAGCACGTCCAGCAGGCCGCGGACCGAGCCGGAGACCAGCTGCAGCGAGCCCTTGGGCAGGATATTGGATTCCACGATGGCCTTGACCACCGCAGCAGCAACGTAGCCGGTGGGGGTGGCGGGCTTGACGATGGTGGGGACGCCGGCGATGAACGCGGGCGCGAACTTCTCCAGCATGCCCCAGACGGGGAAGTTGAAGGCGTTGATCTGCACCGCGACACCGGGAATCCGGGTGTAGATGTGCTCACCGGCGAAGGAGCCGTCCTTGGAGAGCACCTCCATTGGCCCGTCCACCACCACCTGGGAGTTGGGGAGCTCGCGCCGGCCCTTGGAGCCAAAGGTGAAGAGGACGCCGATGCCGCCGTCGATGTCCACCATGGAATCGATCTTGGTGGCGCCCGTCTGGAAGGAGAAGTTGTAAAAGTGCTCGCGGCGGGCATTCAAGTACTGGGCCAGTTCCTTGAGCTTGAGCGCCCGCTGGTGGAAGGTCAGCTTGCCCAGTTCATCCTGGCCGGTGGTGCGTCCGTACTCCACCACCCCTGCGAGGTCCAGGCCCTCCGTGCTGACCTTGGCCAGGATCTCCCCTGTGCTCGCATCCCGGACGGGGACGGCGGAAGCCGACGAGCCGGCGTCGGGCGTCCACCAGGCGTCCATGACGAAGCTGGGCACTGTCTCCACGGTGTCGACCGTGGCCTGGGGAGCTGTGGCTGTGGTGGTCATCGTTGACGGTCCTTCCAACAAGGGGGCAGGCAAACAGGACAGCCATTACTGACCGTCCGTTCGGTAATATATTCACCATACATGAAGTGCCGTGCTGCAGACTAGAAGGCCAGGACCGAATTGGCCGCCTCAAAGGAGAACTTATGAACGCCATGTCCCCTGCGGATACCGCCGGCAACCAGCCGTCCGGGCACGAACTATGGAAAATCACCCTCGGTGAACTGGACGAGAAGATGGGCGTGAAGATCCTGGAGGAGTCCGTGGAGCGCGTTGTCGCCACCATGCCTGTGGAGGGGAACAGGCAGTCGTTCGGACTCCTGCACGGCGGCGCTTCCCTGGCCGTGGGCGAGGCCGTGGGGTCCTGGGCCGCGGTGATCCATGCCAGCACCATGGGCAAGACCGCGGTGGGCGTGGACGTTTCCGCAACCCACCACCGCTCCGCGCGTGAGGGCCAGGTGACCATCACCGCCACCCCCATCCACTTGGGCGGCACACTCACCACGCACGAGGTGCTGATCACCAACGAGGCAGGCCAGCGGCTGTGCACCCTGCGCATCACCAACCTGCTGATGAAGCGCAAAAACTGACGAAAAAATTACCGGCACTGCATCCAAAGCCGCCGCTGCGCAGGTATTAAGCGCGTAAGTACAAACAGCCCGGCTACCGGGCATCCTGCAAGGAGTTTGACATGCGCAAAATGATCTACGCAGCGGGAGCCATCTCGCTCGCCGCTTCGCTGGCCCTCGCCGCTCCCGCCCAGGCCGGCGGATGGCACCACCATGACGATGACCCTGCCCTGCTCTCCGTCCTGCATGGCGTTCCCGGCTTGACCGTGGACGTGTGGGTGAACGGAAACCTCACCCTGGACGATTTCACCCCCGGCACCCTCGCCGGGCCCCTGGAACTGGCCGCCGGCGACTACCAAATCGCCATCACCGCTGCCGACGCCACCAGCGCCGACAACCCGGTGATCGGCCCGGTCAACGTGGAACTGGACGAGGGCGGCAACTACACGGCCGTCGCCCACCTCAGTGCCGACAGGACCCCCACAGCGTCGCTTTTCACGAACGACACCAAAGCCCCCCGCAACGACCAGAAGGGCAAGCTCACGGTCAGGCACGTGGCCGCAGCCCCCGCCGTCGACGTACTGGCCGGCGGAGCTCCAGTGATTGAAGGACTCAGCAACCCGGACGAAGCGAAACTGAAGCTGAAGGCCGGCACCATTTCGGCCAGCGTGGCCGCGGCAGGAACCACCGATCCCGTGATCGGGCCGGCGGACATCACGGTTGAGGGCGGAAAGAACACCATCGTCTACGCCTGGGGAAGCCTCGCAGACGGCACCCTGGACGTAGCCGTCCAGGTGGTTGACGGCAAGGACCGCGGGCACGGCCGGCACTGACCTGACGGACCGCAGCTAACGGACTGCACCTAATGGCAAGGGGCGGGGCCCTCGGACCCCGCCCCTTATCAACTAGTTGGTGGAGCGCCCCTTCCGGCGGCGGACCAACAGCATCAGCAGGATTCCGACGGCGAGCGCAGCCACAGCAGCGACCGCTGCGGCAATCAGCCCGTCGGCTCCGGTGTAGGCCAGGTTTCCCGGGTCGGCGGGACTGTTCCGGTTTCCGCCGGTGTTGACCAGGTCTGCGGGCGCACTTGGTGCGGGGGTACTTGTCGGCGGAAGCACGACGGCGGGGGTTTCCGTCGGCGCGGCAGGTGACGGGCTTGCGGGGGCCGGGCTGGCCGGCGGCGCCGTAGGAACCGGGTCAGTGGGCGTCGGCGGGGCGGGCTGTTCCGCTGCCGCAGCAAACTCAAAGCTGTTCGTGCCCGATTTGCTGAACCCGTTTACCGTCTCGGCCGTGAACCGGAGCATACCCGTGCCCTGCGGAGCCATGAAGCTCCAGTTGCCGGCCTCCACGGGCACCTCGAACGGGTCTTTGCCCTGGATGGTGATCCGAACCTTTGAACCTTCAGCAACGGCGGACGCCGGAGCTGCAGGAACCTGCCCGCGGATCGTCTGTCCCGGCTGGTACGTTCCGCCGAGCGCCGGCGCGGTGACGGCCGGCTTGTTGAGGAACAGTTCCAACTGGTAGCCCGGCAGCACCGCCAGGCTGTCCCGCAGGGTGGCGCCCACGGCAAAGTTCTGGATGACCTTGCCGTACTTGTCCGGCGTATCACCGGCTGAGTGGGTGCCCACGGCGTAGTTGCCGCTGACGTATGGGCCACCGGAGTCGCCGGGATTGGACTGTACGCCGTAGGACAGGAATCCGTGGAACGCGCGCAGGTCCGTGGGGTCCGTGATGGAGGAAGGCCCGGGCACGATGAAGATTCCCACCGCGTCCACAGTTCCGCAGGACCAAAACGAGCTCCGCCCCGACCGGCAGACGGGCATTCCCACCACCGGATCCTTGACCCCAATGATCTTCACATCCGGTCCAGGCTGGGAGGGATTCCCCCATGTGCTGGCAGCGGGCATCGGATCGATGTCCTGCCGCAGCGACTGGATGACTGATACGTCGGTCCCCACGTTGCCGGGATCGGTAACTGCCGTGTAATCCGGGCCGATGGGGGTGTTGGGGTCAACCACCCGCGAGTTGCCGGGGCCGCCGAACTGGCTGAAGCCGAATTTTCCCAGGAGACCAGCCGGAGTGCCCTGGAGTTCCAGGGTGGCCGTTTCCGCGGCGCCGTCCGAGGCACAGTGGCCAGCCGTAAGGACAGCGGGAAGACCCGCCGGATCGAAGACGGAAAAGCCGGTGGAGCAGACGTATCCGATGTCCGTCTGGTAGCCCACGCCGCCGGGCACGTCAGCCTCGGGCTTGATCGGCGCGCCGCCGTCGAGCTCCACGTTGGCGTAACGGGAGACGAACTGCTCAGGCGAAACTTTTCCCTTTGCCGGGCCTGCAGTCTCGGCACCGGCTCCTGAAGAAGCCGGCAGCGACTCCGGCGCATTGATTCCGCCGGTCCTGATGACGAACTTTCCGCCCACCGCCATTACTGCCTGCAGCCCCTGCGGGCCGACGTCGCGAACATACGCCTGGAACAGCTGCTCAGTGCTTACTGCCAGCTTTGAACGGGTACCGTCGGTGGCCGCCCGGGCGGCTACCGACGCTGAAGGAGACGGAGTGGCGGACGACGGCGGCACGACGGTGGGCGCCACGGCCGACGGGTGGGGCGCCGGGGCTTCAAGGGTCAAGCCGTTAACTGTGCCGGCAAGCCCAGCAACGGCAGCCTGCAGTTCAGGACCGGAGCCGGTCACGACGATGGATGGGCCCTCGAGGCGGACGCCCACGTAACCGGGAACCTGGCGCAGCTGGACCGCAGCTGCTGCCGCCCGGGCGCCAAGTTCACCTGCGGCTTCGAACTGTTGGGGAGTCAGCTTGAGGTCGCGCTGCACTGCTTCGGCGAGAGCCGCTTCGGAAAGTCCTGTGGAGGTGCTTGTGCCGGACGGGCCGGCTGTGGGCAACGGGCTGGCAGCAGGGGCCGGCGCGGCAGTGCTGCTCCCGGTCGGCGCTGCCTGCCCGGAGTCCGATCCGCTGGTGGCAAAGGCGGGACCGACTACCGACGCCGAGGAGGCCAGCATTCCGGTCACAGCGCCAAGGGCAAGCACGCGCCGCAGCACGTCGGCGTTCATCGGGCCACCCCCGCACCCGAGAGGGCCAGGACAGCATCAAGTTCGGTGGTGGTGAGCCCGTTGGTCAGAAGGTAACCGCGGGTGTCCAGGCCGCGGACAAACGCCACTACCGCAAGCCCCCGCTGTTCCAGAAGCGGCGCCAGCTCCGGCTCAGCCAGGTACCGCTCCCGGCTGTGGGGCGGGCCGTGGGTGCGGTATCGCTCGTTGATGCCGCGGACGGCCCTTCGGTAGCCTTCGGCAATCTCTTCGTCAGAATCACCCGCAAGGTCCTGGACCATGGCAGCGACCAGTCCGCTGCGATCGCGTCCCGCGGCGCAGTGCAGCAGGACGTTCCCCTTGGGCGCGGCCACGGCGATGGCACGGAACACACCCACCAGCTTTTCGGGGAAGAGCCAGGCGTTCTCTGCGTAGTGGGCTGGATCGTTCAGGTAGGGGCCGGCGACTGCGGTGAAGCGCGGGTCACCGGGCTCCTCCGTTGGCGCCTGCACCACCTCGATCCCGGCCCAGGCAGCGGCAGGCACTGCCGGGTCGTTGTCCCGGCGCCGCCCCTCATCAGCGTTACGGAGATCCACCACAGTGCGGACGCCGTCGTCGAACGCCTGTTTCCACCCTGTTTCCGTCAGCCATTCGCGCCGCCCCATGCGGTAAATGCCGCCGGAAACGTGCCACGCGTTGACAGCGCCATCCCAGTCCATGGACCTGCCCCTTGTGCTCATCCGGACAGCTAACCACACGCTGCTGGGAGCCGCATGTCACATAAGGGGACGAGGCGGTGCAGCGCGAGTGTCCAAAGGCCCGTGACAGGAGTGACAGGCGGGAGTACTGTGACGAAAACTTGGCCCAATGGAGGGCACTGAGCATTCGAGGGGAACACATGGGAACAGTTTCAGCACGACGGCGGCCGCGGGCTTTCGCTGCCGCCCTTGCCACGCTGGCGATCGCCGCAGGCTTTGCGGCCGCTCCGGCGCAGGCCGTGGACAAAGACAAGTACATTGCGCTGGGTGATTCGTATGCGGCGGGACAAGGTGCCGGGCCGTACCTGGACGCCTGCTATCGCAGCAACAGCGCCTACGCCGAACTTGCGAATGAAGCCAAATCAATCCAACTGGTGGTGAATGCTGCCTGCAGCGGCAAGACCACCTGGGACGTCGTGAACAGCCAGCTTCGCCAGCTCAACAAAAGCACGGAGCTCGTGACCATCACCGCGGGAGGCAACAACATCGGTTTCGGCGACATCATCACCGCCTGCGGCGCTGCCCTGGCCAACCCCGCCGCAGGACCCGCATGTGACGCGGCCACCGCCTCAGCCGCAGCGATGATCCAAAGCGGACAGCTCACCCGGGACGTCATCTCGATGATCCAGAGCGTGAGGGCCGCCGCACCCAATGCCAGGATCGTGGTGACGGGCTATCCCTACCTGTACGACCCCGTCACCCTCAATCCTGCCGATCCGCTGTCGCTGTTTATCCAGCAGGCAACCGTCCTGGCCGATGGCCTGGACGCCTCCATCGCGGCGGCCGCCAGTGCCACAGGGGTTCAGTACGTGGATGTCCGGGCAGCGTTCGCCGGCCACGGCGTCAACTCCGCGGACCCCTGGATCAATCTGGATCTGGCCAACCCCGCCAGCCCGGACAACTTCCACCCGAACGCCGCGGGCTACCAGGCCTACTTCACTGCGCTCACCGGTTCCGGCGCCTACTCCGTCCCCTAGCCGTGCCCCTGTCCGCGCCGGTCCAGTCGATACTCAAGCCCGGCGCGGACGGCGGGCCACTCGTGCTCCAGGATGGAGAACACCACGGTGTCCCGCAGGTTTCCGTCACTGGTCCGTGAATGGCTGCGCAGTACACCGTCCTGTTTGGCACCCAACCGGGCAATGGCCTCACGCGACTGGTGGTTCAACCAGTGCGTCCGGAACTCGACGGCCGGGCAGCCAATGGTTTCGAAGGCGTGCCGCAGCAGCAGGAGCTTGGAATCCGGGTTGGTCCCTGTCCCCTGCACGGACGCGGCGTTCCAGGTGGAGCCGATCTCCACGCGCGGCGTGGCAGCATCGATGTTCATGTAGGTGGTCATGCCGATAATGCGCCCCGGTCCGCCGGTTGCGGCATCGATCAGCCGGGTGGTGAAGGGCAGCATAGACCCCTGCTCCTGCAGGGCCAGCCGGCGCCGGATTTCCGCCGCCATTTTGCCGGGTTCGGGCACCGACGTGTACCAAAGCTTCCACAGCTCGCCGTCCCTGGCGGCCTCCACCAAGCCGTCGTGGTGCGCCTCCGCGAGCGGCTCGAGGATTACGTAGCGGCCGGTGAGGGTAAGGGGTTCAAGGAAAGTCACTGCACCAGCCTAGGCCCGGCGGAAGCGCGGGTTACGCTGGGGCAAGCACCACGACGTCGAGCGAGGGAGTCACCATGTCAGGCCAGAATCCGGATCCGGAAGAGGACAAGCTCACCGGCTTGGAGCCCGGAGGCGGAGTTCCGCCAGGGGAAACACCGCCGGGCGAAGCCTCCACCAGCATGACCCAGGGCCACGACGAGCACGGTACCCGCAAGGGCACGCAGTTCCTGTGGATCGGCATCATCGGCGTAGTTGTCGTGCTGTGCCTCCTGTACTTCATCGGCTACATCGTGGGGTTCTTCGACTGAATCCGTCAGCGTAGGCGGGGATTCCTAGCTGGGCCAGTCGAAGAAACCCTTGCCGGTCTTGCGCCCCAGCTCACCGCGGGCCACCTTGTCCCTGAGGATCTGCGGGGGCGCAAACCGGTCTCCAAGTGTGGACTGCAGGTATTCGGCGATGCCCAGGCGGACGTCAAGGCCCACGATGTCCGTGGTTTTCAGTGGCCCGGTGGGGTGCTTGTAGCCCAGGACCATGGCGTTGTCGATGTCCTCGGCCGAGGCGACCCCTTCCTCCACCATCCGCATGGCCTCCAGCGCGATGGCCACGCCCAGGCGTGAGGACGCGAACCCAGGGGCATCGTTGACGACGACGGCGGTCTTGCCAAGTGCCTCCACCCAGGTTTTTGACGCGGCAGCAAGTCGGGGAGACGTGCGCTCCCCCAGCACCACCTCGATGAGTGTGGATGCCGGAACGGGGTTGAAAAAGTGCAGGCCCAGGAAGTTCTCCGGCCGCTTCAGTTCGCGGGCCAGCCCGTTGACCGACAGGGAAGAGGTATTGGACGCGATGAACCCGTCCTCCGCCAGCCGCTCTTCAATGCCCCGCAGCGCCGTTACTTTGAGGTCCCAGTCTTCGGGGACCGCTTCCACCACCAACTCGCGGCCGCTGAAGTCGTCGTAGTCGGTACTCACAGTCAGCCGGGACCCAAGTTCGTCGAAGTTGGCGTCCACGGCGCCCCGCTCGATGCTCTTCAGGGCCGCCGACTCCACGCGTTCCCGCGCACCTTCGGCGGAGACCTCGTCGCGCTCCACCACCAGGACGTTCGCGCCCTTGATGAGGAAGGCGTGGGCAATCCCCGCGCCCATGCGGCCACCGCCCAGCACTCCCACGAAGCGGGGAAGGCAGGTGGGCAGGTTTGGGTTCGTTGTTGAATCGCTCACGGGTCCTACTTTCCGTCGGCAGGGTTGGCGGCGTTTGCCTTTTTCGCCGCGTTGCGGTCCAGGAACGCCTGCATGCGGTCGAACTTGGCCTGCGACTCGAAGAGGATGCCCTGGGCCAGTTGGTCAATGATTGGGTGGGCTTCCGCAGGCGCGTGGAAGACGGACTTGGTGATGCGGACGGCCAGGGGATCCTGGCGTCCGATCCTGTTGGCCAGGCTGTGGGCGGCATCCAGGAGGTCGGCGGGGTCGTGGATTTCGGTGATGAGGTTGATGGCCTTGGCTTCACCGGCACCGAGGACCAGCCCGGCCAGCAGGATCTGCTTGGCCAGCGGCTCACCCACCAGTTCCTTGAGCCGCCAGCTGGCACCGGCCGCGGCAAGGATGCCCAGCCCCGTTTCCGGGTTGCCGATCCTTACGTTGGGGGTGCCGATCCGGAAGTCCGCGGCATAGGCGAGCTCGGCGCCGCCACCCAGGCAGTAGCCGTCCAGCGCGGCGATGACCGGCATGGGCAACTTGGCGATCCGGACGAAGATAGTGGAGTTGATTCCCTGCAGGGCATCGTCCCGCCGCCGTTCGCGCAACTGCGCAATGTCGGCCCCGGAGGCGAACACTCCTTCCACGCCGGCGATGATCAGTACCTTGGGGTTCTGTTCCAGCGCGGCGCAGACTGTGTGGAGTTCGTCCACCATCTGCTGGTCGATCGCGTTCTTCACCTCGGGCCGGTTGAGCAGCACCACCACCCGGTCTTCCCGCTCCTCCACCAGGAGGGATGAGAACTTTTCTTCGGCGAGGTTCACCGCGACGGCCATTAGATCTTCTCCAGCAGCATTGCGGTGCCCTGGCCCACGCCGACGCACATGGTGGCGAGGCCAATCTTCGCGTCCTCCCGTTCCATCCGTCCCAGCAGGGTGATGGCGATTCGTGACCCGCTGGAACCAAGGGGGTGGCCCAGGGCGATGGCGCCGCCGTCACGGTTTACGATTTCCGGTTCCAGTCCCAAGCGGCGGATGCAGGCCAGGGACTGCGTGGCAAAGGCTTCATTAAGTTCGACGGCGCCCAGCTCGCCGACGCTCAGGCCGCTCCGCTTGAGCACCTTCTGGGTGGCGGGGACCGGGCCGATGCCCATGATCTCCGGTTCACAGCCTGCAGAGGCGCCGTCGATGATACGGGCACGCGGAGTCAGGCCCAAGCGCTCGATGGCCGCTTCGGAGGCGACGATGATGGCTGAGGCTCCGTCGTTGAGGGACGATGAGTTGCCAGCGGTGACCACCGATCCGCCATGTGCCACCGGCTTCAGCCCGGCAAGGACCTCAAGGCTGGTGCCGGGCCGGGGGCCCTCGTCGGTGTCCACCACGGTTTCGGATTTGCGGGTCTTGACCGTGACGGGAATGATCTCGTCCTTGAACCGGCCGGCTTCGATGGCATCCAGGGCCAGCTGGTGGGAGCGGAATGCGAACGCGTCGGCGTCTTCCCGGGAAATGTTGTCCACCCGCGCCACTTCCTCCGCGGTCTCCGGCATGGAGTAGGTCATCTTCCCGTCGCGGGACAGGCCGCCGTGCTGGAAGTGGGGGTTGGTGAAGCGCCAGCCGATGGAGGTGTCGAAGATCTGGCCCGGCTTGGCGAACGCGGCGGTGGGCTTTTCCTGCACCCAAGGTGCGCGGCTCATCGATTCCACGCCCCCGGCGATGACGATGTCCGCAGCTCCGGCCTTGATCATGTGGCTGGCCTGGATGATGGCGCTCAGGCCCGATGCGCACAGCCGGTTGACGGTGATCCCTGGAATGTGGAGCGGCAGCCCCGCCAGCAGGGTGGCCATCCGGGCCACGTTCCGGTTCTCCTCGCCGGCGCCGTTCGCGTTGCCGAGGATCACTTCCTCAATGCTCTCCGGATCCAGGCCGGCACGCTGCACCGCTTCCCGGACCACCAGGGCCGCAAGATCATCAGGCCGCACGGAGGACAAAGCCCCTCCATACCTGCCCACCGGCGTTCGGACCCCGCCAACAAGGAAAGCCTGCGGACCTGCGGTTGCAGCCATGGAAACACCCTTCACGCGATAAACAGCACTGTCATCGGCGGCCGGCGCAGCGGAACCCTCCACTTACCGACCGTTCGTTCTGTAAATGGTACACGGCAGGCCCCACGCGCGCATCCGGTTACAGCACCGCCACCCCCAGGTGCGCCGCAATGAGCGGCGCCAAAAGGTTCAGCTGATACTCGTCGATAACCATTCCGGACAGGCTGCCCAAGCCGCTGATCCCGCGGAATTCCGTACCCCTGATATCAAAATCCTTCAGCTTGGCTCCCGTCAGGTCCAGTGAGCCCACCGTGCAGCCCTCAAGCTTCACCCTTGTTGCCGCGGCACCCCCGAGGTCCAGTTCATTGATGATGCAGCCGCTGATCAGCACGTCAGTGAGCTTGGCGCCGCGGAGATTGAGGAAGTCCACCTTGCCGCCGTCGATCCGCACGGACTGCAAGCCGCTTTCATAGAGTTCGGCCGAGCCCAGCCGGGGATTCCGGAACTCAACCTCGCGCCAGGTAGTCCGGGCACCGCGGAAGACAGGCGCGTACGCCTCTGCCAGGATGCAGTCGCGGAATGAGGCACCGCGGAGTTGGGCATCGCTCAAGGACGCTGCATCAAACCGGCACTCGGCAAAAACGCTGTCCGCGAGGTCGAGGCCGTCCATGGCGGCACGGATGAACCGTGCATTCTCATGCCGGTCACCGCGGCGGAACGCGTGGCCCGGCAGGTCCTCGAGGTCATTCAACTCCACCGGGGAGAGCCGGGGCGGGACCACCCTGGCTGCCGCCTTGCCGCGCACTTTATCCATGAGCCCGAGCCTAGCGGTGGGGCCTGACAAAGGGCAGCAAACGCAGCGCGGGACTTGAAATAGTAAGCAAGCTTTGCTTATCGTGAAAGGGCACGGTTGATCGACGGAAACGAAAGGAGGCCGGAACCATGGGCCTCGGAGACAAGATCAGTAACGCGGCAGAGAACCTTGGCGGCAAGGCCAAGGAAGCTGCAGGCAACGCGACCGACAACGACCGCCTCAAGGCAGAAGGCCAGGCCGACCAGGTCAAGGCAGACGCCAAGAAGGTGGGCGAAAGCGTCAAGGACGAGTTCAAGCGCAGCTAGTCCCTGCTGATGCAGCCGCAGCGAACGGCGTGCTGCAGCAGCCCCAAACGGCGGCGGATCCCTTGGATCTGCCGCCGTTTCGCTGTCCACCCATCATCGATTGCTGTGTATTTGTCGTTTTGAGGGCTCATAACGACAAATACACAGCAATCGATGCGGGAAGTCAGCAATCGAAGGGGGAAGTCACCAGCCGCTGCGGGTCGGTGTGTGGCCCTGCCGCGAATCCTCAGGCATGGTCATTTCGGCCCGGAGTCCAAGCAGCCGGATGGGCTGCCCAGGCTCGATCTTCGCCGCGAGGTCAAGGGCCCGGGACAGCACGTCCGCGGGATCGGATGTCTGGGGGATCTTCCGCGCGTAGGTCCTGGTGGTGAACGGCGCATACCGAACTTTCAACGTCAGGCCGATCACCGGCCTTCCCTCGGCAGCAACATCCTCCAGCACGCGCGCGGCCAGCTCCCGGACGGCGTCGCGAATCCGCTCGGGGTCTGTCAGGTCGCGCTGGAAGGTGGTCTCTCGGCTGTGCCCCCGCGGCACCCAGGGCGTATCGTCAACCACCCGGGAGCCGTCCCCCCGTCCCAGCTGCGCGTACCAGGGACCCATTTTCGGACCAAACTCGGGGACCAGGTCACTGGGGTCCGCCGCTGCGAGCTCGGCAACAGTCTTGATCCCCAGGGTGGCGAGGCGCCGTGAGATCTTGGTACCCACGCCCCACAGCTCCACCGTCGGCCGGCTCCCCATGACGTCCAGCCAGTTCTCTTCCGTGAGCCGAAAGACCCCCGCGGGCTTGCCGAATGAAGTGGCAACCTTGGCGCGGAGCAGGGTGTCGCCGATCCCCACGCTGCAGTGCAGCAGGGTCTCCGCCAGGACGGCCTCCTGCAATTGCCTGGCAAAGGCTTCAGGATCGGTGGTCTCGACGCCAACGAAAGCCTCGTCCCAGCCGAGCACCTGGACTGTGGTTCCCGGCTGCGAGCGCAGCACCGCCATGACCTTCTCCGACGCCTCAAGGTAGGCCCCGTGGTCCACGGGCAGGATGACGGCATCCGGCACTTTCCGCGCGGCAATCCGCAGCGGCATTCCCGAGCCAACCCCAAAGGCCCTGGCCTCATAGGATGCCGTGGACACGACGGCGCGCTCGGTAGGGTCCCCGCGCCCGCCCACAATCAACGGCTTTCCCGCCAGCTCGGGCCGGCGGAGCACTTCAACGGCAGCGATGAACTGGTCCAGGTCCACATGCAGCACCCACGGTTCGCTCACAGGCCCCAGTCTGCCCGGTGGGACTCCCAGCGGCTAGCCTTGGGCCATGACGAACGTAGACCTGAGCGCCGAGAGCACGGCTGCCGGCGGATCGACCTTCCTGCACGGCTACCTTGCCGTGCCCGAAGGGCAGGGCCCCTTTCCCGGCGTCGTCATGATCCATGAAGTGTTCGGCCTGGATGACCAGACCCGCCGGCATGCGGACCGGCTGGCCCGGGCCGGCTACCTTACCCTGGCGCTGGATCTGTTCAGCGACGGCGGTCGCAGGCGTTGCCTGGTGGGAACCATGCGTGCCATGGCAGCCCGCACGGGCAGGCCTTTCATAGACATCGCCACCGCGCGCAGCTGGCTTGCGGAGTCGGAACTATGCAACGCCAAGACCGGGGTTATCGGTTTCTGCATGGGCGGCGGGTTTGCCCTGCCGACCGCCCGGGACGGGTTCGACGCCGCCTCCGTCAACTACGGACGGCTGCCCGGCAAGGAGCAGCAGGACCTGGTGGAGGCTTTGCGGGGCTCCTGTCCGATCGTGGCCAGCTACGGCGGTGCGGACAAGTCCCTGAAGGGCGCCGCGGCCCGGCTCGATTCAGCCCTCGACCAGTTGGGCATCGAGCACAGCGTGAAGGAATTCCCCGGGGCAGGCCACGCCTTCCTCAACGATGAAGAGTTGGGGCCGGTACTCCTCCGCCCGCTGATGCGGGTGATGGGCGTGGGCCCGGATCCGAAATCCTCCCCTGAGGCCTGGCAGCGCATCGAGGACTTTTTCGCACGGCACCTGAAAGGAAACGCCGACGGCGGGCCGCCCACTCAAGGGGGCGGCCCGCCGTCGAACGTTGTTCAGTAAGCCGGGAAGGTCAGCTGTAAAGCTCGCTTTTGGGCTGGTTGTTCTTGACCTTCTGCCAGCCCAGCCAGAGGAGCAGCGCGAAGAACGGAATGGTGCCCAGGGTCCACAGGCCCAGGTAGAACACCTCGCCGTCCTTGCTGGTCATGGTGTCAAAGCCGATCAGCACCGTGATGGCCAGCAGGCCGAGCAGGCCGGCCCAGCTGGTCCACGGCGAACCGGGCATCGGCAGGCTGGAAGTGATGCCCTTGCGGCGGCGCAGCACGATCTGGCTGGCGAAGATGGAGCCCCAGCAGAAGATCACGCCGATGGAGGCGGTGTTCAGGGCGAGGTCGAATGCGTGTGAACCGCCCAGCCAGATGTTCAACATGATGCCCACCAGGTAGAACGCCGCGATGGCCAGGATGGCTGCGTACGGGACGTGGCGCTTGGACATCCTGGTGAGCCACTGCGGGGCGTGCCCGTTGTTGGCCATGGTGCGGAACACCCGGCCGATTGAGTACAGGCCGGAGTTGCAGGAGGACAGCGCCGCCGTGATCACGACCATGTTCATCACGTCGCCCACCCAGCCCAGGCCCATCTGGCCGAAAACGGTGACGAACGGGGAGGTGCCGGCCTTGTACTGGTCGGACGGCAGCAGCATGGCCAGCAGGGTCACGGAGCCAACGTAGAACACCACGATGCGGAGGACGACGGCGCGGACGGCCTTGGGCACCTCGCGCTCCGGGTTCTGCATCTCGCCGGCGGTGATGCCCACCAGCTCGATGCCGTTGTAGGCGAAAATAACGGCGTTGAGGACCAGGACCATCACCAGGGCGCCCTTGGGGAACATGCCCCCTTCGGCGGCGAACAGGTTGGCCACCGACGCGTGCCCGTCACCCACCTGGGCGTTGGTGACCACCATGAAGGTGCCCACCACCAGGAAGATCAGGATGGCGCCCACCTTGAGGCAGGAGGCCCAGAATTCGAATTCACCGAAGGCCTTGACGCTGAGCAGGTTCACTGCCACGAGGAGCGCCAGCGCGGCGATGGCCGATGCTTCCACCGGAACGTTGGGGAAGAAGAACTGGAAGTACAGGCCGATGGCGATCAGTTCGGCGATGCCGGTCATGCCCCAGTTGATGAAGTACATCCAGCCGGAAAGGAAGGCGCCCTTCCTGCCGAACATTTCGCCTGAGTAGCTGACGAACGAGCCGGAGGTCTGGCGGTACATGATGAGCTCACCCAGGGCACGCATGAGGAGGTAGGCGATGACGCCGGCAATGGCGTAAGAGAAAATCAGGGCCGGGCCAGTGGAGGCCAGGCGGCCGCCGGCTCCCATGAAGAGGCCCACGCCGATGGCGCCGCCCATGGCGATCATGGTGACGTGGCGGCGGCCCAGGGTCTTGCTGTAGCCCTCGGCGCTGAGGGTGGGGTCGACGGCGGTGGATGGCGCCGTACTGTTCTTTAGGTCTGTGGGGGTACTTTGAGGCACAACTGTTCCTTGTGGGTTGGGGGTTGGCCGCATCCGGTCTTCGTATGATCGAGCTCACATAATTCGGTCTTCAGGCCTTACAGCCAGCGAATGTGAGGGCGAACCGTCGAACTGCCGAAGCTTCACGCGACCTGACCATCCTACAACCTGGTGCGGAGTGGTACGTGACGCGCACTACACGCCGGCCCCGGCGATAGGCTGGAAGCATGGCAACAGCCCACCGCTTACCGCCCGCCCCGCAGCCCCAGCTGTACCGTTTCTCCCCCATGGACGTGGCCACGCTGTGCCTCTACGTTGCCATCGCAGGGTTCTTCGCCGCTGCCGGCGATTTGGTGGCACCGCTGCTGCGCCAGATAGCCCCCTCCCCCGCCGCGGCCTCGTACGCAGTGAACCTGCTCTTTTATGCCTCGGTAGGCATACTGGCACTCCTGGCGGCCCGCAAGGTGGTGGTCCGCGACCTCAAGGTCCTGGCAACCCGGCCCTGGTTCACGCTGCTGATGGTGCCGGCGTCCGTCATCGCCATGATGATCCTCACGGCGATATTGGTGGCGGCGAACGGGCAGGTGCAAACCTCCCAGAACCAGGCCGGGCTGCAGGCACTGATGCAGCAGGTCCCCGCCTGGCTCATGGTCCCGCTGCTGGTGATAGTTGGTCCGTTCGTGGAGGAATACATCTTCCGGCACCTGCTGATCGGCAAGCTAAGCAGGAGGGTGAACATCTGGATCTGCTGCATCCTGTCCGTGGTGCTGTTCGCGGCCCTGCACATCGTGGGGCAGGAAGCGATCACCCTCACCGCACTGCTCCCGTACCTGGCCATGGGCGCCACGCTGGTGTTCGTCTACATGTGGACCGGGAAGAACGTCATGTTCTCCTACTTCGTCCATGCCGCCAAGAACCTGCTGGCCGTGATCCTGGTCTACGCCATCCCGCCGGAACTGTTCGACCAGATGCAGAACGTCCAGGCCTAGCGCCCCCCAGGGGATCTTCCGCAGGGCGGCAGCCGCCTTTACCGTGGACGCATGGGACTGAATATCCAAATAGTTGTCGATTCCGCAAGGCCGCACGAGCTCGCAGACTGGTGGGCGGAAACCCTGCAGTGGGCTGTGGAGCCCCAGGACGGGGCCTTCATCCGTTCCATGATCGAGCAGGGCTATGCCAGCGAGGACCAAACCATGACCCACCGGGGCAACATGGTGTGGAAGGACGGCGCTGCCATCCGACCGCCGGAAGAGATCGAGTCCAAGGCCCCCGAGCGGCGCATCCTGTTCCAGGCCGCACCAGAGGGAAAGACGGTCAAGAACCGGGTGCATTGGGACGTCCGGCTGGACGGCCGGGACAAGGACGAGGTCCGGAGCGAACTCGAAGCGCGGGGAGCCACTTTCCTCTGGTCGGCGCGGCAGGGCCCGCATTCCTGGCACACCATGGCGGACCCCGAGGGGAACGAGTTCTGCATCAGCTAAGCACGATTACTAGACTTGGACGGTGAGCAACCAGATCCCCGCCCCGGTGTCCGATGTCTTCGATCCCACGCGCTGGCGGGTGGTCTCCGGTTTCGAGGACTTCCAGGACATGACCTACCACCGGCAGGTGGAGCGGGATTCGGACGGCGGCTGGGTGCGTGACCTACCCACCGTCAGGATTGCGTTCAACCGGCCCGAGGTGCGGAACGCCTTCCGGCCGGGCACCGTGGATGAGCTCTACCGGGCCATGGACCACGCGCGGATGACCCCCGACGTCGCCACCGTCCTGCTCACCGGCAACGGCCCCTCCCCCAAGGACGGCGGCCATTCGTTCTGCTCCGGCGGGGACCAGCGGATCCGCGGCCGGGACGGCTATCGCTACGCAGATGGGGAGACGCAGGAAACCATCGACCCTGCCCGCGCTGGCCGCTTGCACATCCTGGAAGTCCAGCGGCTCATGCGCACCATGCCCAAGGTGGTCATCGCTGTCGTCAACGGCTGGGCCGCCGGTGGCGGGCACTCCCTGCACGTTGTCGCGGACCTCACCATCGCGTCGCGCCAGCACGGCAAGTTCAAGCAGACGGACGCCACCGTGGGAAGTTTCGACGCCGGCTACGGCTCCGCGTTGTTGGCCCGCCAGATCGGGCAAAAGGCAGCGCGGGAGATTTTCTTCCTGGCCCGCGAATATTCCGCTGATGACATGGTTCGCATGGGTGCGGTGAACGAGGCCGTGGACCACGAGCGGCTGGAGGAGGTGGCGCTCGAGTACGCGGCAGACATCGCCCGGCAGTCCCCGCAGGCCATCCGCATGCTGAAGTTCGCCTTCAACCTGGCGGACGACGGGCTGGCCGGCCAGCAGGTCTTCGCCGGTGAAGCCACCCGGCTGGCCTACATGACGGACGAGGCTGTGGAGGGCAAGGAAGCCTTCCTGCAAAAACGCGACCCCGACTGGTCACGCTTCCCGCACTACTTCTAAGGCAGGACGGCAATGAACAGCGAAGCTTCCCCCACTCCGGTATCGGCCGGTCCAATCAACATCGAACCCGCCCTGAAGGCCCTCGCGGCCGCCCTCCATGGCGAGGGCCCCGCCGTCGAACTCTCCGTAGGCCCCGACGGCAGCCTCATCGTTGGGCACGTTGAGACCCCCGGCTGCGACGACGCCGTGGCCGTGGTCCGCACCTCCGGTTCCACCGGCACGCCCAAGGCAACCCTGCTGACCGTGGAGTCCCTGGCAGCCTCCTCGATGGCCACGGCGTTGCGGCTCAAGGGCGAGGGCCAGTGGCTGCTGGCACTGCCGGTGCAGTTTGTTGCCGGGATCCAGGTGCTGGTCCGCTCCCTGTTTGCCGGCACCCGGCCCTGGGTCATGGACATGTCCGGCGGCTTCACCCCGGAGGCCTTCACTGCTGCGGCACTGGAACTCACGGACAACATCCGCTTTACTTCCCTGGTTCCCACCCAGCTGCAGCGGCTGCTGGACGATCCGTCGCCGGACACGCTCGCCGTGCTCCGCCGGTTCAACGCCATCCTGCTGGGCGGGGCACCTGCGCCGCCGGCCCTGCTGGCGGCGGCGCGCGACGCCGGCGTCCGCGTGGTTACCACCTACGGCTCCGCGGAGACCTCCGGCGGCTGCATCTACGACGGCTATCCCCTGGAAGGCGTCTCGGTGCGGGTGGATACGGACGGCCGGATCCTGCTGGGCGGTGACACCGTCGCCGCAGGCTACATCGAGGCGCCGGACGAGGAAACCGGGACATTCTTCGAGGAGGACGGGGTGCGCTGGTACCGCACCAGCGACCTGGGCTCCATTGACGACGACGGCCGGCTCACCGTGCTGGGCCGCGCCGACGATGTGATCATCACCGGCGGCGTCAAGGTCTCCGCCGGCCACGTGCAGGAACAGCTGGAAAAGTCCGACGCCGTCGCCGCGGCTTTCGTGGCGGGCGTCCTGTCCGCCGAGTGGGGGCAGGCCGTGGCCGCCTATGTGGCGCTTGCCCCCGCAGGTACGGAAGGCACCGCCGGAGAAGGTGCCGGGGATCCCGCCGTCGTACTCCAACGTCAATGGCAGCGGCAGTTGGGGGTCTTGGCGCCCAAGACCGTCCTCGCGGCGCCGGCGCTGCGGATGCTGCCCAACGGCAAACCCGACCGGCTCGCCATGACCGCCGAACTCAGCGCCCTGCACCGGGGAAAGTAGAGTTGGACCTGCACCACCGCGGCGGGTGCGCACGTTCCATCCTGCCGTCTGACCGAAACAACACGAGGTACTAACCGTGGCCACAGCCGCCCAATGGATCCAAGGCGCCCGACTCCGGACGCTGCCGGCAGCGATCGCGCCGGTGCTGATCGGCACTGCCGCCGCCTACGAGATGGACTCGTTCCTGCTGCCCAACGCCATCCTCGCGGCGCTGGTGGCACTCCTGCTCCAGGTGGGCGTGAACTTCGCGAACGACTACTCGGACGGCATCCGCGGTACGGACGATGACCGGGTGGGGCCGCTGCGGCTCGTGGGATCCGGCGCCGCCAAGCCGGAGCACGTCAAGTGGGCCGCGTTCGGCACGTTTGCCCTGGCCATGGTGTTCGGCCTGGTGCTGGTGTTCCTCACCCAGGCCTGGTGGCTGATCCTGGTGGGCTTGGGCTGCGTCATGGCCGCATGGGGCTACACCGGCGGCAAGAACCCCTACGGCTACATGGGCCTGGGGGACCTCTTCGTGTTCGTCTTCTTCGGCCTGGTGGCCACCCTGGGCACCACCTACACCCAGGCCGGGCACATCAACCTGTCATCGGTCATCGGCGCCATCGGCACCGGCCTGATCGCCACCGCGCTGCTCATGGCAAACAACGTCCGGGACATTCCTACCGACATGCAGGCCGGCAAGAAGACGCTGGCGGTGCGGCTGGGGGACAAGCATGCGCGGGAAAGCTATGTCCTGATGCTCGCCGTCGCCATCCTGCTGGTGGTGATCCTGGCACCGGCCCGGCCATGGATCCTGATCGTCCTGCTGCTCATCCCCGCCTGCCTGATGCCGGCCTGGCTGATGATCAACGGCCGCAAGCGCAAGAGCCTGATCCCGGTATTGAAGCAGACCGGCCTAATCAATCTCGGCTACAGCGTGCTGTTCTCACTGGGACTGATCCTCAGCCACGGGTTCTAGCTGTTCTTGGTGCCCTTGGCGTTGTTGATGGTGATGTCCGGGTTGGCGTCCAGCAGGGCGTCCTCGGCATTGGCGTCCTGGACTTCACCGGCGGAGCGCAGCGGCTTGGCCTTCCCCGAGAAACGGTGCTGCAGGGCCGCCGCGGCAGCATCGCGCTGCTTCTGGAAAAACAGGTAGCTGATGGCAAAGGCAATGAGCGCGGCGCAGATCACGGCCATCAGCACCCCTACCTGCAGGAGCATGAACAGGACAAAAAGGGGGACAAAGATCGCCAAACGGATCAGGGAATATTTCAAAAAGGCCACTATTCAAGTTTAGCCGCCTCCGCCCGGCGGCCCCTGCCCGTCCTGACGATAGACTTGATGGCATGCTGTTCCGTGTGGCTTTGGCCGTCGCAGTCCTCGTCATCTTCGTGTATGGCCTGGTGGACGTGATCCGTACTGAAGGCCGCCTTACCCGGGGCATCTCGAAACCGGCCTGGATCATCGTGCAGATCGTCCTGCCGGTCCTGGGCGCCATCCTGTGGCTGCTGATTGGACGCCCACGGGGCACGGCGCAGCCGCGGCCCAGCTACCCCCATTCCATGGCCCCGGACGATGACCCGGACTTCCTCCGCAACCTCGAGGCCCGCCGCCGCAGCCAGGCCGAGGCCGAGCGACTGAAGAAACTCCGGGACGAACTGGAAGCAAAGGCCAAGGAGGACGGCGGAAAAGGACAGCGGGGCACCGACGAACACGATACCGACGGACTGAAATAGGCCTATGGCATTCCAGTCCGGCGGTGAAGAGCGGCACCCGTCCGCTCCCCCACCAAGGCCTGGCCCGTCCTACTCCACCCCGCCGCCCATTCCCGTTGTCACCCCGCTGCCCGGCACAGTCCGCACTGCGCGCACTTTGTGGCTCTTCAGTTTCGGTGCGGGACTGGCCGTCCTGCTGGGATCCTTCGTGGCTCGTGATTCCAATCTGCAGCGGCTCCACGGCGTGGTGGCAAACATGGCGGCAGGCAGTGGCGCCGCGGCCGTAGGCAGGACGGCGGAGATCGTCTTCTGGGGAAGCATCGGCGCCCTGCTGCTGGTGACCCTGTTTGAGGCAGCAGTGCTCGCCACCGTGCTGAACCGCCGGAACTGGGCCCGCTGGACCCTGCTCCCCCTGCTGGCCAGCCATGTCCTCATACTGCTCCTGGCGTCCGCCTTCCTGGTCCCCGCCGGTGCCGCCGGCAGCTACGTGGTGATGCTGTGGGGCGCCGGGCTACTCCTGGCGGTAGCCGGGCTGGCGCTGCTGTTCCTGCCGTCTGCCGGGGCCTGGCTGAGGCCGGAGAGTGCCAGGGCTTGAGCCGGCAAAGGCCTGGGAACGCCCTACGCCGACTTCGGCTGCCGGTTCCTCCCGGCGTATTCTGCCAGCACTCCCTCGCAGCTGCGGATCACCACCCGGCATGCCTCACCGGCTGACCGTGCCGTCAGCGGACTCTCAGCGATTGCGCGCCAGCGTGCCAGGCAGCGGCTCGCCTCAGCGGCCAGCACTTCCGGTCCGGCATCAGGCGCCACGGCCAGCCGGCGGTATGCGGTGGCGCCCTGGCCTCCGACCAGCCGTTCAGCTTCCGCAACCAGCTCCGGGGCGAGCTCCACCCCCGTGGTCCGCAGGGCCGCCAGCAGCCGGAGCTCGCGGAACTCATGAGCGTTGGCCTGCAGCCGCTCCAGGGATGCCGCCAGGTTTTCCGTCCCCTGGCGTGGCTGGCTGGCCAGGAGGTTTTCCACAGCCACCAGGGCGGTCCGGGCCTTGAGCGCTTCCGCCCTGGCCCGGAACTGCCGGTCCAGCACGTCCAGCAGGGTGTCCAGACCGCTCCGCCGGGCCAACTCGTGGGCCAGCGGCGTGGGTTCGGCAAACCCGTTGCGGATCAGGACCACGGCCAGCCGGATCCCGAAAAGCCCGTAGCGCTCCAGCAGTGACGCCCGCGCCTCTTCCGTCAGACCTGCGGGCCCGGTGGACCGGCGGAACCTGTCGGCGGAGAGCAGCATCCGTTCACGCTCGGCTCTGTCCAGGGTGGCCAGCAACCGCAGGGCTTCGAAGTCCGGCTGGCGCAAGGTACGGGCGCTTTGGGCCAGGAGCCCGGCCACCGGGACCACGCCGAGGGCAAGCTTCCGCAGGGCAATATCACGGCTGTACCTCTCCGCGATATTGCCGGCGGACAGAAGGGAGTCGATGCGGCCGGCTCCCACCTCGTCTGCCCGGGACAGCACCGCGATGGAATTGACCGTGCCCGAGCGGCCCGCCCCGGTGTCGCGGAAGGACTCCAGGAACCTCAGGTCGGACGCGTGCAGGTGGCGCATCAGGTAAATGACGGCGTCAGCCTCCGACGGCGAATCCTCCGGGGTCAGGAACGCCAGGGACCGCGCGGACACGTCCTGGGAGACCGAAGCGATGCCGGGGGTGTCGATCAAGGTCATGGCCCGCAGTGCCGGCGCCGGCCATTCGACGTCGAGCCGTTCCACTTCTTCCGCACGTACGCCGTCGAGGACGAAGACCAGGCGCCCGTCCACTCGCTTCAGCGGCAGGGCCCGGGGCTCCCCTGCCGCGGGGTGGAGGGTGATGCGGGGCGTATGGCCGTGCCGGTACCAGGTGACAATCCGGGTGCACTCGCCGGTGTCCGTGGGGGCGATTTCCTCACCGATGATGGCATTCAGGAGCGTTGACTTGCCTGCCTTCACCATGCCGGCAACGGCAATCCGCAGCGGCTCTGCCAACCGCCGCGCATAGCCGTGCAGTTCCTGGGTGGTGTGGAGGTCATCGGCATATACCTCCAGCGCTTCCCGGATCAACGCTGCCGCCCCGGCCGTGGTGGACGCCGTCATCCCACCCCCGCCGCTGTCTGGGTCCTGGCTGCAGCTGCCTCGGCGGCCACGGCTTCTGCAGCCCGATGGAGCGCATCCACCTTTTTCAGCTCCGCCCTGATGTCCCGCACGCGTCCTTCCTTCTCCTGTGCGTACGAGTTCGCAGCCTTCTGCGCCGCGGCCACCGAGTCGGACAGCGACCGGTGGTATTCATCGGCGATCTCGGTGAAATGGTCGCGGATGGTCCGCTGGACCAGGCGCAGCCTGTCCTTCAACTGCTTACCCACCTGGAACGTCACATCGTCCAGCTGCCGCCGCACCAAGGCTTTCGCCTCGCTCTGGCGCCGCTTCAGCCGGGTCTCCTTGTCCTCCCGGTAGGCCTTGCGCCCCAGCAGCAGCCCGGCACCCACGGACAGCGGGTTGATCAGGGCCATCCCGAAGATCCCTGTCAGGAGACCGAACATCAGGACGCCGCCGTAGGATCCCCGCATTCCGATGAGGACTTTTTGGACCGGGTTCACCCGGCCGGGATCCAGCTGCGGCATCTGCTCCACCGGATCCAGGGCGTCCCCGGAGTCGGAGACGTGCAGGACCGGCAGTGATACCTCGTCCGCCGCGAAGTGCTCAGCCACCTGGGCCGCCAGCCATTGGGACCGTTCGCTGGTCCAGACAAACGTGTCCGAAACCGCTGCGGCAACGCACTCTTCGAGCCACTGCGAGAATTGCGGCCACACCGGACCGGGATCGCCCTGGTCGATGGCGTTCTCCGCTTCCCGTTGGATCCCGCGCAGGCGGTCCCGGAGGTCGTACTCCATGTCGGCGATCAGGTCGTTGATGCCGTCGCTGAGCGTGAGCTGCCAGCGGGCGGACCGCTTTCGCAGATGGTCCGCCTCCGCCCTGGCCTGTTCCAGTTCTGCGAGCATCTGGGGCGTGCCACCAGGGTTTTCCAGGGCGTCCAGCTCGGACTGCAGGGACAGCCTCAGGTTCCCGGTGACGGACAGCAGGTCCTGGCTCACGGAGCGGCGCTGGATCCGTTCTGCCTCCCCCACCACGTCATTGCGCAGGTGGGCCACCAAGGCCGGGTAGCCGGATTCGTCGTTGAGCTCACTGTCCTGGAGCCGCGCAGCCTCCAGCCGAAGGTCTGCGGACAGTGGCAACAGCGGAATGTCCGGCGCCACCTGGTCCAGGTGCGCCCTGTCCAGCTCCGCCACCCGCCGCCAGTCCGGATACAGGTCTGTCTTGGAAAGAACGGCGGCAACGCTGGGGGTGATCCGCATGGCCTGGCGCAGGAACCGCAGTTCCGGCTCCGTGTATTCCTGCGACGCGTCCGACACCAGCAGCATGGCGTCCGCGGTGGGCAGGGCCGTAAGGGTGGTCAAAGTGTGCGTGGAGCCCATGCCGCCCACGCCCGGGGAGTCGATGATGCTGAGTCCGCCGGTGAGGAGCCGTCGGGGCAGGCAGACCTCCGCGGCGGCTATTTTCCTGCTGTTTCCCGGGTTCCCCTGCTCGGAAACAAAGGCCGGCAGGTCGGTAAGCGCCACCGGCCGACGCTCAATGCCGCCGCCGGCAGCATCCCCGGCGGGGTCTTCCGCCGTGAAGATGTCCGCGGCGAAATTATCCGGGGCGGGGACCAGGACCGCGGCCGACGCCGGCTCCCCGTAACGGACCACCGTGGGGACGGAAGTGGCGATGTCGTCGTCCACGGGGCATACCGGGGCGTTCACCAGGGCATTGATGAGTTTGCTCTTTCCCTGCTTGAACTCCCCCACGACAATCACCCTGATGCTCGGGTCCCGCAGGCGGGCACTGGCCTGCTCCAGCCTCCGGCGCAGGTCTGCGCGGTCCCCGCTGCCCACCAGCTGAAGGCCCTGCTCCACGAGCTTTCCCAACTGCCCGGCAGTGACGGGCCCCGGTGGCCTTGCCGGTGCTGCTTCTGCCACAGCGTGTCCCCCTGTCGGTGCCGAAATATTCCCAATGCCGGAAATACCGGAAGAGCCCGGCAGGAAGTGGATGCCTCCTGCCGGGCGGTTTGCCTCCCGCGAACAGCGGGTTGTTGGAATAGCGTGTTACAGCGCGGTGGAGTCGTCAACCACCGCGTGGTCGATGGCGGTGTGGTTTTCCAGGTCCACATCCGTGTGGCTCGGGTTGTCCTCCGTGAAATCGAGCTGGTTGTCTGCAACCACCAGGTTGTCCTGCACGGTGTTCGTGGCCGAGTTATCCTGGAAGGAGTCGTCAACGTGGACGTCCACCGCCGTGTTGGTGGAGTTGTCCGGGTTGAAGGAATCCTCCACCTCCACCGAGTTGTGGGTGGAGTTGTCGGAGTTGTCACTGAACGAGTCGCGGACATCCAGGGCTGTGTCCGTGCTGACGGAGTGGTCCGAGTGGTCGGAGTAGTCCGAATGGTCCGAGTTGTCGTTGAAGGAGTCGTCCACATCCAGGCCGACGTCGGTGTTGAAGGAATCGTCGGTGTTGAAGGAACCGGAAATGGCAGTCACCTCGTTGCCGATTCCAACGTCTCCGCCCGCGTGGATGGAGTTGTCCCTGGAGTTATCGGTCGAATGGTCGGCGTTGTACGAATCCCGAATGTTATTGGAGTCCCGGACACTGGCGTCGTCACCGGCCGCCACTGCGTAATCTCCGGAGGCCACAACGGCATCATGGTCAAACCACTGCTCCACGTCCCCATGCGCCCAGATGTTTTGGTTGACGGACTGGTCCGTGGTGGTGTCCCGGTCGTCGAGCATGGTGGTGTTGGTCGTGTAGGAAAAGTGGTTCACCACGTGGTGCAGCTGCTGGACCGCGTTGGCGTGGTCGTCCTGGTCGTAGTCGGTCCCGCCCTGCCCCGGGCTGGGCCCGCCGCCATGGATGGCCGCGGCACTCCCGGCGTGCGCCGCCGTCGTGCCCGCCTGCCCGGATCCCATGTACCCGGACCCCGTGTGCCCTGCCCAGGCACTGTTTCCGCCGGTGTGATGTACCCGGTCCAGGGATGAGGCGTTGACGGTGATGGGGGCGTAGTCGAGGACGACCGGCATGGCGGCGTCCACGTCAGCCGAGCACACGTTGCCCAGGCCGTGTTCCGCCAATGCCCTCTCGGGGTCGTCCAGGAACTCCTGGATCGCTTCCCGGTTGCCGAAGAGCTGCATCAGGAACTGAACAAGGTCGTTTGCGAGTGTTGGCATATGCGTGGTCCTCACATCTTCTTGAAGTTGCGGATCATCCGGCGAAACGTACCCGGTTATCTCAACCTAGGTTCGCTGCCGGGGACAGGACATCGGGCGGTTTCCCCCTAGCAGCGGCCGCCGATCCGGGGCGCCGGGCCTGGCACGCCTAGGGGTGTTAGGGGTTCATTCCTGCTGCGGATTCAGCTGCTGGGAACTTTCCACGCCAAGTGCCAGGCGCAGGCGGGCCAGCAGGTCCGACCGGTTCTCCGCGCCGAGCCGGCGCCTGATCCGGGCGATGTGGTGCTCCGCCGTCCTGGGCGAAATGTAAATGGCCTCGCCGATTTCCCGGTAGGTTTTGCCCTCAAGCACCAGCCTGGCAACTTCCTTTTCGCGCTCGCTTAGGCCGGATGCGTCCGGCTGCGCACCTTTGCCCACGCCGTCGGCACCGCTGCCTGCCTGCGCGTCGGCGCCCCCGGACGCTCCTGTGCTGCCCTGCGGATGCAGGTCCCGCGCGCAGGAGAGCAGGCGCATCATGTCCCGCCGTTCCTCTGCGCGGGCGGCTGCGTGTCCGGCCAGCCTGGCGCCCTCCCACGGCATTCCCACAGCTCCCAGCAGCCGGGCCGCGCCCTCCACCTCGGAAGTACGGAAACGGCCGGCCAGCACCGATACCCAGGCTTTGCCCGCCGTCGCCAGGACGGCGGCCAGCTGGCTGTGGGCCGAGGCCCTTGCCAGTGCCGTGGCGTGGGGGGCAAGATCGGCGGGGCTCTCATTGAGCAGCGCAGCCTGGACGGCGGCCCAGTGAAGGGGAACGGCCCACAACGCAGGTCCGCCCAGGCGCCCCAGCAGCTTCCACGCGTCGTCCAGGTACTGCGCCACGCGGCGCGTCTCCCGCAGGCGGGCAGCGGCAATCAGCAGCTCCCCCCACGGCAGGAGGTTGTAGAGGTCCACCGACGTGTGCAGCATTGCCTCCCGTGCCCGCTCCCACGCCCTGAGCAGCTCCGGTACGTCTCCGTTGCGGCGGGCAAGTCCCACCTCCAGGGCGGCGGACATGAACTCGTCGCGCGGGACCAGCGGCCAGTGGTTGGCCTTGGCTGCTTCCGCTGCGGCAAACCGTGCGTCCTCGAGTTTGTCCTGCATCATGGCTGCCCAGGCCTGGAGCAGCAAAAGCCTGGGCTGCGCGGCATTGCCACCTTGCCCGGCCACCACCGCGGCCCGGCAGACTGTTTCCGCCAGGTGCGGCTCGCCGCTGTGCAAGGCCAGGAGGGCTGCCAGGGCGGCCGGCGTTTCCGGCAGCGGCAGGGCCATGCCCGCCGAGTTCAACATGTCTGATGCGTGGATCAGGATGGAGATGCCCTGCTGCGGCTTTTCGCCCAGAGATGCGAAGACTCCCTGGCCGGTCTGCACCAGGGCAGCCGCGAGGAGGGTCGGGGACGACGCCGGAGCATCCGGCTGGAAGAAGGCTTCGGCACCTGCCCGGTCTCCCGCACCGATCATGGCGACGGCGGCAAGGGGCGCCGAGGCACCTACGCGGCCTGGCCCCAACCAGTTGTAGACGTCGGCTGCGCGTGCCAGCATTCCCCGCTGCGCCCACACAGAGGCCGCTACGTCCGCGCCGCGACGCACGTCCGGCGGGTCCGCACTGACCAGGAGCGCGTCGATGATGCGGGCGGCGGTATCCAGTTCACCGTCGCCGGCCGCGGCCTGGGCGCGCCGGGCCGCCGTTGCCAGCGTGTCGGCACCTGCAAGGAGCGCTTCCTCGTAGAGCTGGGAGGCGAGCCTGGGGTCGCTTTCCAGCGCAGCGTTGGCCGCTTGCTCAAGTTCCGCTGCAACCCTGGAATCGGCGAGTCCGCCCCTGGCGAGGTCGCGCGCCAGGTTGCCAAGCGGTTGCCCGGTGGACGCGAAAACGCTCACGAGCTCCCGCTGGAGCGCGTGCACCTTGGCGGTTGGAGTGGCGGTCAACAGGGCGTGCTGGGCAGTCCCCACCACGGTGCCATCCGGCCTCAGCAGGCCCGCGGCCTCTGCCCTGTCCACTAAGGAGTCCAGGTCCTCCACGGTCCCGCTGATGAATTTGTGCTGGAGGTCTGCCGGGAGCGGTCCGGGCAAGGCGAAGCCCACCGACAGTGCCAGCAGCAGCTCACGTACTGCCGCGTTTGCGCCCTTCAACTGCTTGGCCATCAGCTCGGCTGAATGGGGCGGCGGCGGGTGCCCCTGGTGGTCCGGAGACGTGTGCAGGGGTACGGGGCGTTCCGCCCGCTGCAGGTGCGCATCCATCTCAGGCCGCCGGAGCTGTGGTCGTGGCCGTGGCGACGGCAGTCTCAGTGGAGGCAGTGGTGATCTCCTCGGGCGTAGGTGCAGGCGCAACGGCAGGTGTGGGAGTCAGCTCGGTGGCCGTTGGCGTGACGAGCGCATCGCCAGTGGGGCCGGCGGCTGACATTGTTGCAGGCGTCATGCTGGGAGACGCGCTCTCGCTGGTCGGCGTCGCGGTGCCTGTGTCCGTGGGAACTGGACCGGAATTGAGAGTGGGACTAAGCGTGGGACTACTTGTCACCCCTGGTGATGTGCCGGGCGAGGCCGTGCCGGACGATGACGGGGCAGGCGATGTGGGCGGGGACGTTGTGGTCCCGGCTGCAGTAGTGGCAGGGGACGCGGGGACGGAGGTTGCAGGACTGGTCGGGAGAGGCTGCGAGAGGTCGGTAGGGCTTGCGGTGACAGTGGCAATGGAATCCGGAATGATGCCGGTGCCGGCCGCACCGGAGCCGGACAGCGTAGTCAGGGGAGCTCCCGCAGCGGGTCCACCGGCCTTCGCCCCACCGGGGGCGTTCCCGTCGCCGCTGCTCGCCGGCTTTCCGGCGGGCGGTGCGTAGGCAGCGGGTCCGGGCTCCTGGCTGAGCGGCTTCGTGGCGCTGGCTTCAACGCCCGCAAGGGGATGGGGAACGGCAACCACTGCTGCTCCCCCTGGATCGGGCGCTTCAGTTGTCCCTCCCCCGGTGGATCCACCCGTGGTGCTGGCCCCTGCCTGCGGCACGAACATCGCGGTCAGGCTCCCGAAGCCATCCGGACTTTGGGCGGCAGTGGCGGTAAGGACCGTAAGGACGGCAGCGGCCGCGGCGACGGCCGTGACCCGGACCGTGGGTTTCGGGGCGTGCGCGCCCCCTTTCCCGTGCAGCGCACTGCGGGAGGGCGCGGCAATGGCTCCTCCCGCCGTCGAATATTTACGCGACCAGCTGGGCCGTCCGGGGTGGCCCGTTCCAGGTGGCGCGCCGGAAGGCACGACGGCGGCACGCGCCTCATCAGCGTCCGCTCCGCTTGATCCCGGCCCGGCCAGTGCCGCTTCAGTTTCGACCGCCTCAGCTTCCGCCGACGCCGATGCCTTTGCGGCAGCGGTGTGTGCCAGGAGCGCCGCCACGGCGGCGCCGAGGCAGATGGAGGACTTCGGGTCGGCGTCCACCGCGATGGGCCGGCCCAGCTGCTCGGACACCAGCTGTGCCACCAAGGGGATTCGGGACGAGCCCCCGATCAGCAGCACCGTGGACAGGTCTTCCGGCTCAAGGTGCAGTTGGGCCAGGGAGTGTTCCAGTGCCGCCACCGTTTCCCGCACGGGCTCTTCGATCAGCGCTTCGAACTCGGAACGGACCAGGCGGACCTGCTGCTGGACGCCCGGCAGGAGTACCGGGATACTTGCCTCGCTGTCAGCGGACAGGGCTTCCTTGGCCTCCACGCATTCGCGCCGTAACCGCGTCAGGGCGCCAAGCACCACGGGGTCGGTGGCGTCGAGGCTGTCCAGTGCGTTCCCGCTGTGGCCTGCCACGTAGCGGAAGACCGCAGCGTCAAAGTCGGCTCCGCCCAGGTCTTCGATTCCCTCCGGGCGTCCCACGAGTTCAAAGCGACTGCTGCCGGACTTCCGCAGGACAGCGGTATCGAAGGTGCCGCCACCGAGGTCGTAAACGGCGATGGTGCTGCCTTCCTCCACCCGCACCTGCGACGCGTAGTGCAGGGCCGCGGCCTCCGGTTCGGGGAGGAGTGTCACGTTCTCCAGCCCGTGGGAACTGAGGGCGTCCCGCACCACGGACAGGCGGTGGCTGCCCCAGGCTGCAGGGTGGGTAAGGACGAAGGCCGACGCCGGGCCCCCTTCACGTTCGGCGGCGCGGTCTGCCACCCACCGGGCCATGGTGGCGAAGACGTCCTCAGGCTGCAGCGCCAGGCTGCCCAGGATGATGGGTACGTCGTCGCCAATCCGGCGCTTGAATTCCCGGACCACTCGCTCCGGTGTGTCCAGCCCGCGGCGTTCGGCGGCCTCGCCCACCAGGACAGTGCCTTCCTCCGGGTAGTACAGCACGGAGGGGACGGACGCTCCACGGGCGCCGAGGGGAAGGCACTCGGGCACGGGGGAAGCACCTTGGTGAAAGCGTACAACCGCGGCTGCCGTGAAACTCGTCCCGACGTCTACGGCGAGGGCGTAGCTCATGGTGACCTCGAAAGGCTGGTGGTCCACATGCAAGCTTCATCACAGTGAACAGTCACCAAATTAGCATTCACAGGGACCGGGGAACACCCCTGTTGCTACAACGAATGGTGATACGGCAGGTGGCTGCCGTATCACCGATCGATTTCGGGCCTTAAGACCCGTAAAACCAGCGGGTCTTAAGGCGCAGCTTAGAGGCCCGAGTAGGAGTGGAGCCCGTTGAACAACGTGTTCACGATGGTGAAGTTGAAGATCACGCAGAGGTAGCCCACGATCGACAGCCATGCGGCGCGGGTTCCGGTCCAGCCGCGGGTGGCACGGGCGTGCAGGTAGCCGGCGTAGACGACCCAGATGACGAAGGTCCACACTTCCTTGGTGTCCCAGCCCCAGAACCGGCCCCAAGCCTTCTCGGCCCAGATGGCACCGAACATCAGCGTGAAGGTCCAGCCGATGAAAGCGATGGCGTTGATGCGGTAGGACAGGTTCTCCAGGCTCAGCGCTGAGGGCACCAGGCGCATGAAACCGAGCTTGTCGGTGCCGTCCGCGGCCACGGTCTTCTGCCGGTGGGACTGCACCAGCTGCAGGGCGGACATGGCGAAAGTCAGGGTGAACAGTGCCGAGGAAAGCACCGCGATGGAGACGTGGATGACCAGCCAGTAGCTCTGCAGGGCGGGAACCAGGTGACCCACGGGGGTCCAGAAGGCCACCGAGGCCGCCACCAGCATGATGATCACCAGGCCCACCACGAAGGTGCCCAGGAAGCGGAGGTCGCGGCGGATCAGCGAAAGAAGGAAAACGGCTGCCACGAGGAATGCGCCGGTGGTAAGGAATTCGTACATGTTGCCCCACGGCACGCGGCCCGCGCCCAGTGCACGGGTGACCACGCCGGCCCCGTGGATGACGGCGGCGAGGATGGTCAGGGCTACGGCCACCCGCGCCGGGACCCGGCGCTCCGCGGCGTACTTCATGTCGCCGTCGGCCGTTACGACACTGCCAGTTCCTGCTCCGCCGGCCTTGGCGGACGACGACGGGCGCTCGGCCCGGTCGGCAGGCCCGTCCAGGCGGGCCCCGGCAGAACCTGCACCCACTCCTGCCGCTACGGGAACCTTGGCGGCGGTCCCGGCCTGGGCGGCCTTGAGGTCCACCGCGCGCAGCGCCTTGCTGCTCTTGGCCAGGTCCCAGGCGAAGGCGATGAAGGCCACCGTGTAGGTACCCGCCGCCAGCAGCATGAAGAGTTCGCTGTACTGGCCCATGGTTTCGTTGATTCCAAATGGCATTACTGGTCCTTTTCGGGCCCGGTGGGGCCTGCTGGGGTGGTGACGGAGCCGGCGCCAGTTTCAGCGGAGCCTGCCGCGTTATCGACGGAGCCTGCGACATTATCGCCTGCCCGGCTGGGAGTTTGCTGGGACGGAGCGGTGTCTTCGGACACAGCACCTTCAGAGTCAGTGCCTTCAGGCAGCTGCCACTCTGCGGTGAACAGCTTCCGGAGTGCCGCCGCCTCACCGGCCAGGCGGTGGTCCTCGCCGCGGGCCAGGAGCCCGTACTCCACCATGGTGCGGCCGTCAGCGGCTGTGCCCGTACGGACCCAGACGCGGCGGCGGTTGACGTAGAGCGACAGGATCAGGCCGGCCACGGCCAGGAGGGCGAACACCAGGGCGGAGAGCTGTCCCGGGTTGTGGTGGATGTCCACGCCGATGTAGCGCTTCACGCCATCGAAACTGATGGTGCCCTTGCCGTCCGGCAGGGTGTAGGTGGAGCCGGGGGCCAGCGTGATGCCGCCTGCCGCCAGGTTCCTGGCGTTCAGTGGCGTCAGGTTCTTGACATCCAGCTCGAAGACGTTTTGCGGCGCACCCGTGTTCAAGCCAAGGTCGCCGTAGTACGAGTTCAGGGTCAGCTGCGGGTTGAACAGCTCGGGATCGGCGCTGAACGAAATATTCTTGTCCGTGACGAACGCCGTGGGGAGGAAGAAGCCCACGAACCCGAGCTGGTCCGGCTTGGCGTCGGGGACCTTGATCACCACGGAGGAGTAGTAGTTCTCGCCCTGCAGCTTGGCCACCACCGGGCCCTGCATGGCGACGTTGCCCGCTCCGTCACGGACTGTCACCACCGGCGCATAGCCGTTGCCGGTCAGGTAGATGCTGGTGCCGCCCAGGCTCACGGGGTCGTTGACCTTCAGGATTTCCTGCTTCGGCGGAGCCTCCGGATTCTCCTTGGTGGTGACAGTGGCGGCAAAGTCGATGGGCTGGCCGAACTTGCCCTTCGATTCGCGGTCGAAGGTGATGTTGAATTTGTCCAACTGGAGCGAGTACGGCTGCAGCTGGCTGGACTGGAAGTTGGTGCCGGGGTTGAACTGGTCGTAGCCCACCAGGGTGTTCACGAACGTGTCGCCCTCCACCAGGATCCGCTGGCCGCTGTAGCCGAAGAGACCGCCGGCGGCCACGGAGACCAGCACACCGATGAGCGAGGTGTGGAACACCAGGTTGCCCACTTCCTTCATGAAGCCGCGCTCGGCACCCATGGACGGAAGCGCGCCCTCGGCATCCCTGACCTCCACCCGGTAGCCGCGTTTCCGCAGCAACCCAGCCGCACCGTTGATGGCGTCCGACGCCGGGATTCCGGCGCCCGAGGGAATCACCAATGTGCCGTATTCCGGCAGCCGGGACAGGCGCTGCGGGGTACGCGGCGGCTGGGAGCGCACGGCCTTGTAATGGGCGATGGCCCGCGGCACCACGCAGCCGATCAGCGAGATGAACAGCAGCAGGTAGATCGCGGAGAACCATACGGAGGAGTAGACGTCGTAGAGCTGCAGGGAGTCCAGCAGCTTGCCGTACTCCGGATGGTCCTTGATGTACTGGGTCACCGTGGCCGGGTTGGCGGGCCGCTGCGGGAACAGCGACCCGGGGACGGCGGCGACGGCGAGGAGCAGCAGGAGGAACAGCGCAGTCCGCATGCTGGTCAGCTGGGTCCAGGCCCACCGGAGCATGCCCCTGGGTCCCAGCGCCGGGAGGGCGGCCTGGGCCTTCGCCTCGGCAACAGGGGCGGATTGCTTCTTTTTTACCTTCACACGCTCGCTCATCAGATCGGCAACTTCACATCGGTTTGGAACCAGTACTGCAGCCCGGTCACCCAGGCACCCCACACGCCGGTGGCCATCAGCAGCCCCAGGACCACCAGGATTCCGCCACCGGTCCGCTGGATGGCCAGGCGGTGCTTGCGGAAGAACGCCATCACGCCCATCCCCCGGCGCAGGGCCAGTGCGATCAGCAGGAACGGAATGCCCAGCCCCAGGCTGTACACGAATGCCAGGAAAGCGCCCTTGGCGGCTGAGGACCCGCCGGAGAGGCTCAGCAGCTGCACGGCTGAGTAGGTGGGGCCGATGCACGGCGCCCAGCCCAGCCCGAAGGTCAGGCCCAGCAGCGGGGCACCCCAGAGACCGGCGGGCGGCTTGGCATGGATTTTTGCGTCCCGCTGGAGCCAGCTGAAGCCGCCCATGAACACGATGCCCATAATGATCACCAGGATGCCCAGAAGCTGGGTGATCCAGGCGTTCTGGCTGCCGGTGATGAGCGTGCCCAGCTGGCCGAACGCGCCGCCCAGCAGGACGAAGATCACCGAGAAGCCCAGGACGAACAATCCGATGCCTGCCAGCATGCGGCCGCGTTTTTGCTTTTCCAGGTCCACGCCGCTCAGGCCGGTCACGTATCCCAGATAACCGGGTACCAGCGGGAGGACGCAGGGCGAAAGGAAGGAGACCAGCCCGGCGAGCAGTGCCACCGGGATGGCCAGCAGGATGGAGCCGCTGAGGATGGCTTCGGCGAAGGGGCTGTTCACGGTCCCGGCCTGTTCCTATTCCGCCACTGCGGCGGTGATGAGGGCCTTTAGGGTGCCCTTCTCGATCTCGCCGAGGACGCGGGAGGCCACCCGCCCCTGCTTGTCCAGGACCAGGGTGGTGGGCACGGCTCCGGGCGGCACCAGGCCGGACACGGACAGCAGGACGGCGCCGTCCTTGTCGTCGAAGCTGGGGTAGGTCAGGTGGAAGGTCTTTTCGAACGCCTCCGCCGTTGGCTTCTCATCCCGGAGGTTGACGCCGAAGAACTGGACGCCCTGGTCCTTGAACTCCTGGTGCAGGGCTTCAAGGAGCGGCGCTTCCACGCGGCAGGGGGCGCAGGCTGCGAACCAGAAGTTCAGGACGCTCACCTTGCCCTGGAAGTCGGCAGGCGTGACGGCGGTGCCGTTGAAGAGGGCACCCTGGATCTGCACGGCTTCCTTGCGGTCCGCAGCGGCGAATTCGGTCACGGAGCCGTCACCGGCAACGTAGTTCTTGTTGTCCCCCGCCTTGGCCTGCTTGGCCAAAGCATCCTCCTGGGCACAGCCGGACAGGCCAAGGGTCAGCGCGGTCAGCGCCACGCCGCCGGCAGCGAGCAGGCTGCGGCGCGAGGGAAGGTTGCTGTTGCTCACTACTAGGCTCCAGGGGTGCTGGCGGCACCGGGAAGAAGGGATGCTGCGGGTTCGCTGTACTCAACCCGCAACAGCGAGCCGGCGTCGTCGAAGACCAGGGACGTAACGGAAGTCAGGGTGCACTCGCGCTTGCGGGGATCGTGCCACAAAGGCCGCCCTTCCGCGCTCAGCCGGGTGGCCCAGATGGGCAGCTGGTGGCTGACCAGGATGGCCTCAGGGCCTTCTGCGCCAAAATCGCCGGCCGCAAGTTCAATCGCCTTCCGGCGCGCGTCCTGCGCAGCCGCTGCCACCCGCGCCGCCTGCTGCTTGTACGGCTCACCCCAGGACGGGCGCAGCGGGTTGACCAGGTGCGGCCAGTGCCGTGGCCGGCGCAGTTCACCTTTGGTGACTTTCATGCCCTCGAAGTAGTTTTCCGCTTCGATGATCCGCTCGTCTGTGTGGATCTGCAGCTGCAGGGCTTCCGACGTCGGCCGTGCAGTTTCCTGCGCACGCTCGAGCGGAGAGGCGGCGAGGTAGGTGATGCGGGCTCCGTGCTCGGCGCGCTGCCGGAAGTACTCCGCAAGCATGCGGGCCATCTCCTGCCCCAACTCGGAAAGGTGGAAATCCGGGAGCCGCCCGTAGAGAACGCCGTCGGGATTATGGACCTCGCCGTGGCGGAGCAGATGGACAGTGGCTTGGGGCATGTTTACCAGTTTCTCAAAGATGGCGCGCGATCCGAAATCTTCTACGTTCAGTAGAACTGAAGTTTTTGGAGAAATGTTCCGGACCCGGGAACAAAACATGCAAATGCATGTTTATACTGAATGCAGCAAGTTAGTTGAGACTTCAACTTATGAAGCTTCAACAGCAGGATCACCACAGACACAGCTATACAAGGAGCAACATCATGGCACTTCCCGCAGACGTCACCACCGGCACCTGGACCCTGGACAACTCCCACAGCGAGATTGGCTTCACCGTCCGCCACGCCGGCATCAGCAAGGTACGTGGGCAGTTCACCGAAGCCGCCGCCACCCTGGACCTGGCCGAGGACGTGGTCGATTCCAAGATCAACGCCACCATCAAGACCGCCAGCTTTGACTCCGGCGACGCCAACCGCGACGGCCACGTCAAGGGCGGGGATTTCTTCGACGTGGAGAAGTTCCCCGAGATCTCCTTCGTCTCCAACGGCCTCGTGGCCAAGGGCAACAGCTACGAACTCACCGGCGACCTGACCATCAAGGGTGTTACCCGTCCGGTGACCCTGGAAACCGAGTTCAACGGCGTGGCCGTGGACCCGTTCGGCAACACCCGCGCCGGCGTCTCCGCCGAGACCACCATCAGCCGCAAGGACTTCGGCCTGACCTGGAACGCCGTCCTGGAAACCGGCGGCGTGCTGGTCAGCGACAAGGTTGCCATCAACCTGGAACTCGCCTTCATCGCTCCCGCAGCCTAATTCCCCTTCACGGCACCCCGGCCCGCCTGCACGGCACGGCCGGGGTGCCGTGTTTAACCTGCAAACGCGGTGCATCAACACCTCCCGAATGATCCACAACGCCGCCCGCCGGGGGTACGGTGGACTTAAGCCATGCTGGGGGGAAGGCTGAGGACCGATTCCCGGCAGCCTAACTGGATCCCGACCCTGCAGAAGGAACGCCCATGAGTACTCCTCCCGTCCCGCCTCCCGGGTCCGAAGACCCGCGCACCAGCCCCGGACAATCCGGCAACGACCAGTCCGGAGCCCAGCCGCGCTACGGCCAGAACGCTCCGCAGTACGGCCAAAACGCTCCGCAGTACGGCTCGCAGCCGCCGGCAGCACCGCAGTACGGCCAAAATGCACCCCAGTACGGCCAGAATGCACCGCAGTATGGGTCGCAGGCTCCCGGCTACGGCCAGTCCCAGTTCGGCCAGTCGCCGTATGGACAGTCCCCTTACGCCCAGTACCCCTCGGAGCAGCCGCAGCCCGCCGGAAGCAACGGCGTCCCCCAGCTTGTGAACATCTCCTTCTGGCTGCTGATTGCGTCGGCCGCCATTTTCGTCATCGGCATGCTCCTCGGGCTCACCCAGCTGGACGACCCCCAGTTCCGGCAGCTCTTTGAACAGCAGATGCAGTCGAGCGGAACAGACATCAGCTACGACAGCATCAAGAGCGTCATCGCCGGCACGCTGGTGGTCTTTGCCATCATCGGCGCCGCGCTCTACCTGCTGGTGGCCTTCTTCATCCGCAAGGGCAAGAACTGGGCCCGCATCCTGGGGACGGTCTTTGCAGCGCTGTCCATTTTCGGCCTGTTTGGGGTTCCCTCCCTCGGAACGCTTGGAACTGTCCTGGGCATCGTGGCCATTGTGCTGCTTTACCTGCCTGCAGCTGCCCCGTACTTCCGGAAGCAGCAGCCTTTCGCCAACCCGTACTCGGGTGGGTTCGGCAACCCTTACGGGCGGTAACCCAGCACGTCTGCTGGCAAACAGGCGGCCCGGGACGCAGCAATGCGTCCCGGGCCGCCTGCGTTAAGCCAGCGCTAGGCTGTCTGTCCGGGTGTCTGGGCCCGCTGCGCGTGGTAGGCCAGGATCTGGAGTTCGGTGGCCATGTCCACCTTGCGGAGGTTGACGCCGTCGGGAACCTGCAGCATCACCGGGGCGAAGCTCAGGACGCTGTGGACGCCCGCCGCCACCACCCGGTCGCAGACGTCCTGGGCCACGGCGGCCGGCAGCGCCAGCACCACCATGTTGGCCCCGGTGCGGTGCAGGACTGTTTCGAGGTCCGCGACGTCGCTGACCCGCAGCCATCCCACCTCGCTGCCCACCACCATCTGGTCGGCGTCGAAAATGGCCACGACGTCGAACCCGCGGGACTCGAAGCCGCCGTACCGCGCCAGCGCCTTGCCGAGGTTGCCGGCACCGACGATAGCCACTTTCCAGTCGTGCGTCAGTCCAAGCGCTGCCGCGATATGACGGCTGAGGTACTGCACCTCGTAGCCAACACCCCTGGTTCCGTACGATCCCACATAGGACAGGTCCTTGCGCAGGGTTGAGGAACTGACCCCTGAGGCTTCAGCCAGCGATTCGGAGGAGACGCGCTCCACGCCCTCAGCCAGCAGGGTGTTCAGGGCGCGGAGGTAGAGGGTCAGCCGGGCTACGGCTGCGGGCGGTATCTGCTTGGGCGGCGTGCCCGTCGCAGCTGGAAGGTCGGGAAGCGGCTGCGGCGTGGAATCCAGGGAGGTCACCGGCACTCCCCTTACTGGGCCATGGCGCGCTGCAGCACGCGTTCCAGCCGGGTTTCGTCGATTTTCCAGAAGTCGCGCTGTACGCCGTCCACCAGCACCACCGGGATTTCCTCGGCGTAGCGCTCCCGCAGCTCGGGCTGGTTGTCCACCAACTCTTCGCTCCAGGTAAGGCCCAATGAGGCAGTGACCCGGCTGACGGCGTCGCGCGCGTCTTCGCAAAGGTGGCAGTCAGCTTTGGTGACCAGGACGACGCGGGGTGTAGCCATGGCTTAACGGTATCGCCGTTCGCGTGCTGCCGGTGACGCCGACGGCGGCAGGCCAGCGGATTGACTAGACTCAACACCATGCCCGAGGAGAAATACGTCGCCGTAGTCACGCGCCCGGTTGCCGAGCCGCAGCCGGGCGAAGCGGCGTTTTTCGACGTGGACAACACCTTGATGCGCGGGGCCAGCCTCTTCCATGTGGCACGCAAGATGCACCAGCGCGGAGCCTTTACCCTGGCCCAGGCCGCCGGCTTCGCATGGAAGCAGTTCAAGTTCGTGGCCCGCGGGGAGAACATCGATGACGTCCATGCCGTGCGGGATTCGGCCCTGACGCTGGCCGCCGGGATCACCGTTGACGACATCAAGGCCCTGGGTGAAGAAGTCTACGACGAGATGATCGCCTCGCGGATCTGGCCGGGCGCCAAGGCACTGGCGGAGCAGCACCTCAGGGTGGGCCGCCGCGTCTGGCTGGTAACGGCCACGCCCATTGAGGTGGCCACCGTGATCTCCACCCGCCTGGGACTGACCGGAGCCCTGGGGACGGTGGGCGAAGTGTCGGACGGCATGTACACCGGCCGCCTGGTGGGAGACATCCTGCACGGCTCGGCGAAGGCCGTAGCCGTCCAGGCCATCGCCGACGAGGAGGGCCTGGACCTCAAGCGCTGCTGGGCCTACAGCGACTCCTTCAACGACGTCCCGCTGCTGTCGCTGGTGGGGCACCCCGTGGCCATCAACCCGGACGCCAAGCTGCGCCGCCACGCGCGGGACCGGAACTGGCCGGTCTACGACTTCCGCGCCGGCCGCCGCGCTGCCACGTTCGGCCTCAAGGCAGCCACTTTTGGCGGTGCGATTTACGGCCTTTGGAAGGGCTTCGCCCGGATGCGCGGCCCGCGGGCGTAGCCCGGTAACAAACAAAATGCCCGCCGCCTCGGAAGGCGACGGGCATTTGCACGCTGTTGGAAGTATTTCTACTTCTTGTTGCGGCGCTGGTGACGGGTCTTGCGAAGCAACTTGCGGTGCTTCTTCTTGGCCATACGCTTGCGACGCTTCTTAATAACTGAACCCACGAAAGTTCCTTACAAACTAGATGCAGTACCTGTCTGATGGAGAATGTCCGCGGACATAGCTACGAACTGAACAACTGACAGATTCTTACAATGACGTAAAACGTTCCTTAACAGGGTACCGCCTATTGGGAGCGGCTCAGGACAGGCTGCCTCAGGCCGTCTCGGTGTGACCGTCCACGACAGCACCCTTAAGGTACTGTTCAACGGCGTTTTCGGGGACCCGGTAGGAGCGGCCGAAGCGCACTGCCGGCATTTCGCCCGAGTGCACCAGCCGGTAGACAGTCATTTTGGAGACGCGCATGACCTCGGCCACTTCAGCCACGGTCAGGAACTTCGCGTTGGAGAAGTTCTGTTCTGCCGACATTTCCCTATTTTCCTTTGCTGACGGATGGACAACAGTGACCCCAGGTACGTGCCAATGCGGTGTTCCGATGCTGAGCCATCCACCAACCACCTAAGTAGATACTCTAGATGTTCCTGTGGCAGATGTGAAAGTGGCGGGCCCCCTATTTCATCCCCTAATTCGACCCCCGGCGCTTCCGTGCCGATGCCGCCAGCTGCTCCAGGACAGACGCGGAGACATCCCAGTCCATGCAGGCATCCGTGACGCTTTGGCCGTAGACCAGTTCAGCGCGCCCTGCTGCATGGTCAGCGACGTCCAGGTTCTGCGCCCCGCCCACCAGGAAGCTTTCCAGCATGACGCCGGCCACCGCGCGCGCTGCGGTCCCGCCGTCTTCCAACTGGGCGCCGATCTCCAATGCCACCTCGGCCTGCCGGTGGTGGCTCTTGCCGCTATTGGCGTGGCTGGCGTCGACGATAAGGCGGGGATTCAGTCCCTTGCCCGCCAGTTCGTTGGAGGCGCGTTCGACGTCGGCCGCTGAGTAGTTGGGCCCCTTGCGGCCGCCGCGGAGGATGACGTGGGTGTCGGGGTTTCCGGCCGTTGCCACCAGCGCGGCCCGGCCCTCGCCGTCGATCCCCAGGAACGCCTGGGCCGCCGCCGCTGCCCCGCAGGCGTCGATGGCCACCTGCAGGCCGCCGTCGGTCCCGTTCTTGAAGCCGATGGGCATGGACAATCCGGAGGCAAGCTGCCGGTGGATCTGGCTTTCGGTGGTGCGGGCACCGATGGCACCCCACGAGATGAGGTCGGCCATGTACTGGGGGCTGATCGGTTCCAGGAATTCGGTAGCAGTGGGAAGGCCCAGCGCAGTGACCTGCTGCAGGAACTGCCGGGCCGTGCGGAGGCCGGTAACCATGTCGTGGCTGCCATCCAGCCGTGGATCGTTGATCAGGCCCTTCCAACCCACGGTGGTACGCGGCTTTTCGAAGTAGGTCCGCATGACGATCAGCAGGTCTTCCTTGTGCTTTTCGGCCTGGCTGACCAGCCGGCGGGCGTACTCCAGCCCCGCCTTGGGGTCATGGATGGAACAGGGGCCAACAATGACCAGCAGGCGGTCGTCCACGCCGTCCATGATGGCGCGCACCTCGTCCCGTCCGCGTTCGACGACGGCAGCGGCGCGGGCGTCCAGCGGCAGTTCGGCGAGGAGTTCGGAGGGGGTGGGCAGCGGGGTGAATTCGCTGACGCGCAGGTTCGAGGTGGACTTGGTCTCGGTGGCGGGGGCTGCTGCTGTTGCGGTGCTCATGTTCGGGGTCCTGTTCCAGATGGGAAGCGGGCCCGGATTTCAGAACCCGCCGGAGAAACGGCGAAGGGCAGAGAATGATCTCTGCCCTGTTGGCTCTGAAGGAATGCTGGATGCGTGTCAGTTAGACGCGGGCCCCTCCAGAGCCAACGAAAAATACGCATACCAACGGTTAGTCATGGAAGAGACCATAAACCCGGGTGCACGCAGCCGCAAAATCAGTGCGTCACATTCCCTTCATCGCGATTCCTGAAGGCCCGCCACCAGTTCGGCGTGCTTTTGGTCAGTGAGGCGGTACCAGGACATGATGACGACGGCGGCCAGCACCAGGGCGGCGGGCAACAGTCCGGCAGCGGCGCGGATGGCGGTAAGGGTCGGGGCCGCCTGCTCCTGGACTGATGAGGAGTAGCCGCCCCACGCGAGCGCGAAGGCCACCAATCCTCCGCCGAAACCCATGCCCAGCTTCCGGGTGGCAGCCAGGAGGGCGTAGTTGATGCCCTGGACCCTGACGCCGGTCTTCCATTCGCCGTATTCCACGGTGTCCGCGATTAGTGCCCAGGTGAGGATGCTGATCGTTGCGGCTGAAAGCTGGGCCAGGACCATCCCGGCCACCGCCGGCCAGGGTGCTTCCGCCGGCACCAGGAAAACCACCAGTCCGCCTGCGGCGCCGAGCAGGCAGCCGACGGTGAACACTGCCTTCTTGCCCCATTTGGCCACTGGGCGGGGCATCAGCACGGCGAGTGCCAGGGTGATGACCACCTGTGTTGCGGCCATCAGGGGAAAGAGGTCCAGGCGGGACAGGACATCGCGCAGGTAGTAGAACTGGGCGGCCACGGTGGCGGAGTTGCCCGTCACCAGCAGCACGGAGGCAAGGCACAGGACCACCAGCGGCGAATTGACCCTGAGTGCTTCGATGGTCTGGCGCCAGGTGATTTTGGGGACGCTGCCGGCCACTCGTTCCCGGCAGGCGATCCCGGTGAACACATAGAGCCCGGAACCCAGAACCGCGAAGACCAGGGTCATCACGGTGAAGATCTGCTGGACGTCCCCTCCCCCGCCCAGGAGCGGTGCCACGAAGAACCCCAGCGTCGCCCCCACGGAGAGCCCGCCGATGGTCCGCGCTCCGGCAAGCCTGGCCCGATCGCGGGGGTCCTGGGTCATGGCCCCCACCAGGCAGCCGTACGGGACGTTAACCAGGCTGTAGGCAAGGCAGACCAGGAAATAGGTGCAGTAGGCGTAGAGGAGTTTCAGTGATGGCTCGACGTCGGGCACGTGGAACACGGCTACGCCCAGCACCAGTGGTATGAACCCGAAGATCAGGAAGGGGCGGAACTTTCCCCACCGGGGGCTGTGGAAGCGGTCAACGATCCTGCCCGCGGCGATGTCCGTGAAGGCATTGAACACCCGCGCGACTACCAGCAGGGTGCCGGCAGCCGCCGCGCCGATCCCGGCCACATCCGTGTAGTAGACCAGCAGGAACATGTTGGCGGTGCTGATGATCATGCTGTTGGCTGCATCGCCGGCGCCATAGCCTACGATTGCGGCCCTGTTCAAAGGCTTCATTGCTCCCTGTCCCCCGAATGAGAAAACGCTTTCTCATTCGAACAGGAATCTACCCCAGAATCTTGCGCAGAAACACCAGCTGCCGGATCCAGTGATGTTCCTGGCCGCCTTCGTGGTTGTTGAACCGGTACACCTCGATGTCCTTTACAGCTCCGGTGGCGGATGCGCCGGATGTTCCGGAGCCGTAGGCATTGAAGCTGGCGAAGACGGTGGACGGTGGGCAGATATCGTCCATCTGGGCAGCCGAGTACAGCGCCGGCGCCGTGGCGTACCGGGCCAGGTTGACGCCGTCGAAGTAGTTGAGGACGGCGAGGATGTCGTCGTAGCGCTCCCGGTGCCGGGCCAGGAACTGGGCGATCTCCGGGTACGGTCCCCGTGGGGTGATGTCGATGGCGCGGGGGAAGTCCTGCAGGAACGGAACGTCGGGCAGCGCGGCGATGACGCCGTCGAGCCGTCCCGCGGTGAGCCCCGCCGTGGCCACCACCAGGCCGCCGCCCTGGCTGACACCGGCCAGCACCACTTTGGCAGGATCGACGGCGGGGTGGGCCTGGGCGGCCTCCACCGCGCGGAAGGCGTCCACGTAGACACGGCGGTAGTAGTAATCCTCCCGGCTCGAGATGCCCCTCGTCATCAGGCCAGCATGCGCCACGTCGCCCGCGGACGGATGCGGATCAGCCGTGTCACCCACCAGGCCGCCGTACCCCTGGCCGCGGGTGTCCATAATGAAGTGCGCGTACCCGGCCTGCGCCCAGCGCGTGTCCTGGTTGGCCAGGCCACGGCCGCCGGAATAGCCAATGTAGGTCACTACCACCGGCAGCCGGGCGCCTGCCTCCCGGTTGGCCGGCAGGTGCAGCCAACCTTTGATGGGCGCGCCGCCAAAGCCGGAGAACGTGGCGTCGAAGGTGTCGATCACGGTCAGGTAGTTCTCCACCGGTTCGAAAGTGGCGTCCAGTGGATACGCCCGCGCTTCCCCCACCGTGGCATCCCAAAACGCCTGGAGGTCCCCCGGTGGCGTGACCCCGGAGGTATAGCTGCGCAGCTGGGCGAGGGGGAGGTCGAAAAGGGGCATTCCTAATTCACGCATCCCTGGCGCGCAGCGACAAGTGGTTGGTACCGGTCCAGGCTGGTCCCGGTGGCGACGATCCGGCGGAGCTCGGCCAGTCCGCCGGCAACGGCCCCGGCGGCCCGGGCCTGGACCAGCACGTTGCCCAGGGCGGTGGCTTCGACCGGCCCGGCGACGACGGGACGTCCGGTGGCGTTGGCCGTGAGCTGGCAAAGCAGGGCGTTCTGGGAGCCGCCGCCCACCACGTGCACCACGTCCACGGAACGGCCGGCGAGGCGTTCCGCAGCAGTGATGGTCCTGGCGTAGCCGGCCGCAAGGCTGTCCATGATGCAGCGGGTGATGGCTGCCGGTTCGCTGGACAGGACATCGCCGGTGCGCCGGACTGCCGCACGGATGCGCTCCGGCATGTTGTCCGGGGCGATGAAGTACGCATCGTCGGCGTTGATCCGGGGGCCGCCGGCGGGCAAAGCGGCGGCCGCGGCCAGCAGGGCCGTGAGGTCGGGTTTGAACCCTTCCGATGCCCAGGTGCGCTGGCATTCGCTCAGCAGCCACAGTCCGCCCACATTCCGCAGGTAGCGGGTGGTGCCGTCCACCCCGCGTTCATTGGTGAAGTTCGCTTCCCGGCTGGCCTCGGTCAGGACCGGATGCTTCAGTTCCAGCCCCACCAGCGACCACGTGCCTGAGGAGATGTAGGCAAAGTTTTCGCCCTGTGCGGGGACTGCGGCGACGGCGGACGCGGTGTCGTGCGAGCCGACGGCCACCACCTTCGTGTCCTGCAGGAGCCCCACCTGCGCGGCGATCTCCGGCAGCAGCGTGCCGACAGTTTCACCGGGCTGGATCAGGGGCGGGAACAGGTCCTTCCGCAAGCCCAGCGCCGTGAAGAATTCGGTGGCCCACTCCCCTGCCACGGCGTCGAACAGCCCGGTGGTGGAGGCGTTGGTGGCCTCTGTCCGCCGCACGCCGGTGAGCCGGAAGGCGATCAGGTCCGGGATGAGGAGTGCCTGCAGCCCGTCCAGGCCGCGTTCGGTGGCCAGCTGGTAGATGGTGTTGAACTGCAGGAACTGCAGGCCTGAGGTCTGGTACAGCCGGCTCGGGTCCAGCTTGGCATGCACGGGCGCGACGGCGGCCCGGCTGCGGTCGTCCCGGTAGCTGAAGGGCTGGGCCACGAGCTCGCCGGCCTTGTTGACCAGTCCGTAGTCCACAGCCCAGGTGTCGATGCCAATACTGGCAATCGTTTCGCCCTGCGCCGAGGCCACGGTGGCCGCGGTCCGAAGGCCGGCAAGGACTTCCGTGAACAGGGCGTCGAAGTCCCAGCGGAGGCCGCCGTCGTGCTCCACCACGCCGTTGGGAAAGCGGTGGACGGTCTGCAGCGATATTCCGCTCCCGCTGGCGCGGCCAAGGATCACGCGGCCGGAGGAGGCGCCGATGTCGACGGCGGCGAACACGCCGCCGTCGACACCGTTCGAAGACGTGCTCACCGGAGGAAGGCCGCCGCCACCCCGGCGTCCACGGGAATGTGCAGGCCGGTGGTGTGGGACAGTTCGTTGCTGGTCAGGACGGCGGCGGCGTTGGCCACGTGCTCGGGCAGGACTTCGCGCTTGAGCAGGGTGCGCTGGGCGTAGTACTCACCCAGTTTCTCCTCGTCGACGCCGTAGACCGCGGCGCGCTTGGCGCCCCAGCCGCCGGCGAAGATCCCGGAGCCGCGGACCACGCCGTCGGGGTTGATGCCGTTGACACGGATGCCATGTTCGCCCAGTTCGGCCGCGAGCAGCCTGACCTGGTGGGCCTGGTCTGCCTTGGTGGCGGAGTAGGCGATGTTGTTGGGCCCGGCGAACACCGAGTTCTTGGAGGAGATGTAGATGATGTCCCCGCCCATTCCCTGGGCAATCATGACCTTCGCGGCGGCCTTGGCCACCAGGAACGAACCCTTGGCCATGACGTTGTGCTGCAGGTCCCAGTCCTTTTCGGTGGTTTCCAGCAGCGGCTTGGAGATGGACAGGCCGGCGTTGTTGACCACCAGGTCCACCCCGCCGAATGCCAGCACGGCGGCGTCGATCGCCGCCGCGACCTGGGCTTCGTCCGTCACGTCAGCCTGGACGCCAATGGCAACATCGGAGCCGCCGAGTTCCTCGGCGACCTTCTGCGCGTTCTCCAGGTTCAGGTCCGCGATGACCACGCAGGCGCCTTCGGCGGTGAGGCGGGTGGCGATGGCCTTGCCAATGCCGGACGCGGCACCGGTCACCAGCGCGATGCGGGTGGCGTGCGACTTGGGCTTGGGCATCCGCGCCAGCTTGGCCTCCTCCAGCGCCCAGTACTCGATGCGGAACTTCTCGGATTCCTCGATCGGGGCGTAGGTGGAGATCGCCTCGGCGCCTTGCATCACGTTGATCGCGTTGATGTAGAACTCGCCGGCAACCCGGGCGGTCTGCTTGTTCGCGCCGAAGGAGAACATGCCCACGCCCGGGACCAGCACGATGGCCGGGTCCGCTCCGCGCAGGGCAGGGCTGTTTCCGTCCGCATGACGGTCGTAGTAGGCCTGGTAGTCCTCGCGGTAGTCCGCGTGCAGTTCGTGCAGCCGCGCGATCGACTCCTCAAGGGAGGCGTCCGCCGGCAGGTCCAGGATGAGCGGCTTGACCTTGGTGCGCAGGAAGTGGTCCGGGCAGGAGGTGCCCAGCGCTCCGAGCCGTGGGTGCTCCGCGGCTTCCAGGAAGTCAAGGACGACGGCATCATCGCTGAAGTGCCCCAGCTGCGGTTTGTCCGTGGAGGCCAGGCCGCGGATCACCGGTGCCAGGGCTGCCGCCTTGGCGCGGCGCTCGGCCTCCGGCAGCGCACCGTACCCGGGCAGCTTGGGCCCGAAGGGTTCAGCCTTGCCGTTGTCCCTGATGTATTTTTCGGCCTGCTCGATGATCCACAGCGAGTTCTGCTCTGCCTCGTCGCTGGTGGCACCCCAGGCGGTGATGCCATGGCCGCCCAGGATGGTGCCGATGGCCTGCGGGTTGGCGTCCTTGATCGCGGCGATGTCCAGGCCCAGCTGGAAGCCGGGGCGGCGCCAGGGCACCCACACCACCTTGTTGCCGAAGATCTTGGTGGTCAGGGCCTCGCCATCCGCCGCCGTCGCAATGGCGATGCCCGAGTCCGGGTGCAGGTGGTCCACATGTGCGGCATCAACCAGGCCGTGCATGGCGGTATCGATCGAGGGGGCGGCTCCGCCCTTGCCGTGCAGGCAGTAATCGAACGCTGCCACCATCTCATCCTCGCGCTCCACGCCCGGGTAAACGCCCTTCAAAGCGTTCAACCGGTCAAGGCGCAGCACCGCCAGGTTCTGCTCCTTCAGGGTGCCCAAGTCCCCGCCCGAGCCCTTGACCCACAGCAGCTGGACATCCTCACCCGTCACCGGGTCCTTTTCGGTGCCCTTGGCCGAGGTGTTACCGCCGGCGAAGTTGGTGTTCCGCTTGTCCGCGCCCAGGCGGTTGGAACGGGAAATCAGGTCTTCAACAGTCTTGTTCGTCATAACTTCCTCAGGCGCCCCATCCGGCTTGCTGGCCGCCCACGCGGTCCTCGTTGATCTGTTTCTGGTAGCCGCTGGCCTTGAACGCGGCCATCGGGTCCGCGGGCAGCCCGCGGGATTCACGCCACTCGGCCAGGATGGGCCGGACGTCGGTGTAGAAGGCGTCATTGAAGATGCCGTTGGCGGCCAGGACATCACCGGCGCGCTGGGCTTCGTTCAGGGCTGCGGTGTCCACCAGCAGGGCGCGCAGCGTCATTTCCTGGACGTTGAGCACCGAGCGGATCTGGCCCGGGATCTTCTCTTCAAGGTTGTGGCACTGGTCAAGCATCAGGGCCACGCCGGAGTCCTTGCCGTACCCGCCGCCGCGGATTACCTCATGCATGATCCGGAACAGCTGGAACGGATCCGCCGCACCCACAATGAGGTCGTCGTCGGCGTAGAAGCGGGAGTTGAAGTCGAAGGAGCCCAGCTTGCCCAGGCGCAGCAGCTGCATCACGATGAACTCGATGTTCGTGCCCGGGGCATGGTGGCCGGTGTCCAGGCAGACGAACGCCTTCTCGCCCAGCGCCAGGGTCTGGGCATAGGAGCTGCCCCAGTCCGGAACATCGGTGTGGTAGAACGCCGGTTCGAAGAACTTGTACTCAAGCACCAGGCGCTGCTCATCGCCGAGGGCGGCGTAGATCTCCTGCAGGGATTCGGCGAGCCGGTCCTGCCGGCCGCGCATGTCGTCCTGGCCCGGGTAGTTGGTGCCGTCCGCCAGCCAGATCTTCAGGTCCTTCGAGCCCGTGGCATGCATGATGTCGATGCAATCCAGATGATGGTCGATCGCGCGGCGCCGGACGGACTCGTTGGAGGATGTCAGCGAGCCGAACTTGTACTCGTCGTCCTGGAAGGTGTTTGAGTTGATGGTGCCAAGGCCCACGCCCAGGCTGGCGGCGTATTCCTTCAGGGCCGCATAATCATCCACCTTGTCCCACGGGATGTGCAGGGCCACGGTGGGCGCCAGTCCGGTCAGCTCGTGGACCTTGGCGGCGTCCGCCAGCTTCTCCTGGACGGTCCGGGGGGTGCCACGCGTGCCGAACACCCTGAACCGCGTTCCCGAATTTCCATAGGCCCACGAAGGGACCTCGATTGCAAGCTCCCCGAGCCTGCCCAGCGCCGTTGCTACGTCGTTCATGATGGTTCTTTCCGGTGTTTGAGCGTCATTCTGATGCGTTGTGGTTGATGCCCCGCTGCTGGAGCCCTGCTGGTTTTGTGCCCCGGTCAGCCCGCGGAGGGTTGGGCCGCCAACTGGCTGCCAAGGTTGAAGACTTCCTCAAGGACTTGGAACCCTTCGTCGGGCGCCTGGCCGGAATCTTCGAAAAGCGTTGCCATTTCCGCCTGCCAGCGGGCGTTCACCTCCGTCAGGGCCATGCGGGCACGGACGGCGTCAAAGTCGTCGCACTCCACGTACCCCACCAGGAGGCCGTCTTCTCCGAGGAAGAGGGAATAGTTATGCCAGCCTGCCTCCTTGAGCGCGTGCAGCATCTCGGGCCAAACCGCTGCGTGCCGCCGGCGGTACTCATCCATCAACGCCGGTTGCACCGAGGAACGGAAGCACACCCTCACTGGAACTCCTCTACAAACTTTTGGATTCTTTGAATCGTTTCATTGTTACGATTCAAAGTACTCTTGGATTTAAGCAGGTGTCAAGCAATGGCAAGAACTTTTGATTTCCCGCGCGGAACCAGCTGCCGCGGGCATATCAGCACGGAGAATCGATGAACCGCACAGCCAGCATCAAGGACGTCGCCACCCACGCGGGCGTGGCCGTAGGCACGGTCTCCAACGTCCTGAACTATCCGGACCGGGTGTCGGATCGGACCAAGGAGCGGGTGCTGCGCGCCATCGACGACCTCGGCTTTGTCCGCAACGATGCCGCCCGGCAGCTCCGCGTGGGGCACAGCCGCACCATCGGACTCATTGTCCTGGACGTGGGCAACCCCTTCTTCACCTCCGTGGTCCGTGCGGCGGAGGACGCCGCCGCACTGCAGGGAAGTGCAGTCCTGCTCGGCGACAGCGGCCACAATGCAGGGCGTGAGGCGAACTACATCGACCTCTTCCAGGAGCAGCGCGTGCAGGGCCTGCTGATCTCACCCGTAGGCGATGTCACGGACAGGCTGGACCTCCTCCGCGAACGCGGAGTGCCCACGGTACTGGTGGACCGACTGGCCGACGAATCCAAGTTCAGTTCGGTTGCCGTGGACGACGACGCCGGCGGATACCTTGCCGCCCGGCACCTGCTGGACACCGGCCGCCGTCGACTCGCCTTTGTTGGCGGTCCCACTTCCATCCGGCAGGTGGCAGACCGCCTCCAGGGGGCCCAGCGGGCCGTAAAGGAGGAGCCGGACGCAATGCTGGAGGTTTTGGAAGCCGAGGGACAGACCGTCCTGGCCGGACGCAGCGTGGGCGACACGTTGGTGGAGCGGGGCAGGGCCGAGTTGCCGGAGGGCATTTTCTGCGCCAACGACCTCCTGGCCCTGGGCGTAATGCAGTCACTCACCATGACCCACACGTTCCGCATCCCCGAGGACGTGGCCCTGATCGGTTATGACGACATCGATTTTTCAGTCTCGGCCGTGGTTCCGCTTTCCTCCATCCGCCAGCCGACGGAACTACTGGGCCGGACGGCCATCGAGTTGCTGTCCGAGGAAGTGGAGTCGCAGAATCCCGTCCACCGGTCCGTGGTGTTCACCCCAGAACTGGTGGTCCGGCAGAGCACTGCCGCACGCGGCACAAGCAGGCCCAGCGCCGGCTGACACAGGACTCGCCGGTCCAGCGGCGACGGACACCGGGAAAGGCTACTTGCCGGACTGCTGCAGCCACTTCATCGAGTCGCTCCGGGAAGTGAAGAAGCGCGTGGGGCACGGCGGGACGTGGACGCCCAAGAAGAAATTCGCGATGATCCGGTCCACAGGGCTTGCCCCCAGCAGGGCGATGCGGTTGGCCGCGCAGGGGATGGAGAAGACGGAGCGTGCCTGGATGCTGACATTCTCGGTGGTGGCCATGTCCACCAGCATGGGATAGGTTCCTTCGCCGGCTATGCGGTTCACCGCGGCCATGGCCGCGGTCGCATCCTCAACTTCTATCCGGACGCTGGGCTCCCAGATGAGGTGGATGATGCCGTCGGCGCGCAACTCCACAGTGCCCTTGCCGCCGTCGACCATTACGGGTTCCATATCCCGCCTCCCTCCAGTGGGCAGTTACTGACTCCCCTATCTTGCCTTAGTGCAGGGAACCCGGAACACGGCGCCCATGCCCAACAGCCTGCAAGCGGCTTGACTAATCAGCATACTTACTAATAGGTTGGTCGACGTGCCGTGGCCCGGATCACCATCCGGCAGCTGCGAGTCGCGGCCCGCGGGGGCTGCATCCGAAACAACTGCATTTGAAATAACCAGTTCCGCCGGGGTTCTCCATGGGGGCGGAGCCTCGGGGGGTTCATTGCGCCGCAACCCGGCGCTGAAAGGATCTACCGAAAATGCGAACAAAGGTCTCAGCTTCAGTCACCGCCATTGCCCTCTCCGGCGCCATGCTCTTTGGCATGGCAGGCCCGGCGACGGCAGCGGCTCCAGCGGCTCCTTCTGCCGCTTCCCAGTCATCACAGGTTGCCAACGTAACGGGAACCATCAACCAGACCATTGACGGCGTTGGCACCTTCGTCGGCTCGTTCACGCCGTCCGGCTTCAACGCCCAGAACGGCCAGCTGACCGTCACCGGCCTGGTGCAGGGTACCTTCACGGACCTTAACGGCGTGGCCACCCCTGTCACCCAGACGGTAACCACCACCGCTGCAGCCGCACCCTCCACCGCTGCTGCCCTCGCCAGCGGCGGCAGCTGCGACATCCTGAACCTGGTCCTCGGGCCGCTGCACCTGGATCTCCTGGGACTCAACGTGGACCTGAACCAGGTGGTCCTCGACATCACCTCCCAGACCGGAGCCGGCAACCTGGTGGGCAACCTCCTCTGCGCCGTCACCGGGCTCCTGGACGGCGGGACGGGCCTGAGCGGCCTGGCCAACCTGCTCAACCGCATCCTGGGCCTCTAGTTCCGGCAGGTCAAGAACCTGGAACGCCAGTAAAGCGGGCGGCCCCGAAAGGGCCGCCCGCTTTACTGTCCCGTGCAGGTGCGTGCCGCCTGGAGCTTCTCCACCACCAGGTTTCGGTAGGCAGCCCGGAGCGGTGCCATCTGCCGGAAGCCGATCCGGCCCCCGCCAAGTACCTTGTCCGACGAATCACGCCATTCGAAGAGCGGCAGCGCGTTGATGGAAAACGCCACCAGCGGGCCGTCCTTGAGCACTTCCAGCCGATAGAAGTCCGTGGCGTCTTCCGCGGGAGGCAACGGGTCCGCACCTTGGGCCACCAGTTCGAACCCCGCGCTCTTGCGCAGGTTGCAGGTCCGGAACGCCCGCTCGGACTGGTACTTGTGCCGGAAATAGGAGACGTGCAGGGCATCAATGTCGCCCGAATGGTACTGCGGGTAGTAGCCCGTCCTGGGTGCCAGGGACGGGCTGAAGAGGTCCAGCCCGCCGTGGCCCGCAGCGGCAAAGAACAGCATGGCAAGGCCTGGCTCATTAAGGGGCAAAAATTCCCAGCTGATGCGGATGCCGTCCGGAAATTCCTCCGGGCACCAGAACGTCCAGTGCGCATGGTCGTCGAAGTCCTGGTCATCCAGGCTGCCTGACAGCTCCAGCGCGCCCTCAAGGCTGCCTAAGCGTAGCGGCCCCTCCGCCACCCACCCGGCGACATCGTCCGGCCCGGCCAGCGGGTTGCGGTAAAGGATGCCTGTCTCCAGGCCCGCGCTGCCCACCTAGCCGCGTCCCGCCGTCGTACCTGCCAGCCGTTGCTTCGCGCCGTAGCCCAGGCCGCCAAGCTGCCGGGCCACCTCCCCCGCCACCAGCACGGCCCCGTGCTGGGAGAAATGCGTATTGTCGGCCAAGCCGTCCGGCCAGTGTGCGTGCCCACCCGGTGCGAAGTGGCAAAAGAGCTCCCGGGAGCCGTCCGGCCCCAGCCCAAGGTAAAGGCACCGCGTCCAGGCGTTCAGGTCCAGAACTGCGACGCCCAGCTCCAGGGCAAGCTCGCGGACCACCTCCGGATAGTCCTCCAGGCTTTCCTCCAGGACAGCGTCCGACGACGGCACGTCAAGGAAGTGCCGGCGCTCCACCGACGTGCAAAGCGCCGTAGCGGCGCCCACGGCATGCACCTCGGCCACCATGGTGCGCAGGTTCGCCGCATACCCGGTGCGGGCCGCGAGATGCTGCTTCTTCTGGTCGTTGTGGCCGAACTGGATGAGGACCAGGTCGCCCGGTCCTGCCGCGGCGAGCAGGTCCGCCCAGAGCCCCTCACTGCGGAAGGATTCGGTGCTGGCCCCGCCCTTGGCGAAGTTATGCACTGCTGCCCACGTGTAGGTGAGCGGGGCCAGGTGCGCGCCCCAGCCACTCATGGGGAACTCTTGCGTGGGACAGTTCGCGACGGTGGAGTCGCCGGCCAGCAGTATCTTCATGGTGTCCTTTCCTCCAGGCGGGAGTCAGCCCTTGACGGAGCCGATCAACATGCCCTTGGCGAAGTGCTTCTGCAGGAACGGATAGAAAATGAGGATGGGCAGGGTGGCCACCACGATCACGGCGAACTTGATGCCCTGTTCAGGCGGGATGTAGTTGGGGTCCACGTTGCCGGTGCCCAGCAGGTCGGAAGCGGCAGTGACCTGGCGCAGGTACATCTGCAGGGTCCACTTGGAGTTGTCGCTCAGGTACAGCAGGGGCGACATGAAGTCGTTCCAGATGCCCACGGCATAGAACAGCGCGAACGTGGCCAGGACCGGTTTGGACAGCGGCAGCAGGATCCGCCAGAGGATCCCGATTTCGGTAGCGCCGTCCATCTTGGCCGACTCCTCCAGTTCGGCGGGTAGTTCCTGGAAGAAGTTCTTGATGATGATCAGGCTGAACGGGTTGATGGCCGCCGGCAGGATCAGGGCCCAGTAGGAGTTGAGCAGGCCCAGGTCCTTGACCAGCAGGAACGTGGGGATCATTCCGCCGGAGAACACCATGGCGAAAACCACCAGGGAAAGGATCACGTTCCTGCCCCGCAGGGTCTTCTTGGCCAGCGGGTAGGCCATGGTCACGGTGAAGGCCAGCTGGACCAGGGTGCCCACCGCCGTGACCAGGATGGTGGTCACCAGGGCGCGGACGAACGCCGGCGTGGCGAAGATGTACTCGTAGGAGCCCAAGGTGAACTGCTCAGGCCAGACGAAGAATGCCCGGCGGGTAATCTCGGCCTCAGTGGCGAATGACCCGGCGAAGACGTAAACGAACGGCAGCAGCGTGATGATGCCGACCAGGGACAGGAAAACGTAGTTGGCGGCGTCAAAGATCCGGCCGCCGCGGGTGTTGTGGATCTTCATTAGAACAGTCCGCTCTGGTTGAATCGCTTGGCCAGCCAGTTGGTGCCGAAGATCAGCACGATGCCCACCAGTGATTTGAACAGGCCCACCGCCGTGGAGTAGCTGTAGGCGCCCTGGGTGATGCCCACGAAATAGACATAGGTGTCAAAGACGTCGGCCACTTCCCTGTTGAGGGCGTTGGTCATCAGGTAGATCTGCTCGAAGCCGGTGTTGAGCATCTGACCGATGGCCAGGATCAGCATCACGATGATTGTGGAGCGGATCGCGGGCAGGGTGATGTGCCAGACCCGGCGGAAGCGGCCGGCGCCGTCGATGATCGCTGCCTCGTACTGGTCCTGGTCCACGGTGGCCAGCGCTGCGAGGAAGATGATGGTGCCCCAGCCGGTGTTCTTCCAGATTTCCTGGAGCACGATCAGGGGCCGGAACCAGGCGGGGTCGCTCAGGAAATCGATATTGGTGCCCATGACGTTGTTCAGGAACTGGAACAACGGTCCAATGTCCAGGGCGAACAGCAGGAAGCCCAGCGACGCAACAATGGTCCACGACAGGAAGTGCGGGATGTACACCAGGGTCTGGACGGTGCGTTTGAGGACGGACAGCCGGACCTCATTCAGCAGCAGGGCCAGGATGATGGTCAGCGGGAAGGCCACGCCCAGGTTCAGGAACGCCAGGATGAGGGTGTTGCCCAGCAGCCGGGGAAAGTCGGGGTTGGCGAAGAAGTCCTCGAAGTTCCGGAAACCCACCCAGGGGCTGCCGTTCACGCCGAGGAACGGGACGTAGTCCTTGAAGGCGATGGACACCCCGTACATGGGTGCGTAGCGGAACACTGCGAAGTACACCACGCCGGGCAGCAGCAACAGGTACAGCCACTTGTAGTGCGCGAAATGGACGGAGAACCTGCCCCCCTTCCGGGGAGCGGGAGTGGTCTTGCCCACCCGCTCCCCGGCGAGGGTGTCGATGACAGGGGCTGCCATTTACTTGTTGTCCTGCCAGAGCTTGTTGATCTCTTCCTTGACCTTGTTACCGCCGCTGGTGTCCCACAGCTTGATGGCGTCCTTGAGGCCCTGCTCATCGATCTGGCCCGCCAGGTACTTGATCCGGGCATCGGCCACGATGTTGTCCAGTTGGGCGCCCTTGGCAACGTACGTGGCTGAAACATAGGGTGCTGCCGGGTTGTAGACCGCGCTCTTGAGATCCTCCGCCATGACTTCCGTGCGCTTGTCGAAGACCTGCTGCTCGTAGTCGGAGGGCTGCTTCACGGGATAGAACCCGTTGCCGGCAACGTTCATGCCCAGCTGTGCGTAGCTCTTGATGTCGGTGGTGACGGCCTTGCCTTCCGGGGTTTCCGGCTTGATGGTGGCCGCCTTGCCGTCCTCCACCTTGAAGTTCACACCCTCGATGCCGTTGTTCAGCAGGATCTGGACGTCCTTGCCGTTCATGGTGTTCAGGAACTGCAGGACCTTGTCCAGGTCAGCCTCGGTCTTGACGCTGGCCTTGGGCACGGCCAGGAACCCCGAGTACCCGTCGGTGGGGTGGGCGTGCAGTTTGCCGTCTGGCCCTTCGAGATTGCCCACGAAGCCCACCTTGTTCTGGAAGTTGTTGGGATCCGCCTGCTTAAAGAGGTTGATCAGCACGCTCACGCGCGAATCGACGTCGACAATGATGCCGCCCTTGCCGTTGAAGAACGGCTCGTTCCATTTGGTGCTGTCAAAGGTGGCGAAATCCGGGTTGATGAGCTTTTCGTCCACCATCTTCTTGATGAACCGGTCCGCCTCGAGGAATTCGTCCGTCTCGAAGCTGGGCACGAGTTTCCCGTCCCGCTCCGTCCAGCGGTTCCCGGCACCGTACCATTCCTCGATCAGGTCGTAGGGGCTGTTGGTTCCCAGCGCACCCCACTTGGGGATGGTGATGCCGTAGGTGTCATTTTGGCCGTTGCCGTCCGGATCCTGCTCCGTGAAGGCCTTGGCCACCTTGTACAGGTCCTCGACGGTCTTGGGCGGCTGCAGGCCCAGCTTGTCCAGCCAGTCCTGCCGGAACATCACCGCTGCGCGCATGGGGGCACGGCCACGGAACACGCCGTAGACCTTGCCGTTGACGCTGGCGTTCTTCTGGATGTCCGGGAAGGTGGTTTTGAGGTTCGGGTACTTGTCCAACTTGTCCGTCAGGTCCCAAAAAGCCCCTGCCTGGGCGTTCTTGACGAAGCCCGGAGTTTTACCCTGGATCACCATGACCTGCGGGATGTCCGACCCCGCCAGCGTGATGTTGGTCTTGTCCTCGTAGGATGCGTTGGGCGCCCAGTTGATCTTGACCTGCTTGCCTGTGAGTTCCTCGAGCTTCTTCTGGACGGCACCGTCCGCTGCAGGCGGCTGCGCCTCAAGGAACGGGGCCATGATGGACACCGAGGTGAGGTCCGCGGCCGGTGTGTCACCCCCGCCGCTGCACGCCGTGAGGCTCAGGGCCGTCGCAGTGACGACGGCGGCGGCAAGGGTAAGTTTCCTACGGATCATTTATTTTCCTTTTCCACTTCGTTGGGGTTCTTCGGGCGTTGGCGCCCTGGGTTGATACGTTTCATTTGAACGACACAGGCATGCGCCTGCCACCATCAGGGGTAGCCTGGCTGCCGGGGAATTGCTTTAGGTGGAGGCGCCCTGCAGGACGGCCCGCCCCACAGGTTCGGCCTGGCCTACGGCTTGGTCGTTGGCGGTGAAGAAGCGGTCGCACAGCCAGCCGGTCAGGTAGAGCCAGGCACCCATGCTGAAAAACGGGATCAGCCCCGGAAGGCAGCTGCTGCCATACAGCACGGCCGCGGACACGAACAGCAGGATGACTGTCCCCGCAAGGTGCCGCACGGCGAACCGGGACGACATCAGCAGGTACTGCGGGAGCGGAAGTTCGTACCTGGCGTACATCGGGAACACGTAGCAGAAGGCACCGGCGACGAAGACTCCCGCAACAAGCAGGACCACGGCCATGAGCTGCGGGAAGATCCCGTGGCCGCCTGAGAAGTAGTTCCAGTTCAGGACAAGCGCAGCCACCACCGCCATGACCGGAAGCGAGAGGGCATTGGCCCTGCCAAAGTTCCGGAAGTATTCGGCAGCGAAGCCCCGCAGCAGCGGAGCAGCATCGCCGGCCGCCCTTTTTCGCACCAGGATCTGCGCGGCCGCCGTTGCGGGGCCGGTACCAAGGACACCGAGGCCCAACACGGTGAACGCGATCCAGAGCAGGTTCAGGCAGGCAATCCATACAAGCGTGTCAAAAAACGAGTAGGCACGCGCACTGAAGGTCCCGGACAGCATGGCACGGCTCCCTTCTGTTTCTCCATCGTTGCAGGGGCGAAGCGGAACGTGTCCCGCATCACGCTGGTAATCGGTTTCTCGAAATGTAGACCTCCTGTCACACCACGGTCAAGTGGTTTTTTGAATCGTTACATAACTAGACTCGAAGTACGCGAATGCCGCACACTGAGTGATGGAAAGCGCTTGCTGGAAATATGCCAGCGCCTGGGACACCGGTGCCCGCGACGTGGTGCCGCCGGTCAGAACGGAGAACGATGGGAACGGCAACGGAAACCGCCGGCACGGCCACCACACCGGCGGCAAGGGTTGCGCTGGTGGGTGTGCACGGCTTTGGCACCCACCACCTCCGGAACCTCGAACGGCTCCAGGCCGCCGGCAGCGTTGAACTGGTCGCCGTGGCGGACCCGCAGCCTCCGGCGCCGGGTGCCGTGCCGCCGTCGGCCGCTGTTTACCCGGGGCTTGACGACCTCCTGAAGGCGGCCCGGGACCTGGACCTGGTTATCGTTGCCACCCCCATCCAGACCCATGCCCCGCTGGCCCTGGCCGCCCTGGCCACGGATGCGGAACTCTACTTGGAGAAACCGCCGGTCGCCTCCCTTGCAGACTTCAACCGGCTGTGCGAAGCCGCCGCAGCATCGGGCCGTGGAGTCCAGATCGGCTTCCAAAGCCTCGGCTCGCACGCCCTGAAGGCCGTCGAGGACCTGCTGGCCGCGGGAACCATCGGAACCCTGCAGGGCATTTCCGCCACCGGCCGCTGGGTCCGGGACCGGGCCTACTACAAGCGCTCCCGATGGGCCGGGAAACGGAGCATCAACGGTGTGGACGTGGTGGACGGCGTGGCCACCAATCCGCTGGCGCACGCCGTGGCAACGGCACTCCGTATTGCCGGGGCGCGCACCCCCACCGATGTGGCGTCCGTGGAAACCGAGTTGTACCGGGCCAATGACATCGAATCGGACGATACCTCCGTGATCCGGATCCGCACCGCCGCCGGACTGCCCATTACCTGTGCCCTGACCATTTGCGCCTCGGAGTCCGTTGAGCCTTACGTGACCCTCCAGGGCTCTAACGGGACGGCAGTGTTCCACTACACCGAGGACCGGCTCACGGTTGAAACAGCGGCGGGACGCACTGAGGAAACGTATGGCCGGGACGACCTCACGGAGAACCTCCTGGCCCACCGGTCCCGCGGGGTCCCGCTCATCAGCAGCCTGGAGGACAGTGGCGCCTTCATGCTGGTGCTGGAGGCCGTGCGCACAGCACCACTTCCCACTCCCATCGATCCCGCCTACGTGCGCTGGGAGGGCGAGGGGGACGCCGCGCACGCGGTGGTGGCCGGCATCGAGGAGGCCCTGGATCAGGCAGGCCGGCAACATGCCACCTTCAGTGAGCTGGGCCTGCCCTGGGCTGCAGCCGCCCCCGCGGTTTTTGACCTGCCGGTCTCCTGATGATGGACCGGGCGGGACTGCAGGAGGCGGCAACCGAGGGTGCAACCCGGCCCGGGAGCCAGGGTCGGCTGTATGCCGTCAACCTCCTGACGGACGGTCTCTCCCCCTGCCTGACGGCGGCCCCGTCCCCTGCGTTCGCCTGGCAGCTCGGGCAGGATGACGACGCCGACCCCGCCCTTGCACGGCAGGTGGGCTTTGAGCTTGAGGTCCGGGACGCCCGGGGCGGGGTGCTGTGGAGCTCCGGACAGATGGCCGGCGCTACACAGCGGGGTGTTCCCTACGGCGGCCCCCGGCTCGAGGACGACGCGGACTACGCGTGGCGCGTGCGCATTCTGGACGGAGCCGGCAATCCTGGCTCTTGGTCCGCGCTGCAACCCTTCAGTACCGGCCTCGGTGACGGCTCCTGGCAGGCCGGCTGGATGGGCCGTGCCCCGGGTGGACGCGCCCCGCTGGAAATCCTCAATCATTCACTCCGCGTGGCCGGTTCCCCTTTCCTGCCCCTCCCCTCCCCTGCGCTCCGCAGCTTCCGGCTTGAAGCGCGGCTGCGGCCCGTGATGGGCTTCGCCGGGCTCCTGCTCCGCAGCAGCGGCGCCGGAACCGGATTGCTGCTCGAACTGGGCCCGGACGGCAGCGCTGTACTGCGTCCCGCCCCGGGCTGGGAGATCCCCTCCCACGTGCCCGACACTCCGGTACTGGCCAGCGCCCGGGCCAAGGATCCGGCGCCGGGCAGCTGGCGGGACCTGGTTGTCACCGATGACGGCAGGACCATCCGCGTCACACTGGACGGGACGGAGCTGCTGGCCGTTGACCAGCCCGCCGCTGCGGATGATTCCGCCCTGCTCGCTTTGCACCAGGGCCCGCGGAGCCAGGCCGAGTACGCCGCACTGCGGCTCGCGGACACCGCTGCCGGCCGGCCGGAAGCCCTCGTTTTTGACCACCGCTTCGACACGGACGATAACCAGGGCCTTGCCTGCCTGGCCCAGTGGCCCCGGACCACCACCCACCGCCAGCCCGACGAGTGGACCCTGTTCCGCACGGCCCTCCAGCTGTCCGGGACGGTGCGGCGGGCGCGGCTCTATGCTGCCGCACACCACCACGCCCAGCTCTCCGTGGCCGGAACGCCCTGCCTGAACACCACATCGTTCGGCTACCCCGGCGAGGGCTATTACGACGCCGCCGACGTCACGGAGATCCTGGCCGGGCAGCCCGCCGGTTCGGCGGTCCAGGTGACGGCCCTGCTCCACTGGTACGGCCCGGGCCAGGGCCGGGCAGCGGGGGTCCCTGGCCTGCTGGTCCGGCTCACCGTGGACTACGACGACGGCCGCCGGGACGTTCTCGCCTCCGGCCCCGGCTGGTCCGCCGCCGAGGCGCCGTACCGCCAGTCCGGCTACCGGAACGATGAGGGCGATCCGGTCGAGCACCTGGACGGGTTGGCCGCTGCGGCACTCGACCCGGCCGATGACCTGCCTGCCGCTGTGGTCACGGGCCGCCACCCGTCGTCGGACTTTCCCCGCTTGCACCCCCGCCGGACGTTCCTTGCCGGGGAGTTCGTGGCACCGCGGCAGTTTTTGACCGCCGACGACGGCACGATGGTGGCGGACTTCGGCCAGGTCCTTCCCGCCCGCCCCGAGGTGGATTTCCTGAACGGCGTCCCCGGCCGCACCGTGACGCTCCGGGCCGGTTACGCCCTCCGCCCCGACGGCAGGGTTGACGCCGGGAAGACCGCCAGCCAGAACACGGACATGTCCTTCCCCTACACCCAGGCGGCCGGGCCACAGCAGTTCCGCGCCTCGGTGCACCTGGGTTTCCGCTACCTTGAACTGCCCGGGATCGACGCCGCAGAGGTGTCCCGCGTGGGTGCCACCACCGTCCACGCCGGCCATCCCGGCGAAGGGAGCTTCAGCAGCTCGGACCCGGTCCTGGACGCCGTGTTCGGGCTGCTGCGCGACTCCGCGCTGTACGGGGTGCAGGAGCAGTTCGTGGACACCCCCACCCGGGAGAAGGGCCAGTTCCTGGCGGACGCCGCCAACATTTCCTATGCCACCATGGCGCTGTTCGGCGAGCACGCCTACACGGCCCAGGCCCTGCGGGAGTTCGCATGGTCCGCCCGCCGCTACTGGAGCGCCGCAGGGGAAAAGGGCCGCTACAACGCCGTCTACCCCAACGGCGACGGCAAGCGGGACATCCCCGACTTCTCCCTGATGCTGCCGGAATGGGCCGAGGAGTACCACCTGCGAACCGGGGACTTGGCCCTGGTCCGGGAGTTGCTCCCCCACCTGTGCGACACGGCTGATTATGCGCTGCGGTACGTTCCGGCGGAGGGCCCGACGGCGGGACTGGTCACCAGGCTGGGCGGGGGCTCCGGACCTTACCTGCACGGCATCGTGGACTGGCCCTCGCCCGGCCGATTCGGCTACGACATGGAATGCGCGGCCAAGACCACCGTGAACGCGCAGGCCTACTCCGCGCTGGTCTCGACAGCCCGGCTCTGTAGCACGGCAGGCGACGAGTCCGCCGCGGTCCGCTATTCCGCCGCAGCCCGCGGCCTTGCCGACGCCATCCGGACCCGGCTCCGGGTGGACGGCGTCATGGTGGACGGACTCCACGGCGATGGCACACCCAGCTCCCACGCCTCCCAGCACGCAACATCCTTCCCGCTGTCCCTGGGCATCACCGAACCTGGATATGCTGCCGCAGATGCCGACCGGATCGCCGGGATGGGCATGCGGCAGGGACCCATGACTGTGCACCGGCTGGTCCGGGCCCTGCTGGGCCAAGGCAAACCGGACGCTGTGCTGGACCTCCTCACCAACAAGGACCAGCCCGGCTGGGCCCGGCTCCTTGACCGCGGGGCCACCTTCACTTGGGAGGCCTGGGACCTGGAAGACGGCACGGACTACAGCCAGTCGCATGCCTGGTCCGCGTCGGTCGTCAAGGAGATCCTGGAGTACCTGCTGGGCATCCGCTACCTCATCCCTGGCGGCAACGACGTGCTGATCGAACCGCCCGTGGGCCGGCTGGAGCATGCCCGCGGCAGCGTTCCGGCGGGCAACGGATACGTGCATGCGAACTGGCGGCGCCGCGGCGGCTTGATGGAGCTGGAGTGCATGGTGCCGCCCGGAACCGCAGCCACGGTCCGCCTGCCCGCCGGCAGCTACGGGGTCAAGGGGCCCCGGGCCGTTCACGGCCAAGGTGCGGATGCCGCCGTCGTGGATTCCGCTGCAGAAGCCGACGAACAAACCCCCGGCGCCGCCCGCGAATTCCGCGTCCACACCGGAACCTGGACGTTCACTCCCGTTTGAACCCTGCGAGTTGGCACTTCGCGGCAATCCCGTCACAAGCCACTGCCGCGAAGTGCCATCTCGCGCAGGGGTGCAGCGTCAAACCCGGTTCGGCCGCCGCCCGTGCCACCACAGCAGCAGTCCCACCACGGCCGCGGAGAGCATTCCCAAAGCACCGGTGGCCACCAGTCCGGTCCGGACGCCGAACTGTTCGGTCAGCCAGCCGGCCAGGAGCCCGCCGCACGCGTGCCCGCCCAACAGGAGCGGGAGGTACAGCGCCATCACCCGGCCGCGGATGGCGGGCCCGGCCTCCAGCTGGACGGCGGTGGCGGCACTGGTCAGGAACAGCAGCGTCATCATGCCCACCACCGCCAGCATGCCGATGAACAGCACCACGTTGGGCATCAGCGCGGCCACCAGCTGCGACAGTCCGAAGAGGCCCGCCGCGGTCACGATGCCCTTGCGGCCCATGTTGCCGAGCCGGGCCGCCAGGAGCGCGCCGGCCAGGGCCCCAACGGCGCTTACGGTGTTGAACAGGCCGAAGCCCCCCACGCCGTTGTGCCACACCTGCTGGGCGAACGCGGCAAGGACAACGGGTCCGTTCATGCCAAACGCGCCCAGGAGCCCCGCCAGCAGGATGAGGAGCAGCAGGCGCGGCCGCTCCCTGACGTAACGGAACCCGGCGAGCACCTGTCCGGGACCCCGCGCGGCCGGCGCGCTGGGGTGCAGTTCGTGGAGTCGGACGGCGGCAATAAGGCCGAGTATCACCAGGCCAATCAGGGCATTGGCGGCGAAGGCCGCTGCAGGCCCTGCCTGCGCAATCAGCACGCCACCCAGCGCCGGCCCGGCCATCGCCCCCAGCTGTGACAGCGCGTTGTTGAGTCCGATGGCGGGCCGCAGCGCGGCGTCGCCCACCACCTCGTTGACGAAGACCTGGCGGGTGGGCTGGTCCACCGCGGCGATGATGCCCAGGGCAACGCAGCTGGCGTAGACCACCCACACGGTGATGGTGCCGCCGGCAGCCCAGGCCGCGAGCCCCAGGCCCAGCAGGACGATGATGGACTGGCACACCATCATAATCCGGCGCTTCGGAAAGATGTCCACCACCAGTCCGGCGAGTGGACCCACCACGAGCATGGGCAGGAATTGGAGGGCGACGGCGGCGCCCATCGCAGCGGGGCTTCCGGTCAGCCGCAGCACCAGCCAGTCCTGGGCCAGGCGCTGCATCCACACGCCGAGGCTGCCGGCCAGCTGCATGGCCAGGAAGAGCCGGTAGTTGTGCTGCCTTAGGGGGTGGTACCAGCGGGGCTGGCTGCTGACGGCTTGTTCTGACTGGAGGGAGCGCGTGCGGCGGGCAGGCACAGTCAGCGTTTGGTGCGGCCGGAGCGCAGCTTCACTGCGGCGGCGGCCAGGATGAGGGTTCCGGGGACGACGACGAAAAGCGCGGCGAGCATCCAGACGAAGACCACGGCACAAAACAGGGCGGCGGCCAGCAGCAGCGACCCGGTCCAGTCACGGAGGGAGAATGCCTGGCCGGTTTCGAGGGCCCGGCGCCAAGTGTCCTTGCCGGTGGTTCCGGCGGCTGCAAAGTCGGACCCTCCGTAGTCGGACCAGGCGGATGCGGTGCGCAGCAGCACGATGGCGGCGCCGGCGGCAAGGATGAGCGTGGCGGGAAGGACCAGGCCGCGGCCGGGGAGCTGCCCAACCCAGGCGAGCAAGAGGTTGAGGACAATCACGACGGCGGCTGCCGCCGTCGTGATGCCAAGTTTCCAGCTGCCCGGCAGGGCAGCCTTGAACAGGCCCCACAGGCCGCGGACGGAATCGTCCCGGCCGTTCAGGTGCCGTTCGAGGTGCGCAGTCCCGGCGGCGTAGGCGGCCGGGATGGTGACGAGCGGGAGGGACAGCACCAGCACCAGCACCCCTGCCAAAAGGGTTTCGGAGAACACGGCGAACCGGTTCACCGGGATGGGTTCGTGCCTGGATGCGGGTGTGGTGCTGTCCATGACGCTCATTTTCTTCCTTTACTGCCTTTAGCCTTTGAGGCCCTGGGTGGAGACGCCTTCGACGATGTACCGCTGGAAGATCAGGAAGAAGATCAGCACGGGGAGCAGGGCCAGGACCGACATGGCGATCATGGCGCCGTAGTCCGAGGACTGGGTCTGGTCCACGAAGAGCCGCAGGGCCAGCGGCAGCGGGTACTTGTCCGGGGTGTTCAGGTACAGCAGCGGGCCCAGGAAATCGTTCCAGCTCCAAATGAAGGAGAAGATCGAGGTGGAGATCAGGGCCGGCTTCATCAGCGGCAGCATGATGGAGAAGAAGATCCGGGCGTGCCCGGCGCCGTCGATCCGTGCCGCCTCGTCCAGCTCCGTGGGCAGGCCGCGCATGAACTGGACCATGAGGAAGACGAAGAACGCGTCCGCAGCCAGGAACTTGCCGATCAGCAGCGGCACGTACGTGTCCACCAGGCCCAACTGCTGGAACACGATGTACTGCGGGATGATCACCACGTGGAAGGGCAGCAGCAAGGTGGCGATCATCATGCCGAAGAAGATGCTGCGGCCGGGGAAGTTGATCCGGGCGAACGCGTAGGCCGAAACGGACGCGGACAGGATGGTCCCCACCACCGCACCGAGGGCCAGGATCAGCGAGTTGGTGAAGAACTGCAGGGTGGACACCCCGCCGATCCCGTCCATGGCGGTGACGAAGTTGTCGAAGCTGAAATTGTTGGACCACAGCGACGTGTTCTGGCCGCCGATTTCGGAGTTCGGCTTGAAGGACGACGCGATCATCCAAAGGCCCGGGTACAGCACGATGGCCGTGAGGATGAGGGCCGCGGCGTGGAAGACCACGCTCTTGGCCCGTTTGGCCCCGGTGGACTCTGACTTCGGGTTGTAGGCCGGGGCGGTGTCCTGAGTGGACTGGGTGGGAGTTGCCATGGTTGTCATCGTGAATCACCGCTGTAGTGGACCCAGGACTTGGACGTGCGGAAGAAGATCAGCGTGATGATGCCGACCACGACCACCAGCAGCCAGGCCATGGCCGAGGCGTAGCCCATCCGGAAGTCGCTGAAGCCGCGCAGGTACAGGTAGAGGGTGTAGAAGAGGGTGGATCCGGCGGGGCCGCCGTCGCCGTTGGAGATGATGTAGGCCGACGCGAAAACCTGGAAGGCGTGGATGGTTTCCATCAGCAGGTTGAAGAAGATCACCGGGGAGAGCATGGGCCAGGTGATGTTGAAGAACTTCCGCACCGGGCCGGCGCCGTCCATGGACGCTGCTTCGTAGAGCTCGCCGGGGATCTGCTTGAGCCCGGCCAGGAAGATCACCATCGGGGCGCCGAACTGCCACACCGTCAGCAGGATGAACATCGGCATGGTCATGGCGGGGTTGCCCACCCAGCCGCCCAGGTTGATTCCGAAGAAGGACAACCCCTGGTCCACGGGCCCGGAGTCCCCGAACATCGCCTTCCAGACGATGGCGATGGACACGGACGCGCCGATCAGCGACGGCGCGTAGAACGCCGAACGGTAGAAGCCCTGGCCGCGGCGCTTGCTGTTCAGCAGCATGCCCACCGCCAGCGCCGCGGCGAGCTTCAGCGGGGTGCCGAAGACCACATAGGACAAGGTCACGCCCACGGACTGCAGGAACCGTTCGTCCTGGAACAGGGTGGTGTAGTTGTCCAGGCCGATCCACTTGGGCGCCTCAAACAGGTTGTAGTTGGTGAAGGACAGGTACAGCGAGGAGATCATCGGCCCTACCGTCAGGGCGATGAATCCCAGCAGCCAAGGCAGCAGGAACGTGTAGCCGGCACGGGCGTCCACCCCGTTGCGCTTCGACTTGCGAAGCTGCACGGGGGCGGCCGACGCCGAACGCCTGCTCAGGGTTGGGCTTGAAGTCACGAGATCATTCCGTCAGTGGTGGAACCAGGGCGGGAGGGCATGGCAGCCGGATCAGGCGTTCTGCTTGATGACGTCTTCGGCTTCCTTGAACCACGCGTCGACGGCACCGTCAACGGTGACCTTGCCGTAGTTAAGGTCGGAGGCGATCCGGCCGAACGAAGCTTCCAGCGTTCCGAAGCCGACGATGGGCGGCTCCGGGGCATCCTTGAGGTACTTTTCGATGGACTTCTCATAATCCACCACGAGCTTGTCGGCGCCGTCGAAGGTGGTACCGTCGCGCTGGGTCTTGGAAGCGGGGACGCCGCGGGAGGTCTTGAAGATCTGGCCCACCTCGGGGTCGTTGACCATGAAATCGATGAAGCGCGCGGCAGCATCCTTGAACTTGGTCTTGGCGCTTGCCACCATCAGCATGGAAGGCTTGAGGAACAGGCCCAGGTTGTTGGGGTCATCCGACGGCACGGGCACCAGCTTGAGTTCCTTTGCGCCGCTGTCCCCGAGGTAGCCGGCCATGAAGTTGTCCCAGGTAACCTCGGCAGCACTGACGTTCGAACCGAACGGCGACTTGGGCTTGAGCTGGGTCACCCTCTCTTCCGGAACGATGGCCTGGGTCCCGCGAAGCTTCGAGTTGAGGTTCCACCAGGTCTTCAGGTCGTCCTTGCTGAAACCCAGCTTCCCGTCGCTGTTGAAGGCCTGCATGTTCTTCTGCCGGAGCCAGATGTTGAACTGCCACCACACGCCGGTGAAGTCCGTGGACCCATAGAGGGTGCCGTTGCCCTTGTCGCCAACTTCCTTCAGGAATGCCTGGAATTCGGACCAGGTCCACTTGCCGGTGGGCTCGGCAATGCCCAGGGAGGCCAGCTTGGCGGGGTCGTAGTAGACGGCGAAGGCGTTGGTGCTGGTGGGGATGCCGTAGGTCTTGCCCTTGATCTGGCCTGAAGGCAGGAGGGACTTCTCGAAGGCGTCCGTGTTGATCTTGACCGTGCTGAGGTCCAGGAGCTGGTTGCGCTGGCCGTAGTCGCGCAGGTAGGACAGGTCCCACTGCATGACGTCCGGCAGCCCGCCGCCTGCGGCCTCGGTAGCGCGCTTCTGCCAGTAGCCGGCGAAGTCGGTGAAGTTGCCGTTGACCTTGATGTCCGGGTTCTTCGACTCGAACAGGGCGATGGCCTTGCGGGTACGCTCGGCGCGGTCGTCGTTGCCCCACCAGGTGTAGTTGATGGTGACGGGCTTGTCTGCGGAACCGGTCTGGCCGGACGAGCCGGATCCGTTCCCACAGGCCGACAGCGCTGCTGCGGATGCGGTACCAATGGCGACGGTTGTGAGGAAATGCCTTCTGTTGATCACGGGAGCCTCCTTGCTCAATGGGTGTTTGCCTTTTCTCGGTCTACAACGCGGTAGTGAGCTGGCTTACACGGCTTCTGAAACGATACAATAGCGACATTCCCAGAATTGGGCAAGCGTTTTCCAAAGGTCTGACCATTAGTTCGTTCCATCTACCCAGCTGACAAAGGAGTCCCATGACAGAACAGGCAACGCACGGACCGTCGAGCGTTTGGAGCAACGTCGAAGGCATCGCTTTCGGCGGTGATTACAACCCGGAGCAGTGGCCTGTCAGCGTCCGGCTGGAGGACCTGGAACTCATGCAGGAGGCCGGCGTGAACTTCCTCAGCGTGGGAATCTTCTCCTGGGCACTGCTCGAACCGGCAGAGGGCAAGTATGACTTCGGGTGGCTGGACGACGTCATGGACAACCTCGCAGGAATCGGCGTGAAGGTGGCGCTGGCCACCGCCACCGCTGCGCCCCCCGCCTGGCTGGTCCGAAAGCATCCGGAGATCCTGCCGGTCACCGCTGACGGGACCGTGCTGGGACCGGGCTCCCGGCGGCACTACACGCCGTCGTCGGGCGTTTACCGCCGCTATGCCACAGGCATCACCCGAGTCCTGGCCGAACGGTACAAGGACCACCCGGCCCTGGCGCTGTGGCATGTGGACAACGAGTTGGGCTGCCACGTCTCGGAGTTCTACGGCGAGGAGGACGCGGCAGCCTTCCGCGCCTGGCTGGAACGCCGGTACGGAAGCATTGAAGCCCTCAATGCTTCCTGGGGCACGGCATTCTGGTCCCAGAACTATGGCTCCTTCGAAGAAATCCTGCCGCCCGCCATCGCCCCAACCACGCTGAACCCGGGCCAGCAGCTGGACTTCCAGCGCTTCAACTCCTGGGCCCTGATGGACTACTACCGGAAGCTGGTGGCAGTCCTGAGCGAGGTCACGCCTTACATCCCGTGCACCACCAACCTGATGGCCTCCAGCGCCACCAAATCCATGGACTACTTCGACTGGGCCAAGGACCTGGACGTCATCGCCAACGACCACTACCTTGTCGCTGCGGACCCGGAACGGCACGTCGAACTGGCCTTCAGCGCGGACCTCACCCGGGGAATCGCGGGCGGTGACCCATGGATCCTGATGGAACATTCGACGTCGGCTGTGAACTGGCAGCCGCGCAACCAGCCCAAGATGCCCGGCGAGATGTTGCGCAATTCCCTGGCCCACGTGGCCCGCGGGGCCGACGCCGTCATGTTCTTCCAGTGGCGGCAGAGCTTTGCGGGCTCGGAGAAGTTCCACTCGGCGATGGTGCCACACGGCGGACGGGACACCCGCGTGTGGCGGGAAGTGGTGGAACTCGGCGCCGCACTGAAACGGCTGGAGCCAGTGCGCGGTTCGCGGGTCCAGTCGCGTGCGGCCATTGTCTTTGACTACGAGGCGTGGTGGGCCAGCGAAATCGATTCGAAGCCCAGCGTGGACGTCAAGTACCTGGACCTGCTGCGGGCCTTCCACCGCGGCCTGTTCCTGCGCGGCATTTCGGTCGACATGGTGCACCCCTCTGATGCCCTTGAGGGGTACGACCTGGTGCTGGTGTGCACCCTGTATGCCGTGTCCGACGACCACGCTGCCAACATCACCGCTGCCGCGGACGCCGGTGCCACGGTCCTGGTCAGCTACTTCAGCGGAATTGTGGACATGGAGGACCACATCCGTTTGGGCGGCTACCCGGGGGCGTTCCGGGAACTCCTGGGGGTTCGGGTGGAGGAGTTCCACCCCCTGCTGGCCGGATCGCAGCTGAGGTTGATCGACGGCACTGTTTCGTCCATCTGGAGCGAAGATGTCCACCTGGCCGGCGCCGAGGCCCTGCAGACCTTTACCGAGTACCCGCTGGAGGGTGTGCCCGCCCTGACCCGTCGGAGCGTGGGGTCCGGTGCCGCCTGGTACCTTGCCACCTTCCCGGACCGCCACGGGATCGACGCCCTCCTGGACAAACTGCTGGCGGAGTCCATGATCTCCCCCGCTGCCGTGGCCGATCCCGGCGTGGAGCTGGTGCGGAGGCGTTCGGCCGACGGGCAGAGTTTCCTGTTCGCCATCAACCACACCCGGGGGGATGTCTCCGTCTCGGCCACGGGAACTGATCTCCTGACGGGGGAGTCTTTCGGCGGCACCGTTCCGGCCGGCAGCGTGGCCGTGATCGCGGAGGCGTAGGCGCGGCGGACAGAAGTCCGAGGGCGGCACCTCCCCCGGTGCCGCCTCCCCACCGTCGCGGGGCACTTTGGGCACTATTTTCGTGCAAACCACGACGACGGCCGGCGAGTCCGTGTCAAAGTGCCCCGTTTTGGAGGACTCACCTCAAAACAGCCCTGCCGACTAGCTGCTGATAGCTGATTTCATTTCATCCGTTGCCTTCTTGCCGGCGTCCTCCGGGGACAGCCGCTCGAAGAGGACTTCCGACGTGTAGCGCTTGATGATCTCCTGGATGGCGCCGGCGCCCTTCGGCGGCGGCGCCGGGGCCTCCCCGAGCTCATCTTTGATTTGATCGATGAACTTGACCACCTTGACGTCGGCAGGGGTGAGCTTGGACTGGATGGCTGCCCGGACCTCCGAGTTCGGGTAGACGCCGCGGTCCGCCAGGAGTGCTTCACCGGCCTTGACGTTGTTGGTCAGGAAGTTGATGAACTTTGCTGTTTCCTGGGGGTGCTTGGTCCGGGAGGAAGCAGACCAGAACTGCGACGCCTTGTACCAGAGCTCGGCGTCGGCGGCTGACCCCGTCTTGGTGGGGAAGCGCAGGATCTTCAGGTCTCCGCCGCTGGCCTTTTCCAAGGCAGGGGCCTGGTTGGACCACCAGAAGGCCATGCCGTTCCTGCCGGTCGCCAGCCCGCTCTGGTCAAGCGGAGCGGCCTCGGCCTCCACCACCTCGGAGGCTGAAGGCACGGCCTTCTCCTGGCTGAGCTTCTTCAGGAAGGCCCACCATTCGGCGATGTCCCCGGGCTCGAAGCCCAGCTTGCCGTCCGACGTGTACAGGGACTTGCCGTTCTGCCGGAGCCACACGCCAAGGGAGGCCTCGTCGGTTCCATAGGCGGCCGCACCGTAGGTTCCCTTGGGGGACTTGGCGGTGATGTCGGCGGCGATCTTGCCGAAGTCCTCCCAAGTCCACTTCGTGTCGTCCGGAAGCGGGACGCCGGCAGCCTGGAAGACGGCCGGGTTGGCCAGGATAGTGGCGGCGTTGATGCCGGCGGCAATGCCCGTCAGGCCCTTCTCGCCCTTGCCGGCGTTGAGTGCAGCCTCGTCAAGTTTGGAAGTGTCGATCTCGTACTTGGAAAGGTCCAGGAGTGCCCCGCGGCTGGAATATTCGGTGATGTACTTTTCGTCCATCTGGATGATGTCCGGAGCATCGTTGGCCGCCACCTGGGTGGCCAGCTTGTCCCAGTATCCGCTCCAGTCGCCGAACTCCGGCTTGATCTTGATCTTGGGGTTCTCTGCTTCGAACTGCTTGATGGCTTCCTGGGTGAGCTGGGCGCGCTTGTCGCCGCCCCACCAGGAGAAGCGGAGCTCGACAGTACCGTCCGCGTTCTGGGGGGCTGCTCCCCCGCCGCAGGCACTGAGGGCCATAACGGCGGCAACTGCAGCCGCAACGGCGCCGGCTTTACGGGTTCGGCCTTGGCGGCCGTGGCGCAGTGCGCCTGAAGTGGGTGCCCCTGCCCGCTGCTTTGCAGCAGCTGCAGGACGGGGAAAAAGCGGCACTGTGTACTCCGATCTTCTTTGATCCAGGTGCGGGTGGTGTTCCAAGTGGGGACTCGGTTCCGGCTCAGCGATAGGGCCGAGCGGATCCGTTATGAAAGCGCTTTCTAGATCTCATGCTACAAGTCCACAACTTGTAATACAAGAAGCCTGAGTCGTGATCTTGAAAGATTTCGAACGGCGTGGACGGACGAACGGCCCGCCGCAAGGACGGGCCGTTCAGGGATATGGAAGTTGGAGGGCTGGGTTACTTGATGCCGGTGGTGGCGATGCCCTTGATCAGGAACCGCTGGCCAAAGAGGAACACCAGGAAGACCGGCAGCAGGGAGACGATGGACATGGCGAACAGGGATCCCCAGCTTGTGGCCGACTGCGAATCAACGAAGGCCCGCAGCGCCACCGGGACGGTGAACATATCGGGGTCCGTGAGGTAGATCAGGGCCCCGAAGAAGTCGTTCCAGGTCCAGATGAAGGTAAAGATGGTGGTGGTGGCCAATGCCGGCACCATGAGCGGCAGGATGACCCGCAGGAAGATGCGGGGATGGCCCGGCCGGCGCCGTCGATGCGTGCTGCTTCATCGAGTTCGCGGGGGATGCCGCGGATGAACTGCACCATCAGGAAGACGAAGAACGCGTCCGTCGCCAGCAGCTTCGGCACCAGCAGCGGCCAGAACGTGTTCACCCAGCCGATCTGCGAAAACAGGATGTACTGCGGAACGATCACCACGTGGAACGGCAGCATGATGGTCAGCAGCATGATGCCGAAAAACAGCCGCTTGCCCGTGAACTGGAGCCGGGCGAAGGCGTAGGCGGCCATGGAGCACGACACCAGGTTTCCCAGGATCGAGCCGATCACCACAATGGCCGAGTTCAGCATGTAGTGGCCGAACGGGTGCGTCAGGGCCGACCACCCCGAGGTGTAGTTGCTCATTTCCAGGCTGTTCAGCCACAGGCCGGGCTCGCGGAAGATCATCTCATTGGGGCGGAGCGAGGACACCACCATCCACAGGAGCGGGTAGATCATCAGGGCGCCGGCAAGGATGAGGATGCCGTGCTTCATCAGCGATTTGCCTCGCTGCGCGCGGCTGAAGGCCAGTGTTCCCCGGGACTCACGGACCCTGGGCTTGCGGTTGTTGGGCTTGCCGGCGCCGGCGGACTTCCTCTCCGGGGTGGGCAGCGTCTCAAGCTTAGTCGTCATAGAAAACCCAATACTTAGAAGCGATGAAGTTGATGGCGGTGAAGACACCGATGATGAGCAGCAGTACCCATGCCATGGCCGACGCGTAGCCCATGTCGAACTGGCCGAAGCCCTTTTGGTAGAGGTACAGCGTGAAGAACATGGTGGAGTCGGATGGGCCGCCGTTGCCGCCCGAGACAATGAACGCCTGGGTGAACGACTGGAATGAACCGATGATCTGCAGCACCAGGTTGAAGAAGATGATCGGACTCAGCATCGGCAGGGTGATCCGCCAGAACTGCTGCAGCGTGGTGGCGCCGTCAACCTTGGCGGCCTCGTAGTACATGTTTGGGATCTGCCGCAGGCCCGCCAGGAAGATGATCATGGGGGCGCCGAAGGTCCAGACGTGCAGCAGGATGATCGATCCCAGCGCCGTGCTGGGATCCGAGATCCAGCCCGGACCCTGGATGCCGAACATGGCCAGGACCTGGTTGACCAGGCCGGTGGTGCCGAAGATCTGCTTCCACAGGATGGCAACGGCCACGGAGCCGCCCAGGAGCGACGGCAAGTAGAACACCGAGCGGTAGAACGGAAGGCCGCGAAGCCCCTTGTCCAGGACGAGGGCGATCAACAGCGCCACAGCCAGCTGCAGCGGAACGCCCACGAAGACATAGGTAAACGTCACGCGCAGTGAGTTGTGGAGCCGGGCGTCGCTGAGCATTCGGGTGAAGTTGTGCAGCCCGGTCCATTCCGGCGGCTGGAGCAGGTTGTAGTCCGTAAAGGACAGGTACAGGGACATCAGCATGGGGCCGATGGTGATGGCCACCAGGCCCACCAGCCACGGCAGCAGGAAGATGTAGGCGGCCTTGTTGTCCCGCCTGTTGGCCTTCTTTTCAGCAGCGGTGGCTTTGCCCTTCCGCCGGGTGATGGAGCTGAGTTCGCTGATGGCGCTCACGGAAGCTGCTCCGTCCTGGGGATGTGTTTTGCGGCCATGTGGTCTCCTTTGGTCATCGTGGCCTCCACGTTGTTTCATCGCAGGGCGATGGGGTATCCGGCACCCAGGCCCGGCCCTGCTCCTGCCCGTGAGAGCGGAAGCGGTTCCGGCGCCGCGGGGCCGTATGAATTGCGGCTCCGTACCAAAGTAAACGCTTTCTTGACTCCTGTATAGCCCTTTGTTAGTTTTTGAGAAAACGCTTTCTGTTACCGCCGTCACTCGAGCACAACCAACCCGCCAAGGGGCACAACAATGAAGTTTGGTCTCAAGAAATCCGTCCTGGGCATCACCGGCGCCTGCGCCGCGGCCGCGCTGGCCCTCACCGGCTGCGGCAGCAGCCCGCAGGCAGGAAAAGTCGGGACGGCAGAAGATCCCGTCACCATCCGGTTCGCCTGGTGGGGCAACGATTCCAGGGCCAAAACCACCATGGAGGTGATCAAGGCGTTCGAAGCCGCGAACCCCACCATCAAGGTCCAGGGCGAGAACACCGAATTCAGCTCCTACTGGGACAAGATGGCCACCCAGATTGCGGGCGGAACCATGCCGGACGTCATCGCCATGAGCGGCGCCTATCCCAGCGAGTACGCCAGCCGCGGAGTCCTGCTGGACCTGGACAAGGTCAAGGACCAGATCGATACGTCCAAGTTCGCGGAAGGCACCGTGGACCTGGGCAAGATCGACGGCAAGCAGTACACCATCACCGCGGGCGTCAACTCCATGTCCATGGTCCTCGACCCCAAGGTCTTCGAGGCCGCCGGTGTTGCCATGCCGGATGACGAGACCTGGACCTGGGACGACTACGCCAGGATCGCTGCCGAAATCACGCAAAAGTCGCCGGCCGGAACGTTCGGCACCACGCCCATGGCCAACGATTCCTTCCTGGCCGTCTGGGCCCGCCAAAACGGGGAAGCCCTCTACACCGACGACGGAAAGAAGATGGGCATCAGCGAGGACACCCTGACCCGCTGGTTCGAGCTCAACAAGAAGCTGACGGAGACCGGCGGCGCCCCGTCTGCCTCGCAGACCGTGGAGGACGGTTCCGCGCAGCCCGAAATGACCCTGATGGGGCAAGGCAAACAAGGGATGAAGATTTCCTGGAGCAACCAGATGACCTCCTACTCCGGCTCGCCGCTGGTCATGGTGAAGCTCCCGGGCGAAAGCAAGACACCCGGCGCGTGGCTGCGCTCCTCCATGGAATACGCCATCTCGTCCAAGTCGCCACAGTCCAAGGAAGCTGCCCTCTTCATTAACTACCTGGTCAACAACATGGACGCAGCGTCCAAGATCAAGAGTGACCGGGGAATGCCCGCCAACACTGAACTCAAGGCCGGCATCACTCCTATGCTGAAGGAAACCCAGCAGAAGGAGGCCGCGTACCTGGACCGCATTGCCGCCATGAAGATCGAAGCTCCGAAGCCGTTCCCGGCAGGATCATCGGCGACCATGGAGGTTTTGAACCGTTACAACACGGATGTACTCTTCGGAAAGATCTCCCCGCGCGATGCTGCCAAGGGCATGATCTCCGAGGTCAACCAGAACCTCGCCTGACCACAGCATCCAAACCCGCCCAGCACCGGGAACCACCGCAGTAAGGAGGCCAGCCACGTGACCCCAACAGCACGGCCCAGCGCCATTGCCGGCTATGAGGACTGGCCCGACTACGTCCGGGAGCATCCGCTCCACGCAGCCTCCAGCGCCGCGGCGCAGGAGCTGGCGGACGCGCTGGGCGTCCCGGAGCGCGGTGCACTTCCTGAGGTAACGGTGCACTGGGAGGAAACGTACGACGGCGCCACCACCTCCCAGCTCAGCTGGCAGTTGGGCTTCGGTCCACGGACTACGGGCTGGCTGGTGAAGCCGGCCGGGAGTCTTGGTCCGCTGCCGGGCGTCCTGGCACTGCACTGCCACGGCGGGAACAAGTTCGGCGGGGCCGACCGGCTGGTGGAACTCCCGGACAACCACCCGTCGGCTGCCGCTGCCCGCGCAGGACACTATGACGGCCGCGCCCTGGCCACCGACATCGCCCGCCGGGGATTTGCCGTCCTGGCCCACGACACATTCGCGTGGGGCAGCCGCAGGTTCAACCTCGAAACTCCCCCATGGCGGACGGCCTCCGCAACAGCGGCGAGGCGGGCGCAGTGGCGGGAGGACGGCGTAGTGCCTTCCGAGGCGGAGGAATACAACGCCGCTGCCGGCTTTCATGAAGACACCGTTGCCAAGGCAGCCGGCCTGCTGGGCACCAGCCTGACCGGCATGGTGGCGCATGACGACCTTGCCGCCCTGGACATCCTGGCAGCACTTCCGGACGTCGACCAGGACAGGCTGGGCTGCATCGGCTTCTCGGGCGGCGGCGGCCGCTCCCTTGCCCTCGCCGCCCTCAGCCCGCGCGTCCGGGCCGCTGTGGTCACCTGCATGATGACCACCTTCGAGTCGCTCTTCCCCGCCTACCTGGACGCGCACTCCTGGCTGCTGCAGACTCCCGGCCTGTGGAAACTGGGCGATTGGCCGGAGCTCACCTGCCGGGCTGAAACGGCCCGGTTCCTGGTGCAGTACGCCCTGGCGGATGAGCTGTTCCCGGAGGACGGGATGCGCCAGGCGGACCGACTGCTGGAATCAATGCACACCGGCACGGACACCTACACCGGCAGCTTCTGGCCGGGCGGGCACGTGTTCACGGCGGGCATGCAGGACGAGGCCCTCGATTTCCTGGCCGGGACACTGACCTCTTGACCCCCTTTCCGACAGCACCGAGGACCCACGTGACCACACAGCACTCAGCGGAACCCACCCAACAGCAGCCCGCGTCCGCAGCCATCCCCCGCGTTGCCCTGGTGGGCGTGCACGGCTTCGGCGAGCGCCACCTCGCCAACCTGACCCGGCTCGAGGCTGCCGGCGCCCTGCAATTGGTGGCCGTGGCCGATCCCCTCCCGCCGCAGGCGGGCACCCTGGCCGAGTCGGTCGCAGTGTTCCCGGACCTGAACGCGCTGCTGGCCGCCCGGCCGGGTGCCGACGTCGTCATTCTTGCCACCCCCATCCAGACCCATGCCCCGCTGGCCGTCGCCGCGCTGTCAGCCGGGATGGACGTCTATGTTGAGAAGCCGCCGGTGGCATCGCAGGCGCAGTTCGAGCAGGTCCTTACCGCGGCGCGTGAGAACGGACGCCTGGTCCAGGTGGGCTTCCAAAGCCTGGGCTCCCACGCCCTGCCCGCCATCCGAGGCCAAGTGGCTGCGGGCGAGATCGGCACCGTCCTGGGCATCAGCGCCACGGGCCAGTGGCTGCGGACCAAGTCCTACTTCAAGCGTTCGCGCTGGGCAGGGAAGCGCAGCCTGGACGGCACCGACGTAGTGGATGGCGTGGCCACGAACGCGCTGGCCCACGCCGTTGCCACCGGTCTGTCCCTGGCCGGCGCCCACGCGCTCGCCGACCTAGCCTCAGTGGAAACCGACCTGTACCGGGCCAACGACACCGAGAGCGACGACACCTCGGTGCTCCGGGTCCGCACGGCCGGCGGAGACACCCTGCTGTGCGCGCTGACGCTGTGCGCCCCCGAACAGCAGGATCCCACCGTGACGGTGCACGGCACCCTGGGCGACATCACCCTGTTCTATACGCGGGACGAGGTGGTCATCACCACCGCCGACGGCGAGCGCCGGGAAACATATGGCCGCACCGACCTGCTGGAGAACCTGCTGAACGCCCGTGCCACCGGGACTCCGCTGCTCAGCGCCCTCCACGACACCGGCGCGTTCACCGCTGTATTGGAAGCCATCCGCACCTCCCCCGCGCCGGCCCCGATCGATCCTGCATCCATTTCCTGGGAGGGCGACGGCGACGACGCCCACCCCGTGGTCCAGGGCATCAGCGACCTGATCGGACGCGCCATCAAGGCGCAGGCAACGTTCGCCGAGCTTGGCGTCGCCTGGGCCCGGGCCCTGCCCCCGGTACGGACGCTGGCCGTGGAGGGCCGGCCGGTGGCCGACTACCAGGACGGCAGCCACATCCGCGCCGTATCCTCCCCGCGCCCCTACCTGCACCCTGTCCGGACCCTCGGCGGCACGGTGGTCACGGACCACATGCCGCTGGACCACGTGTGGCATCTGGGTGTTGGGGTGGCACTGCAGGACGTGGACGGCGTCAATTTCTGGGGCGGACGCACCTATACGCGGGAGGCCGGGCAATACATCTGGCGCCCGGACCACGGCAGCATCACGGCCACCGCTTCACAGCAGACCGACGACAGCGGCGGGCAAAAGGGCAGGCTCCAGGAGACCCTGGAGTGGAACGGCCCCGACGGCTCCCCCGTCCTGGTGGAGGAACGCACCTGGGCGTGGTCCGCCGTCGCGCCTTCCATCTGGCGGTTGTCCCTGGACTTTGCCCTGTCCCCCGCCGGGGACAAGCCCGTCAGCCTGGGCAGCCCGGGCTCCAACGGCCGCTTCGAGGGCGGCTACGGCGGTTTCTTCTGGCGCCTCCCGGCGTGCGGGGAAGCGGCGGTGTGGACGCAGGCCGGCAGCGGCGAGTCAAAGACCCACGGCAGCGTCACGCGCTGGCTCGCTTGGTCCGGAAGGTTCGACGGCGGGCCGGCCACCTTGGTGTTCGTCGCCCCGGAAGGCTGCACGGACCCGTGGTTTGTCCGCGTAGAGGGCTACCCCGGCGTGGGACAGTCGCTCGCCTGGGACAGTCCCGTCTTGGCCCGGCGGGGAAACCCGGTACAGCGGCACATTACCGTTTTCGTGGCCGACGGAATCCTGGCCACCGCCGACGTAGAAGCGCTAATTAACCAACAGGGGGACCCGTCATGACGCAAACAACAACCACAGCCGCTCCCCCGAAGGAGGCACGGCGGCCGCCGGGCTCAAGGACGGACCGCACCATCAAGCGCCGCCGCGTCCTGGACATCCTGGACGCTGCCGGGCGGGACTCCCTGCTCCTGACCTCCAACACTGCCCTGACGTGGTACTTGGACGGCAGCCGCGTGCACATCAGCTTGGCCGGCGACCCCATCGCAGCCCTCCTGGTGGACCGCGACGGCGACCACCTGGTCACCTTCAACAATGAGGCCGGGCGGATCGCGGCCGAAGAGCTTCCAGCCCAGGTCAACCTGCACACCGTGCCCTGGTACGGCAACCTGCACCAGACCGCCGCCGCCGTCGGAAGCAGTTCCCGGCCGCCGCTCGCGGAAGCGGACGTCACAGCGCAACTGCGCGCCGCCCGCCAGCAGCTCCTCCCGGCCGAGAGCGCGCGGTACTCCCAGCTCAGCGCCGAGCTGGCTGCCATGATGACGGACGTTCTTTCCGCAGCGCGCCCGGAGACCACCGAGTTCGAACTCGTCTCGGCGCTGGCCGCCCGCGTGGTGGCGGCCGGCGCGGAGCCGCTGGTACTCCTGTGCAACGGCAGCTCCCGCAGCGATTTCCGGCACCCTTTGGCCACCCACGCCCCGCTGGGCCGTCGTGCCATGGCCGTGGTGTGCGCCCGCCGGGACGGCCTGGTGGCCAACATCACCCGCTGGATCAGGTTCGACGCCGGCACCCCGAAAGAGCGCGACGCCGAGGCCCGTATCGCGGCCGTGGAAGCGGACATCTTCGATGCCACGGTCCCCGGGGCGCGCCTGGACAGGATCTTTGCCGAAATCCAGGCAGCGTACGCCCGGCACGGCTTCGGGGCGGACCAGTGGGAGCAGCATCACCAGGGCGGACCGGCCGGATACGCGGGGCGTGATCCCAGGGTGACGTCTGCGGTGACCGACACTGTGGTGCTGGACCAGGCCTTCACTTGGAACCCGTCAGGCCCCGGCGTCAAGATCGAAGACACCGTCCAGCTGACGGAGTCCGGCCTCCGCGTCCTGACGGTGGACCCGCGCTGGCCCATAAGCACCGTCAACGGGCTGGAGCGGCCGGTGACGCTGCAGCTGTAGTAAACGAGTTTCCCGGGCAGCAAAAAACCCCGGAGCCCAAAGGCTCCGGGGTTTTCTTTGTCAGCTACGGAAGCTGCAGTTCCCCGTCCACCCGGCGCGGGATGCGCAGCGGGTTGTCCTCCCGCAGTGCCGGGTGCAGCACGCTTTCCGGGGCGTCCTGGTAGGCCACGGGGCGCTGGAACCTGCGGACCGCCGTCGCACCCACCGAGGTGAACAGCGACGTGGTGGCGGGGTAGGGGCCGCCGTGCTGCTGGGCCCAGTTCACGGCCACACCCGTGGGCCAGCCTTCGAACAGGACGCGTCCGGCCAGCCCGGAGAGCTGCTCCACCAGGGCCTCGATATCCTCACCCTGCTCGCTGTGGAGCGTTGCCGTGAGGCTGCCCGGGACCTTGGCCAGGACGGCAGCCAGCTCCTCCCGGTCCTTGTACTCGATGAGGATGGTGGTGGGTCCGAAGCATTCCTCCAGCAGCTGCTCCGGGTTTTCCAGGACGTTGGCGGCACTGGTGGAAAAGACCACCGGAGCGGCGCCGTTGGCCACGGCGTCCTGGTCCACGCTGCCGCCCACCACGTCCACGCCGTCAACGGAAGCGAAACTGCGGAGCCCGTCCGGGTAGGCCTCGGCGATGCGGCTGGTCAGCATGCCCAGGGCCGGCTTGTCCTTGCTCGCTTCTGCCACCTCCGAGGCGAAGTCGGTTCCCGCGGGGATGAACACCAGGCCCGGCTTGGTGCAGAACTGCCCGGCGCCCAGGGTGAAGGACCCGGCAAGTCCGGCGGCGAGTTCCGCTGAGCGTGCCTGCAGCGCTTCCGCTGTGATGACCACGGGGTTGAGGCTGCCCAGTTCCCCGTAGAACGGGATGGGGTCGGGGCGGGAGGTGGCAAGGTCGAACAGGGCACGGCCGCCGGGGATGGACCCGGTGAACCCCACGGCCTTGACGGCAGGATCCTGGACCAGGGCTGTTCCCACTTCGCGGCCGTGGACCAGGGCGAACAGGCCCTCCGGTGCCCCGGCGCGGCGAAGCGCCTCCGCCACGATTTCCGCCGTCCGTTCGGAGAGCCGCAGGTGGCCGGAGTGTGCCTTGACGATCACTGAACAGCCGACGGCGAGCGCCGAGGCAGTGTCTCCGCCGGCCACGGAGAAGGCGAACGGGAAGTTGGACGCCGAGAAAACCGCTACCGGACCGATGGGCTTGAGGATCCGGCGGAGGTCCGGCCGGGGCGGGGTGGCGGCCGGCTCCGCGTGGTCGATGATGGCTTCCAGGTAGGAGCCTTCGGTGATCACGCGGGCAAACAGGCGCAGCTGGCCGGTGGTTCGCGCCACCTCGCCCGTCAGGCGGGTGGCCCCCAGGCTGGTTTCGGCGTCCGCGATGTCTACCAGCTCGGCAGCGTTGGCGTCCAGGGCGTCTGCCACCGCGTTCAACCAGCCGGCGCGTTCGGCGTCGGAGGCAGCCGCGGCGATTTTTGCTGCGGCCGTGGCGGCGGCAGTGAGTTCGGTGAGGGAAAGCGTTGCAGTTGTCACGTCAGGAACCTGTTCATCCAATAGAGGTCGTCTGGAAATTCATCATTGCAGCCTGTCCTTGAAGCGGAAACCCAGCCCGGCGCGGTCCGCGAGCGTCACCCGGCTGTTGCTGAACCGCACCGGCGATGGTTCGTCGAGGATGCCCAGCTGTTCGAAGGACGCCTCTTCGACGTCCTCCACCAGGGTGGGCTCCGCCAGGGTCAGTGCCAGCTGTCCGGACAGTTCCGGCAGCAGGTGCGGCATCACCTTGATGCTGTGGGTCCGTGCCAGCTCCACGATCCGCCGGAACGGGGTGATCCCGCCTACCCGGATGATGTTGGGCTGGATGATGTCCACCGCTTCCGCCTCAATGAAATCGCGGAACCGGTAGATGGTGTGCAGGTTTTCGCCGAGGGCGATGGGCACCGGTGAATGTTTCCGCAGCCGCCGGTAGGCCCAGAGGTCGTCCGCGCGAATGGGCTCCTCCAGCCACTCCAGCCCGAATTCGGCCAGGACATCCAGGGCGCGGAAGGTGGTGGGCAGGTCCCACCGTTGGTTGGCATCGATCATGAGCCTGCGGTCCGGGCCCAGGACGGAGCGCACTGCGGCAACGCGTTCGGCGTCCTCGCGGATGTCCGGTTTGCCTACCTTGATCTTGACCGCCCGGTGGCCCGCGGCGACCCAGCGTTCGACCTGCGCCACCAGCTCGTCCAGGGTGTAGTGCAGGTTCACCCCGGAGCCGTAGACCTCGGCGGAGTCCTGGCGCTGGCCCAGCAATCCGGTGACCGATGTTCCGGCACGGCGCGCCTGCAGGTCCCACAGCGCGAGGTCCACCCCGGCCATGGCAATGGTGGTGAGCCCGCCGCCACCGGCTTCGTGCAGGCGCTTCCACACCGCGTCCCACACGGCCTCGGGCGTGGCCGGCAGGCCGGTGACGAAAGGTGCGATGTCGAAATCGAGCAGCGCCTTGACTGCCTGGGGACCGATGGTAGGTGTCCAGGAGAAGCCAAAGCCCGTGCCGCCGTCGTCCGTGGAAAGCTCGGTTGCGATCACGTGGTTCTCCGGCGCCTCCGTACCCCAGTGCCGCCGCAGCGGAACGGTGAGGAGCCGCGTGGCCAGCCCGGTGATGCGGGGAACGGTGCGGACGGATTCGGCCGTAGGCGCCGTCATCAGCTGCCGGCCAGCTCGTGGCCCTTGGCCAGGATGGCCTTGAGCTCCACCAGCTGTTCCTCCGTGGGGTCCACCAGCGGCGGGCGCACCAAACCGACGGGCAGCCCGGCCAACCGCAGTCCCGCCTTGATTAGGGAAACGCCGAACCCCGGGGTCTGGTCGCGCAGGCGGACCAGGGGTGCGTAGAAACCCTCGAGCAGGGCGCTGCGCCGGTCCTCGTCGCCTGAAACGTAGGCGTCGTAGTAGGCCTTGGCGATCTCCGGGGCCATGGCGAAGGCTGCGGAGGAGTAGAGCGGGATGCCCAGGCCGCGGTAGGCGCCCTGGGTCAGTTCGGCGGTGAGCAGGCCGTTGAAGAAGGCGAAGTCTGTCCGGCCGGTGGCGCGGACGGCGGTCACGATCTCCTGGGCCAGGCCCACGTCGCCCAGGCCGTCCTTGAAGCCGATGACCTTTGGATTGGCGGCAAGTTTGGCCATGGACGCGGCGGTGAACTTCGCGTTGCCGCGGTGGTACACGATGACCGGCAGGCTGCTGGCGTTGGCCACAGCCTCAATGTAGGCCACCAGGCCGTCCGTCGGGCCCGTGACCAGGTAGGGCGGGAGGACCAGGAGGGCGTCTGCGCCCGCCTCCTCAGCGGCACGGGCGGCAGCGAGCGCGTGGCCCAAGGGCCCGCCCGCACCGGCCACCACGGGAACCTTGCCCGCGACGACTTCGACGGCGGCCGCCACCACGGTGCGGACCTCGTCAATGCTCAGGGCGTGGAATTCACCTGTGCCGCAGGCGGGAAACACGCCGCCGGGCCCAAAGGGCAGCCGGGAGCCGATGTGCTCCTTGAGCAGCTCCACGTCAACGGCACCTTCGGCCGTGAACGGGGTGACGGGGAAGAAGAGAACGCCGTCGAATTTCATGATGTCTCCTTGGCTCCGCCGCCGGCAGTGACCAGCGTGGAGGCCTCGTCGTTGAGGGTGGGTTTGAGTTCGGTGCGCCACGTGCGCTTGGGTTGCCAGCCGAGCAGTTCCTGGGCTTTGGCGATGGAGAATGCGGGGCTGGTGCCGGTGAGGCCGGCGCTGAGTGCTTCGCTTCCGGGCAGGAATTTCGGCATCAGTTCCGCAAGGGGTGCAGTGGCAAGTGCGTCCGCCGCGCCCACGAAAAAGGTTTCCCCGTTGGGGATGTCTTCCATCTTGTGAAGCAGCAGGTCCAGGAAGTCCGCCACGTCCCGCGCATCCACGTAGTTGAACAGGGCCGGGGCGGAGAGTGCAGGGTCCGCCAGGCGCTCGGCGAGGGTGTGGCCCTGCTGCGTGGGGGCGCCTTCCCATTCCTCGGGCGAGATCACGAAGCACGGCCGGAAGGCCGCATACCGGATCCTCTCCCCCTGCGCTGCGGCAAACATCTGTACGGTCTGTTCGGCGATGAGCTTGGACAGGGCGTAGGCGTTCCAGGGCTTGGCCGGGGTGCGTTCGTCCAGCGGGAACGACGGCGGCAGCCATCCTGCAGGGCATCCGTAACCGAGCACGGTGGGGCTGCTGGCCGTGACGATCTTGGGGACCCCCACCTCCGTCGCCGCGCTGATCACCGCGAAGGCGAGCCGGGTGTTCGTGCCGAAGATGACGTCCTCCGGTGCGCTGAACGGAACGGCGATCGCTGCAAGGTGGATGACGGCGTCGGGCTTTGCTGCCCCGATCAGGCGCAACGCCTCACCTGGGGCCAGCAGATCGGCGGTTTCCTGGACGACGCCGGCCGGCAGCAGTTCAGCGGGTACGGCGTCGCGGTCCACCGAGACTACCTCGTGGCCGGCCTGGGCGAGCCCGGCCACAACGCTGCGGCCCAGGCGGCCCGAGCCGCCGGTGACAAATATCCTGCTCATGGCCTTTTCCTACTTGCCGCGGCGAAGGTCGACGCCGAGGTCCAGGTCCTCGACGCGCACGGGCAGGGATGTTTCGAGGGAGCGGTTGCCGGCGATGCCCACGGACACCGAACGCAGTCCGTCCAGGTAGCCGGAGGGTCGGCCCAGAGGATCCTCGCCCGGTCCGTTGAACAGGTCGGACAGCAGCAGCTCGTCACCGCCGCCATGGCCGCCCTCACCATTGATGATGGGCACCTCGTAGGCAGCCTCCCAGTGGCGCTGCACCACCAGGCGCTCGCCGTTGCGGCGTACGGCGTCCTCTTCCTCGACCGGTGTGGCACTCGGGTCCACCACCGTCTTCTGGTCCGTGCTGTGCAGGACGGCGGCGCGTTCCACCACGTCGAGCTCGGCCCGGCCCTCGGTGCCGTTGACCGCCACCCGGTACCCCTCCCAAGGGCTGTGCGCGTTCAGGGAGTAGCTCAGGCGCGGGCCGCCCTGGTACTCCACCACCAGGGCCAGGTTGTCCTCGATGGTGATGCCGCTGGTGAAGACGTCCTGGTCGCGGCGGTAGCCGTCGTAGTGTTCGTTGTCCAGGAAGAGGGCCTTGAGCCGCTCATCCTCCCTGAGGTCCAGTGCGAAGGGATCCTTGTCGCCTGCGGGGGCATCGGCGTCGGGCGTTCCACGCTCGGGGCGTGGGCCCAGCCCGCGCTCGGCGGCGTTCTTGTCGCCGTAGAACTTCAGGCCGCCGGAGGCGAAGATCCGCTCCGGGACATCGTCGATCCACCAGTTCACCAGGTCGAAGTGGTGGGAGGCCTTGTGGATGAGCAGGCCGCCGGAGTTCTTCTTCTCCCGGTGCCAGCGGCGGAAGTAGTCGGCGCCGTGGACCGTGTCCAGAACCCAGCTGAAGTCGACGGAGGTGACCTTGCCGATCACGCCGCTCTGGATGATTTCCTTCAGGGCGCTGTTGCGCGGCGAGTAGCGGTAGTTGAAGGTGACCACCACGTTCCGGCCGGTCTCGTGGACGGCCTGGACGATGCGGCGGCAGCTTTCGGCGTTGATGGTCAGGGGCTTTTCAACCACCACGTCAGCCCCGGCGCGCAGGCCCTCCACGATGTAGTCGGCGTGGGTGTAGTCCGGCGTGGTGACAATGATGCGGTCGATGTTGTTGGCCTGGATGAAGGCGGTGAGTTGGCCGGGCTCGAAGGAGGCCACCGGGCCCGGGGCGCCAAGTTCCTGGATGAGCTTCTGGTAGAACTCCACCCGCCCGGGGTTCACGTCGGAGAATGCCACCAGTTCGGCAGTGTCCGCATGCTTGCCGAAAATGGCGCGGATGTACATCTCGGATCGCCCGCCGGTGCCGATCAGGGCAATGCGGGCCTTCCGGCCGTCCCCGGCGGTTGTGGCTGCTGCGGTGGCCGTGCCGGCGGCGGTGCCGGGCCGGGAGGCAGCTGCGGCCGAAGTGGTCTCGGCGGTGTTGACCATGATGGGTCCCTTTCGAAAAGCTCATTACCCGGCCGTGGGAGCGGCCGTTGACGTTCGGCGTGGTGCCCGCGGGCACCGGATGAGAAAGCGTTTTCTCGCTTCGCTATAGCAGTTGTATCAATCCGCCGGTGGGTACGTCAACCACTTTAGGCACTGGAAGAAAGCGCTTTCTAGCCGTAAGGTTCGGATCGCTCCGCGTGGGCCGGGAAAACAGCGGGAAAAGAAAGAAATCGCTTTCCCAAAGCCGTATATGCTGTCCTTCAAAGCACCTGCCTTCCGGCCTGCGCCCTCCAGGTCACTGACTGTTCCGGAGGACGCGGCCGGGCGGCGTAAAAGAAGGGTTCCCCTATGGCCAGGAAATCGGCAAGCGGCCGGATCGGCATCGCGGATGTCGCCGTGAAGGCGGGAGTTTCCCATGCCACCGTCTCCCGCGTCATGAACGGGAACTTCACCGTAGATCCGGACATTGCAGCCAGGGTCCGTGCCGCCGCCGCGGAACTGAAGTACCAGCCCAACCCGGTGGGACGCAGCCTGGCGCTCGGCAAGACGGACACCATCGGCATCGTGGTGCCGGACCTGGCCAACCCCACCTTCCAGGAGATCCTCCGCGGCCTCAGCCGGGCGGCAGCCCAGGACGGCTACCGCGTCCTTATCGCCGACTCGTTCGAAGTCTCCAGCGAAGAGTCCATCCTGGCCGGCGAAGCCCGCCGGCGGTGCGACGGGCTGGTCCTGTGCGCCCCGCGCATGTCGGATGCGGAACTGGAAGAGATTGCCCCCTCCCTGCACCCACTGGTGTTAATCAACCGCACCACGGCCACCCCTGGCGTGCCCAGCCTGGTGGTGGACTACGGCCAGGGCGTGCAGGACATCGCCGGGCACCTGGTGGAACTGGGCCACACCCGCCTGGCGTTCCTCGCAGGGCCGCCCCGCAGTGCCTCCAACGAGATGCGGCTCAGGGGCCTGGAAACCTTCAAGGCCGCCCACCCGGAGGTTGAAGTGACCATGCTGGAGGGCGGCTCGGACTTCGACACCGGCCATGAAGCGGTGGACGCCGTCCTGGCCAGCGGAGCCACCGGCATCCTGGCCTTCAACGACCTGGTGGCGATGGGCTTGATGAGCGGCCTGCACGAGCGGGGCCTGGACGTCCCCGGCGACATCTCCGTGACCGGCTTCGACGACATCCCCTTCGCCAGGTATACGACGCCGGCGCTCACCACCGGCGCCGTCCCGATCAGCGAATTGGGCGAGCAGGCATGGCACCAACTGAGGGCGCTGATCCGCCAGGAAGGCGACGGAACCTCCGGCAGCCGCTACCAGCCCCGCCTGGAAGTCAGGGCCAGCACGGGACCGGCCAAGGCACCGCGCAGCACGGTCCACGGCTGACCCACGACGACAGCCTGCCGCGGTCCGGCCGGGCCGCACGGCCGCTGCCGCCACCCGAAGCTACCCAACCCCATAGGAGGAGCCATGACGCACACCATCCAGCCCAACAATCCGGAGGCCACCCCGGCGCCGGACACCACGGACATCCCCGCAGCGCCGGCACCTGCCAAGGCTCCGTCGTCGTCCGCCCTGCCCCCAGCCCTGAAACGGCGGGTCCCCAAGTACTCCGACCTGGCCCCGCTGATGCAGTTCAAGAAGCCGGAGTTCAGCAAGGAGGCCCGGCTGAAGCGGGCCAGCACCATCTGGGAGCTCCGCGACATCGCCAAGCGCCGCACGCCCAAGGCGCCCTTCGATTACACGGACGGGGCAGCCGAAGCGGAAATTACCCTCCGCCGCGCACGCCAGGCGTTCCTGGACATCGAGTTCCGGCCGGGCATCCTGCGGAACGTATCCAGCATCGACCTCAGCACCAACATCCTGGGCAAGCCTTCACGCCTGCCCGTGGGCATCGCTCCCACCGGTTTCACCCGGATGATGCAGTCCGAGGGTGAATATGCCGGCTCCCAGGCGGCGGAGGCCGCAGGTATCCCCTACACCCTCTCCACCATGGGCACCGCCTCCCTGGAGGACGTCGCCGAGGCGGCCCCCAACGGCCGCAACTGGTTCCAGCTGTACCTGTGGACGGACCGGGACCGCTCGCTGGAGCTCATCGAGCGCGCCGCCAAGGCCGGCAACGACACCCTCATGGTCACCGTGGACACCGCCGTGGCCGGCGCCCGCCTCCGCGACGTCCGCAACGGCATGACCATCCCGCCGGCCCTGACCCTCAAGACCGTCCTGGACGCGTCCTACCGGCCGGCCTGGTGGTTCAACTTCCTCACCCACGAGCCGCTCACCTTCGCCTCGCTGTCACGCTATACGGGCACCGTGGCGGACCTGATCAATTCCATGTTCGATCCCACGCTCACGTTCGAGGACCTGGACTGGCTGCGCGAAACGTGGAAGGGCAACCTGGTGGTCAAGGGCATCCAGACCGTGGAGGACGCCCGCCGCGTTGTGGACCACGGCGCCGACGGGGTGATCCTCTCCAACCACGGCGGCCGCCAGCTGGACCGCGCGCCCATCCCGTTCCACCTGCTGCCCGAGGTCAAGCAGGCCTTCGCCAGTGACAACAGCGATGCCGCCATCATCCTGGACACCGGCATCATGAGCGGCGCGGACATTGTGGCCGCGCTGGCCCTGGGCGCCGATTTCACCCTGATCGGCCGCGCGTACCTTTACGGCCTGATGGCGGGCGGCCGGGCCGGTGTGGACCGCACCCTGCAGATCCTCGAAAAGGACATGGTCCGCACCATGGCCCTGCTGGGCGTCAGCCGGGTTTCCGACCTCACCCCGGACCACGTGCGGCTGTTGGGACAGTAGCTCCCTACTTCTTACGCCCAAACTTGGGCAGGTTGGGAAGATTCGCCAGCAGGTCGGCCGCCTTGGTGGCGGCGCGGCCAACGGTGCGTCCGATTTGCTGCGGAACGCTGTCGTCGCTCAGCGGCGCGGTGGTGCCGCCGGGAATCACGACGGCGGGGCTCAGCTCGGCGCCTTCCCGCACCAGGACAGGGGCCGGGGCTTCCTCCCCGGCCGGCTGCGCGGTTTCCAGGGGCCTTGGGGCAGGCGGCAGCGACGCCGCCACAGCGGCGACGCCCTCCCTCAGGTGGGCGGGGACTGTCTGGTCCTGGCCGGCTGGTGCGGCGGCGGCTGTGGTGCGGGTGCCGACGTCGAACGTTTCCAGCCAGGTGGCGATGCCCTCCAGCGGACCCCGATTCAAGGCGTAGTACCGCTTCTGGCCCTGCGCGCGCATGCTGACCAGCTGCGCTTCACGGAGGACTTTCAGGTGCTTGGAAATGGTGGGCTGGCTGGCCGCCAGTTCCTCCACCAGTTCCCCCACGGCTTTGTCTCCTGCACGGAGGGCCACCAGGATGTCCCGCCGCGTGGATTCCGCTATGACGGCAAATACGTCGTCTGTCACCATGCCTCCCACCCTAACGACATATACGCCGAAAGGCATCACTATTTCGGCTGCCGCTGGTGGAGCCGGCTAGTCGAACCAGGGATCCAGGCCGTGCAGCGGGAACACCGCCTTGCGGGTGGCCATGACCGTGCGGTCCACCGCGTCATTCGGGTCGAAGCCCACCTCCCAGGAACGCCACCACAGCTCCACGTCGTCCCCCATCAGGGCGGGCGCTTCCCTGCCGAACTTCTCCACCACGTACTGCCGCCAAACCTGTGGCACGGGCGTCCGCAGCGGCACGGGCCGCCCCGCGGCGATGGCCACCAGGTGGCTCCACGCCCGCGGCACCACGTCCAGCACGTTGTACCCGCCGCCGCCGGTGGCGATCCAGCGGCCGCCGCAGTACCGCTCGGCCAGATGCCCGACGGCGTTCGCTGCCTCGCGCTGTCCGTCCACACTCAGGTTGAGGTGCGTGAGGGGGTCGCTGCGGTGGGAGTCGCAGCCGTGCTGGCTCACGATCACGTCCGGTTCGAAGGCGGCCACCAACTGCGGCACCACGGCGTAGAAGGCGCGCAGCCATCCGGCGTCGGAGGTACCGGCCGGCAGCGCGACATTCACCGCCGTCCCCTCGGCTGCCGGGCCGCCGATTTCGTTGGCGAACCCTGTTCCGGGAAAGAGCGTCAGGCCGGTCTCATGAAGCGAAACGGTAAGGACCCGGGGGTCGTCCCAAAAAATGTTCTGGGTGCCGTCGCCGTGGTGCGCGTCCACATCGACGTACGCCACTTTGCGCACGCCGCCGTCGAGCAGCTTCTGCACGGCAATGGCGGCGTCGTTGTAGATGCAGAACCCGCTGGCCCGCTCCCGGGCGGCATGGTGCATGCCGCCGCCGAAGTTCACGGCATGTACGGCAGAACCTTCCAGCACCCGCTGCGCTGCGAGCAGGGACCCTCCGGCAAGGCGCGCCGCGGCTTCATGCATGCCGGCAAAGGCCGGATCGTCTTCGGTTCCCAGCCCGCGGGACTCGTCCGGCCGGGACGGGTCCGCGCTGACCCGGCGGACTGCCGCCACATAGTCGGATGAATGGACGGACTCCAGTTCCGCGTCAGATGCCACCTCAGGTGCCGCCACGTCAACATGCTCCAGGTCGAAGATACCGAGGCTCCGGGCCAAGCGGGCCGTCAGCTCCATTCGCTCCGGCGCCATGGGGTGGCCCGGGCCGAAGTTGTAGGCTGTCATGTCAGGACTCCACGCCACCACCGTTGGCGGCGCGGGTTGGCTGAGGCCGGGCAGGTATGTCATCAATCACAGGCTACCCGAGCCCAGCCTGCCGTCCGCCCGGCCAGGACGCCGGCTTTAGTGGTTTACTACTGAAGGAAGCCGTTTCAACCGAGGAAAAGCCACACATGACGCAGAGCCAGTCAAGGCCCCGGACCCCGGCCATCTGGCACCCCCCGGCACAGGAGCGGGAGGGCCTCTGGATCCTGACGCGGCTGCGCGACTTCATTGACGACATCGCCAACACCACCCCGGCACGGCTGGCGCTAACGGCCTTCGCCGCCGTATGCCTCGTATTCACCTTCCTGCTGTCCCTGCCGGTGTCTTCGGCCAACGGAACGCCCACCCCCCTCGACGAGGCCCTGTTCACCGCAGTCTCGGCTGTGTGCGTCACAGGCCTCACGGTGGTGTCGACGGCGGTCCACTGGTCCTTCTTCGGGCAACTGGTGATCCTGGTGGGCATCTTCATCGGAGGCCTGGGAACCTTGACGCTGGCGTCCTTGCTGGCCCTGATGGTGAGCAAGCGGCTGGGTGTGCGCGGCAAGATCATTGCCGCCGAGTCCATGAACAACGCCGGGCGCCTGGGCGAGGTGGGTACCCTGCTCCGGATCGTCATCACCACATCGGTGGTGATCGAGGGCATCCTGGCGCTGGCGCTGATCCCGCGGTTCCTCGCCCTGGGCGAGCCCTTCTGGCAGTCCGTCTGGCACGGCATTTTCTATTCCATTTCGTCGTTCAACAACGCCGGATTTACCCCGCACTCGGACGGCATCGTGCCCTATGAGACGGACCTGTGGATCCTCATCCCGCTCATGGTGGGGGTCTTCCTGGGCAGCCTGGGGTTCCCCGTGGTGATGGTCCTGCAGCAGAACGGCCTGAACTGGAAGAAGTGGAACCTCCACACCAAGCTCACCATCCAGGTGTCCCTGATCCTCCTGGTGGCTGGGGCATTCCTCTGGGCACTGATGGAGTGGGACAACGTCCGGACCATCGGTTCCATGGGCGTGGGCGACAAGATCACGCACGCGCTGTTCGCCTCCGTGATGATGCGCTCCGGGGGGTTCAACCTGGTGGACCAGAACCAGATGGACTCCACCACCATGCTGCTGACCGACGCCCTGATGTTCGCCGGCGGCGGTTCGGCGTCGACGGCCGGCGGCATCAAGGTGACCACCATCGCGGTGATGTTCCTGGCCATCATCGCCGAGGCCCGGGGCGATGCCGACGTCAAGGTGTACGGCCGGACCATCCCGCAGGGCAGCATGCGGGTGGCCATCTCCGTGATCGTTGCCGGCGCCACCCTGGTGTCCGTGTCCGCGTTCCTGCTGCTGCACATCAGCGGCCAGTCGCTGGACCGCGTATTGTTCGAAACCATCTCGGCGTTCGCCACGGTGGGTCTCAGCACCAACCTGAGCGCCGAGGTGCCGCCCGCCGGGGTCTACGTCCTCACGGTGCTGATGTTCGCAGGCCGTGTGGGCACCGTAACCCTCGCCGCCGCGCTGGCCCTGCGCCAGCGCAGCCAGTTGTACCACTACCCCGAAGAGAGGCCGATCATTGGCTAGTTCCACAGACGCCCCCCGGCGCCCCGCCCACAACTCCCCGGTCCTGGTGATCGGGCTGGGCCGCTTCGGATCATCCACCGCAGAGCAGCTGGTCAAGCAGGGCCGGGAAGTGCTGGCCATCGAGCGGGACCGGAACCTGGTGCAGAAGTGGGCACCCCTCCTGACCCACGTGGTGGAGGCCGACGCCACCAATATCGATGCGCTGCGCCAGCTCGGCGCCCAGGAGTTCAGTTCCGCCGTCGTCGGCGTGGGCACCTCCATCGAGTCCTCGGTGCTGATCACCGTCAACCTGGTGGACCTGGGCATCGAGCACCTCTGGGTCAAGGCCATCACGCCCTCGCATGGCAAGATCCTGACCCGGATCGGCGCCAACCACGTCATCTACCCGGAGGCTGACGCCGGCGTGCGCGCCGCGCACCTGGTGTCCGGCCGGATGCTGGACTTCATCGAGTTCGACGACGACTTCGCCATCGTCAAAATGTACCCGCCGCGCGAAACCGTGGGTTTCACCCTGGACGAGTCAAAGGTCCGGTCCAAGTACGGCGTCACCATTGTGGGGGTGAAGTCCCCGGGTGAGGACTTCACCTATGCGCGGCCCGAGACCAAGGTGTCCTCGCGGGACATGCTGATCGTTTCCGGCCACGTGGACCTGCTGGAGAGGTTCGCAGCGCGCCCCTAGCCGAGCTGCTTGGTGATTTCGGCTGCGCGGTCGGCGGCCGCCCTGGCGCCGGCGGCGATGATGGCCGGGATGCCCTGTTCGTCGAAGGTGGCAATGGCGCGTTCCGTGGTGCCGTTGGGGCTGGTGACCGCCTTGCGCAACGCTGCGGGGTTTGCCCCGGGCTCGGCCAGCATGAGGCCTGCCCCAGCCACCGTTTCGCGCGCAAGCAGCAGGGACAGTTCACGGTCCAGGCCCAGCTTTTCGCCCGCGTTGGCCATGGCTTCTGCAAGGTAGAAGGCGTAGGCCGGCCCGGATCCGCTGATGGCAGAGAGCGCATCCACCTGCTCCTCAGGGACCTCAACGACGGTCCCGGCACCCTTCAGGATGTCCTTGACCAACTGAAGCTGCTCGGGGGTGCAGTGCGTTCCCGGCGACACGGAGACGACGCCGCGGCCCAGCTTTGCCGGGGTGTTGGGCATGGTCCTTATCACCGGCTGCCCGGCCGGCAGTGCGGCCTCAAGCTGGGCGATCGACACGGCCGCGGCCACGCTGACCACCACGGTGTCCGGTGACAGGGCGGGGCTGATTTCCCGGGCCAGGTCCGCGATGCCCACCGGCTTGACGCCAAGGATGACGACGGCGGATCCCTTGGCGGCCTGTCTGTTGTTGTCGGGCTCTTCCTCGCCCGCGATGGCAGTGATGCCGTGGTACCGTTCGGCCAGTTCCGAGGCGCGCTCAGCGCGGCGGACGGTGGCCACCACATCCCCGGGGTCCGTTCCTGCCTTCAGCAGGCCGCCAAGAATGGCTTCGTTCATGGATCCACAGCCAAGGAATGCGATTCGGTTGCTCATGCCTCCATCATTGCAGGAGGCGGGCATTCACAGGCAACTCCCATCTTCACCGCAGGCAGCACACAACTTACGGTCCTAACGTAGTTATTACCTCATTGAGGGTGCGAGTGATGCGGCAGGCATGGGGATGCCTGCCAGGGCACCGGCGGCGTGGCAACAGGTTTTCCCCCATTTTCCTGTTGCCCGCCCCGGTGCTTCCGCTTTTAACCGCGGGCTTTCAACAGCCAGGGCTTCGCCGGGGAGTACGACGGCGGCAGGCAGCAAGGCGCCCGGCGTCTAGACGGGTGCATCCACCGACTGCGCGGCGGCCACGTGGGGCGCCGGCTGGAGCGGGCCGGAAAACACCAGCTGGTCCAGGCGCCGCAGGATGAGCCCTTCACGCAGGGCCCACGGGCAGATGCGCAGCTTCTTGAACTTGAACATCTCCAGGGCGGCCTCAGCCACCAAAGCGCCGGCAAGCAGCTGGTGGGCCCGTGCCTCGGACACGCCGGGAAGATGCAGCCTGTCTTCCGAGCTCATGGCCGAGATCCGCTGGGTCCAGATGCCCAGGTCCGAGGCGTGCAGTTCGCGTTTGACGTAGGGGCCTTCAGCGCTGGGGGCGGCACCGGCGATCCGGGCCAGGGAACGGAAGGTCTTGGACGTACCGGCCACCACGTTTGCCCGGCCCAGGCCGTCGAACTCGCGGACCGCTGGCTTGAGCGTGGCCCTGATATAGCGGCGGAGTTCCTTGACGCTCTTTGCCGACGGCGGGTCGCCGGCAAGCCAGTCCCTGGTGAGCCTGCTGGCGCCCAGCGGCACGGAGGTGGCCACCTCGGGCAATTCGTCCTGGCCGAAGGCCATTTCGAAGGAACCGCCGCCGATGTCCAGGTTCAGGATGGGGCCGGCACCCCACCCGTGCCAGCGCCGGACGGCGAAGAACGTCATGGACGCTTCCTCGCTGCCCGTGAGCTCCTGCAGGGTCACCGTGGTTTCGTGCTTGACCCGGGCCAGGACCTCGGGGCCGTTGGTGGCCTCGCGGATGGCCGACGTACAGAACGCCAGCAGGTCCTCGGCCTTGTGCCGGGCAGCGAATTCCCAGGCTTCCAGGACGAATTCGGTCAGCTCGTGCTGGCCTTCGTCGCTGATGCTGCCGTCCGGTTCGAGGTACTGGACCAGGGACAGCGGCCGCTTGTGCGATGCGAACGGGACCGGCTGCGCGCCGGGGTGGGCATCCACCAGGAGCAGGTGGACAGTATTGGAACCAATATCGAGGACGCCTAGACGCATGGGGACATTATTGCTCGTCAGCGCGCTTGAAGTCGCGCCGGATGTTGGCCACGCCCTCGGGGTTGATCTCAAAGCCGTAGGCGGCTCCGGGGTTGATCACCATGCCCAGCTCATCGCCGAGGTTGGCGATGATGGCTGCCCCCTGCGTGCCCAGCACGTTCGGGGCCGCTTCCAGGTACTGCTGGTCCACCCTGCTGGGGTGCGAAAAAACGGCGAGGACGGGGTCGCCATCGGCGTTGGCCAGGACCAGCGGCTCCACCTGGGAGTCCACGCCTTCCACCGTGTCCGAGCTGATGATGTAGACCTCGCTGTTGAGGAACGACAGGATGACGTCCACGGGGTTCGCGTCAGGCTGCCCGCCAGTGGAGAGCTTCTCCTCAAGGTCGTTGAGCGGATTGGTGTCGTCGATTCCCTGCTGTTCAGTCATACAACTAGCCGATCACGTTGTGCCCTGCACCGCAAACAGAGTCGCTGTCTTGACGCGAAATCGCCGGAAGAATGCGGTCTCGCCGGTTCTTTCCAGCGAGACCGCACCGTTCCGGCGAACTCGGCGATCCCAGCGCTACTTCTTCGCCGTTGCCTTCTTCTTGGCCGGAGCCTTGCGGGTGGCGGTCCGCTTGACCGGACCCTTGGCGCGTTTCTCGGCCAGGAGTTCCACGGCCTGTTCGCGCGTCAGTTCCTCGAGGGGCGTGGCCCGCGGAACCGTGATGTTGGTGATCCCGTCGGTGATGTAGGGGCCGAACCGGCCTTCCTTCACCACGATGTTCTTCTCGGACACCGGGTCCGGGCCGAACTCTGCCAGCGGCGGAACCGCGGCACGGGCGCCCCGCTGCTTGGGCTGGGAGTAGATCTCCAGCGCCTGCTCCAGCGTGATGGTGAAGATTTCCTCTTCCGAGCCGATGGACCGGGAGTCGGTTCCCTTCTTCAGGTACGGGCCGAACCGGCCGTTCTGCACCGTGATGAGGTTGCCCTCGGCGTCCTCGCCCAGGACGCGGGGCAGGCTCATGAGCTGCAGCGCCTCGTCCAGCGTGACCGATTCGACGGTCATGGATTTGAACAGCGAACCGGTGCGCGGCTTGGCCTTGACCGGCTTCTTGGGCGGCTTGGGCTTGCCGTTCTTGTAGTACTCCACCGGCTGCGCCGCAATTTGTTCCTCGGTCATCTCCGGGATGATTTCGGTGACGTAGGCGCCGTAGCGGCCGTTCTTGGCAACAACGGTGTGGCCGGTGTGCGGGTCGGTGCCCAGCACGCGTTCCTCCGGCGCCGCCGTCTCCATCAGTTCGATGGCCTTGGCGGCGGTGAGCTCGTCGGGGGCCAGGTCCTCGGGCACATTGGCGCGCGCCGATTCGACGATTTCGCCGGTCTTCGGGTCCACCACTGCCGCCGAGCTTTCCAGGTAGGGGCCAAACTTGCCCACCCGGAGGGTGATGTCGTCGGTGATGGGGATCGAGTTGATTTCCCGGGCATCGATCTCGCCCAGGTTGTTCACGATGCTCAGCAGGCCGGGGTCGGAGTCCTCGCCGAAGTAGAAGTGCCGCAGCCATGACGCGCCGGCTTCCTGGCCGTTGGCGATCTTGTCCAAATCGCCTTCCATGTCGGCGGTGAACTCGTAGTCCACGTAGTCGGAGAAGTGCTGCTCCAGGAGCCGAATGACCGAGAAGGCGATCCAGCTGGGCACCAGCGCGGAGCCCTGCTTCCGGACGTAGCCGCGGTCCTGGATGGTGGAAATGGTGGAAGCGTAGGTGGACGGGCGGCCGATGCCCTTCTTCTCCAGTTCCGCGGTGAGGGATGCTTCGGTGTAGCGCGGCGGCGGGGAGGTCTCGTGGCCCACGGCCTGGATGTCCGTTGCGGTGAGGGAGTCGTCCTTGGCCACGTTGGGCAGCCGGCGGGCTTCGTCGGAGTCGTCGTCGCCGCGGGTCTCGTCCTTGCCTTCCTCATAGGCGGCGAGGAAGCCGGGGAACGTGATCACGGTGCCGGAGGCGGAGAACTCGGCGTCCCGCCCGTCGGTGGACACGGCACCCAAGCGGATGGTCGCCGTCGAACCCTTGGCATCGCCCATCTGGGAGGCGACGGTGCGCTTCCAGATGAGTTCGTACAGGCGGAACTCGTCCCCGGACAGCTGTTTCGCCACCTGGGCAGGCGTGCGGAAGGAGTCACCGGCGGGACGGATGGCCTCGTGCGCTTCCTGCGCGTTGGCGGCCTTGTTCGAGTACACACGCGGGGACTGCGGCACGTATTCCGGGCCGTACAGCTCGGACGCCTGCCGGCGGGCGGCGGTGACGGCCTCGTCACTCAGCGCCGAGGAGTCGGTACGCATATAGGTGATGTAGCCGTTTTCATACAGCCGCTGGGCGATCTGCATGGTGCTCTTCGAGGAGAAGCGCAGCTTGCGGCCGGCCTCCTGCTGGAGCGTGGAGGTGGTGAACGGGGCAGCGGGACGGCGCGTGTACGGCTTGGTGTCCACTGAGCGGACACGGAAGTCCGCGTTCTGCAGTCCGGCCGCCAGGGACGTTGCCAGTTCCTCGTTGAGGTGGGCCACGTTCCGGGAGGTGAGCTCACCGTTGTCGTTGAAGTCGCGGCCCGTCGCCACCTTGGCGCCGTTCACGGCGGCAAGCTTGGCCTTGAACGAGCCCGATTCCGCGCCGAACTGGCCGGTCAGGTCCCAGTAGGAGGCAGCCTTGAAGGCCATCCGCTCGCGTTCGCGGTCCACCACCATGCGGGTGACCACGGACTGCACGCGCCCGGCGGAGAGGCCGCGGGCCACCTTGCGCCACAGCACGGGCGAGATCTCGTAACCGTAGAGGCGGTCCAGGACGCGGCGGGTTTCCTGGGCGTCCACCAGGTCCTGGTCCACGTCGCGCAGGTTGCCCATGGCGCGCTGGATGGCTTCCTTGGTGATTTCGCCGAACGTCATCCGGTACACCGGGACCTTGGGCTTGAGTACTTCCAGCAGGTGCCACGCGATGGCTTCGCCCTCGCGGTCCCCATCTGTTGCGAGATAAAGTTCGTCGGCGTCCTTGAGGGCGGCCTTGAGCTCGGTGACCTTTTTCTTCTTGTCCGGGGACACCACGTAGTAGGGCTTGAAGTCGTGGTCAATGTCGACGGCGAACTTGCCCACTGAGGTCTTTTTCAGCTCTGCAGGCAGTTCGGACGGCTGCGGCAGGTCCCGGATGTGACCGATGGAGGCCTCCACGATGAAGCCCTCGCCCAGGTACTTGGCGATGGTCTTGCTCTTGGCCGGAGACTCCACGATCACGAGTTTCTTGCCGGTTTTGGCCTTGCTTGGCACGGTGCTCCTACAGAAAAAGGTTGCTGGGGCAGATGAGCCCATGTTCGCCTAGTTCACCATATTTTGGGGAATCGTGCGCATTCATGTGGAAAAGACGGGGCTCCATTGCGGGCTTACGGGGGCGTCCCGTCAGGCAGGGATCCCGGCCGGGATGAGGAAGCCGTCGCGGACCAGATTGGCAACGTCCGCGAGCAGCGCACCCTGGAAGGACCCGGCGTCGAAGGCTTCCTCGCCGCCAAAACCCCCGCCCAGGAGGGCCTCCAAAGCGCCGGCAATCTGCCCGGCGGTAAGGTCGCCGTCGCACGCTGACACGAACCCGGCCAGCTCGGTGCTCATCAGGTTCGTGCGGCGCAGCCCGGCACCCTGCCGGAGCAGGATCACGCCTGGGTGCTCGGCGCCGGGGCGCTGGTGGCGTTCCTCGGTAACGTCGTCCGCCACCAGCAGGTGCGTGTTGCCAAGATCATGCGCAGCGAGCCAGTCACAACGGTCGACGGCGGCAGCCAGGTGGGGGCCGATGGGCTGCTCGATGGGGTAGGTGAGTTCCTCGAAGCGGCTGATGGCGGCCGGCACGCCGCTGGCAGGGCGGCGCAGCCACACCATGCCGAAGCCGATCCCGGCCACATTCCTGGAGGCGAAATCCGCAAGGTAGGCCGCGTACGCCTCCCGGTAGTGCTGCCGGTCGCGGGATTCCGAGGCGTCCTGCAGCCAGGTTTCGGCGTATTGTTCCGGGCTGACCTGCTCGCGCTGGATGAACCAGGCGTCCGTGCCCGGCTGCACCCAGGACCTGGGCCGTTCGTCCCAGGCGTCATCCGCTGGGACTTCCCAGTTCCCCAGCATCTGGGCCCAGCCGCCGGGCGCCAGGATGCCGGGCAGGTCCGCCACCAGGGACGCGACAATCTCATCTCCCGGCAGGCCGCCGTCGCGGTAGGTGAACTGGTCCGCGGCATCCTCGCCCGCGCTGCGCGGGGTGATAACGAACGGCGGGTTGGAGACCACCAGCCCGAACTCCTCGCCCGCGACCGGCTCCAACAGGGAACCCAGGCGCAGGCTCACCCGGTCCTCGAGCCGGTCCGGGTCCACCGAAAGCGCCTCAGCATTCAGCAGGATGTTGAACCGCGCGTAGGCCAGGGCCCGCTCGGAGATGTCAGTGGCGGTGACATGCTGGCAGTGGTGCAGCAGGTGGAAGGCCTGGATGCCGCAGCCCGTGCCCAGGTCCAGTGCGCGCTGGGTGTGGCGGCGGATGGTGGTCTGGACCAAGGTGGTGGACGCCTGCCCGATGCCCAGGACGTGGTCGTGCCTCAGCACGCCCGCCTGCTGATGGGCGGCAAGGTCGCTGGCAACCCACAGCTCCGCTCCGCCGCTGCCGTCATCATTCTTGTCCCAGCCGTACGGCCGCAGGTCTGCCTTCGCAGTGAGCAGCGCCGAGCCGGGGACGGGCTGCACCAGCCCCAGTTCCAGGAGGCCTTCCACGCCGGTATCCGGCAGCGCAGCGTCGAGCGTTTCCCGCTCCTGTGGCTCGGCGAGGAGCCAGAGGCGGACGATGGCGGCAAGCGGCACCACGCGGTTGTCCTCCCTTACAGCCTGCTCGGCAGCGAGCAGTGCGGGAATGGTCTGGTCCCGGTTCAACGCCGCAGAGGCCGTGGGGCCCAGGAGCCGGGCAACGCCGTCGAGCGTGTAGTCCAGGCGGCGCAGGTCCGCAGCAAGCGCGGCCAACAGGCCGGGGAGGTCGCTGCGGGGAGCGTCGGGGGTGTTGCCGGCGGTGAACTCGTAAGGGGATTTAGGCACCGCTCAAGTTTAGTCCGGCATGGCTGCGGGGTACGGTGGAGCCATGCCTTCCCGCCTTTCCCCCGTTCCGTGTGCCCGCACGGCCGCCTCGTTTGCCCCCATGGAAGGCTCGAGTGTCCGGCGCTGGCTGCGGGGGCCGGCGGCTGCCGCGGTACTCGGCCTGGCCCTGGCGGGATGTTCGCCGGTGAGCTCGGTGGAAAATGCCGACGTTCCGAAGTGGCGGGCTACTGCCCTGCCATCATCTCCGGCCAACGTGGTGCTGCAGGACTCGGGGAAGATCCTCAACCGGGACCGCATCGTGCAGGAAGCCGCAAGGGTGCCCGCCGGCAGCTACACCCTCGCGGCGGTGTGCGACGGCACGGGCAAGGCATTCTTCGCCGTGTCGCTGGACGGCAAGGCCGTGGCGGAAGCCGGGGCAGCGTGCAATGGCCGGCAGGAATCCACCAGGATCACCCTTCCAGCCGCCGGACGGGTGGAAATCAGCACCTCCAGCGTGGACGCTCCGCTGCTCTACGCCTACCGGCTGGTGCCCGCGCAATAGCCCCTCCTCCGGCTCTGGCCCGCCGCCCGTTGCGGGCATAAGGTCGGACTATGCCCAGCGTGCGGAGAAACTCCGCGCCCCTTACCCGAGGGACAGCACGGGCGCCCCTGGCACCGAAGCCGGCGGCCGCCGTCGCCCTTGGACTTGTGCTTGCGGCAGGTGCGCTGGCGGCCTGTGAATATACGTACGACGACCGCGCCGGAAGCGCGCAGGATACCGCTACCGTCGCCCCGGCGCCGGCCTTCACCCGCGACCCGCTGCAGCAGGACCCGGTCAGCGACGCCGAGCTTGGCGACTGGGTGTCGCGGGCACTGCCTGAGAGCACCGGTCCCGTGGTCCAGGCCGATGCCGGGCTCCTGGGCGCCGGGGAGGTACGGCATGTTTCGTCACCGGTACTTGAGACCGGAACCTACATCCTCGCCATCGCCTGCCGGAGCCAGCGCCGGGTGACCTTTACGGTACGCACCGAAACCCTCACCTTGGTGGACTTGGCCCTGCGGTGTGGCATCAACCGCGAAAACGTCATCTACCTGTCAACGGACAGCGTCCTCACGGTCCGGGTGGAGGCCAGGACGCCTGCCAACTACGCCTTCCGCGTTCGCCGGCTTTGAACGCGTCTGCTACGCCGCTGCGCAGCCGTCCGGGCAGCGGAGGGTTTCCGGGCTGGCCGCACACTCAGCGCAGTACAGCGTCAGGGTCCGGCAGCTGGGGTTGGAGCAGTTCTCGAACTTGTTGGTGGGTGCGGAGCAGCGGGCGCACGCACCGATGGTCTTGGCGTCCTCGCTGAACTCCAGGTGCATCCGCTTGTCGAAGACGTAGAGCGAGCCTTCCCAAAGTCCCTGGTCCTTGAATGCTTCGCCGTACCGGACGATGCCGCCGTCCAGCTGGTACACCTCTTTAAAGCCGCGGTTCACCATCAGGCTGGAGAGCACCTCGCAGCGGATGCCTCCGGTGCAGTAGGTGACCACCGGTTTGTCCTTCAGGGCGTCGTACTTGCCGGAGTCCAGCTCCTTGATGAAGTCATGGGTGGTGGCCACGTCCGGGACCACCGCGTCCTTGAACCGGCCAATTTGCGCTTCGAACGCGTTCCGTCCGTCGAAGAAGACCACGTCCTCGCCGTCCTGCTTCCTGGCCTCGACGAGCTCGTGCAGCTGCTCGGGCTTGAGGTGCTTCCCGCCGCCGACCACTCCGTCCGCGTCCACCTTGAGTTCTCCGGGAGCACCGAAGGAGACGATCTCGTCCCGCACCTTCACGCTGAGCCGCGGGAAGTCCTCCGCGCCGCCGTCGGACCACTTCACGTCGATGCCGCGGAAGCCGGGGTATTCCCGGGTGGTTTTGACGTACTGCTTAACAGCGCGGATTTCCCCGCCCACCGTGGCATTGATCCCGTCCTTGGAGATGAGGATGCGGCCGGTCAGGCCCAGCTTCTCGCACAGCGCGCGCTGCCAGAGCCGCACCGCTTCGGGATCGGCGATGGGGGTAAAGCCGTAAAAGAGCACAATCTTGTTCAAAGCCACGTATTTAAGGGTACCGGCTGGGCTGTCTGTCCCTGCCTGCCCCGCATAACCCAGCCCTGGTGCTCATCACAATTGCATAAGCACTTCCACACCCCCTGTTGCTGGCGATCGGGCTGGAATATTGTTCATCCCATGAGTCCGGAAACCCTGGTTGAAGACATCACTGGCCTGCTCGAAGTGTGGGTTGCCGGCTGGGCGGGATGTCGCGGCTACCGGACCTCCACGGAGGGCCGCTTCCCCTCCGTGCTCCGGTCCGACACAAGTGGGGAGTGGGAAGTCTTCGCCTCCGAACCCACGGCCGATGAGTTCGCAGCACTGGCCGCCAGGACGGCCGAATCCCCGGCCCGCGTGCTCACCGTCCTCACCAACGACCCCTCCCGGTATGCGGACCTGGCTGCCCGGCACGGGCTGAATGTCACCTCAGACACGCAAACGATGATGATCGTGGACATGGAGACCCAGGACGCCGAGGACCCCTGGCTTTCCGACGATGAGCTGAGCCTGTCCACCTTCGAGCAGGATGGCGTCCACTATGCCGAGGTCCGTTCCGGAGATGCCCTAGCGGCGAGCGGCAGGGTGTTCGTAGTGGGTGACACCGCAGTGTTCGACAAGATCATCACCGAACCCCGGTTCCAGCGCAGGGGCTTGGGCAGCTTCATCATGCGCGCCCTGGCGGCCCAGGCCTTCGGCCACGACGTGCGGACCGGCCTCCTGCTGGCTTCGGCGGACGGGCAGAAGCTCTACTCACACCTCGGCTGGACCACGGTAGCGCGGGTCCTGATGCTCTCGGCGTCCCACGAGGGCGCGGACCTCTCGCTGAGCTGAAGCTGGCTGCCCGGTTTTTCCGTGGGCGAACCGCTGGCCGTGCGTTAGGCGCCGGATGAAAGAATGGTGGGGTGAACCCCCATGACTCCCTGATTCCTTTGCTGGGCCGCGGCCCGGACCCGGAGCAGCTTCGTCATGTCCACACCATCCCCGCGCGGGAGGCGGTCCACGCACCATGGCCTGAGTGGCTGCATCCGGACATCGCTGAGGCATACGGCTCCCTCGGCATCCGGGAGCCATACCTGCATCAGGTGGATGCGGCCAACGCAGCCCACTCGGGCCAGCACGTCGTGGTGGCTACCGGAACCGCATCCGGAAAGTCCCTGGCGTACCAGCTGCCGGCGCTGGACGCGATCCACCGGTCCGAGCTGCAGGTGCTCGCGGACCCGGGAAAAATCCACGACGACGGCGCCGTCACCCTCTACCTCTCCCCCACCAAGGCCCTGGCAGCCGACCAGTTGAACGCCATCCGTGCCCTCAAACTGCCCACCGTCCGGGCCGAAACCTACGACGGCGATACTGATCCGGCCGCGCGCCGGTGGATCCGGGACCACGCCAACTTCATCCTGGCCAACCCGGACATGCTGCACTTTGGCATCCTTCCCAACCACGCCTGGTGGGCAGGGTTTTTCCGCCGGCTGCGCTATGTAATCGTGGATGAGGCCCACAGTTACCGCGGCGTGTTCGGATCGCATGTGGCCAACCTGATGCGGCGGCTCCGCAGGATCTGCGCCTATTACGGGGCAGGAACGGCGTTCCCGGAGCCCGTGTTCATTGCGGCCTCCGCCACCGCTTCGGAGCCCGATGTCTCCTTCTCCCGCCTCATCGGCGCCCCCGTAAAGGCGGTGTCCAGCGACTGTTCGCCTCACGGGGCCACCACCGTGGCATTGTGGGAACCGGCGCTGACCGAAGTCCGGGGTGAGAACGGAGCCAAGGAGCGGCGGACCGCTGTTGCGGAGACTTCGGACCTGCTGGCCAACCTGGTGTCAGCCCGGATCCGCACCATTGCCTTCATCAAGTCCCGGCGCGGGGCCGAGACCATCTCCGCCATCACCAAACGCCTCCTTGACGAGGTGGATCCCAGCCTTCCCCAGCGGGTGGCGGCCTACCGTTCCGGATACCTGCCGGAGGAACGGCGTGCTGTGGAAAAAGCCCTGCGTTCAGGGCAGCTGCTGGGCGTTTCCAGCACATCCGCCCTGGAGCTGGGCATCGACATCTCCGGCCTTGACGCCGTCCTGGTGGCCGGCTGGCCGGGCACGCGCGCATCGCTGTTCCAGCAGATAGGCAGGGCCGGCCGCGCGGGCCAGGACGCCATTGCGGCGTTTGTGGCCAGCGACGATCCGCTGGACACGTTCCTGGTGAACCACCCCGAAGCCATCTTCGACGTATCGGTCGAGGCCACCGTCTTTGACCCTTCCAACCCTTACGTGCTCGGACCGCACCTGTGCGCGGCGGCAGCGGAACTTCCGCTGGGACCTGCCGAGCTCGACCTCTTCGGCCGAACCGCCGAAATGCTCCTGGACCGGTTGGTGGCACAGGGCTACCTCCGGCGGCGGCCCGCGGGCTGGTTCTGGACCCACTCGCAGAGCGCCGCCGCCATGGTCAATCTCCGGGCCGACGGTGGCGGGCCGGTCAGCATCGTCGATGCCGAGACCGGTTCCCTCCTGGGAACGATGGACTCGCCGCAGACCCACTACCAGGCGCACACTGGCGCGGTGTACGTCCACCAGGGCGACACCTACGTGGTGGAGGACCTGAACGAGGACGACCACTGCGTCATGGTGCGCCGGGCAAATCCCGACTACTACACCACTGCACGGGATGTGACCCAGATCGAGGTCCTGGACACCGTGCGGACCATGCAGTGGGGCGATGTCACGGTCCACTTTGGCGATGTGAAGGTCACCACGCAAGTTGTCTCCTTCCAGCGCAAAGCCCTGATTTCCAACGAGGTCCTCGGGGAGGAGCCGCTTGAGCTGGGTGCACGCGAGCTCTTCACCAAGGCGGTCTGGTTTGTGGTGGACAACCGTTCGCTGACCGGGGCCGGACTGATTGAAGCGCAGTTTCCCGGTGCCCTGCACGCAGCGGAGCACGCAGCAATCGGGCTCCTGCCCCTCGTTGCATCCAGCGACCGCTGGGACATCGGCGGGGTCTCCACTGCCCTGCACGCCGACACCGGAGTGCCCACCATCTTCGTGTACGACGGGCACCCCGGCGGGGCTGGCTTTGCCGAACGGGGATTCGACAAAGCCATGGTGTGGCTGGCAGCGACCCGCGACGCCATCAAGGCCTGCGAGTGCGAGGCGGGCTGCCCGTCCTGCGTCCAGTCGCCAAAGTGCGGAAACAAGAACAACCCGCTGGACAAGGCTGCCGCGGTGACCCTGCTGGATGTCCTGCTCAAGGACGCCACGGAAGCGGTGCCGGTGGAACAGGAAGCCCGGAACTGACTCCCGCAAGGCCGCGATTCCTATGGTGGAGGTCCGGCCCGGGCACGACCGGTGGCCGCGCCCAACAGTGAGCGCTCCGCAAGCTCGGTCCGCACCTCAATGGTTTGTCCCGCCCCCTCGGTGCAGCCGAGGACCGTTGCCGCGTGGCGGGCTGCCACCTCGGCGGCAACCGTGCAGGGCTCGCCACTGCTGATGCCGCGAAGTGCGTCCGCCGCTGCAAGCGCGGCCAGGTCTGCGGCCGATGCCGCACGGCTTGCAAGTACCGCTGACTGGGCCAGCAGCAGCATGACCGCCATTGCCGTTATGACCACAAGTGCCAGCCCTGCAGCCAGGACGGTCCCCGAACCGCGCTCACTCCTATCGTCGAACCCCCACCGCCAACGGCCGGTAGCAGGCCTGGGAACAGGGCGGTCCCGACTGGCCTGGGCCCTGCGGCACCGCCTGGTTGAAGGGCTGTTGCACCGCCTGGCCGGGCCGCCTCCGCACTGCCCCGTTAGAGCGCTGTCGCACGGACTGGCCGGGCCGCCTCCGCACTGCCCCGTTAGAGCGCTGTCGCACGGACTGGCCGGGTTACCTGCGTTACCCACAGGGCGTAGCTTGGCTTGCTCCATCATTTGAGCCCTGCGCCCTCGGTCAGGCCACCGCCAACGCCACCGCCCACTCGGGTCCCCGCTGTTTCACTGCGCGTTGTGGCACGGGCGGTGAGGGTCCAGGGGATGGCGGATCCTAAAGGTCCTGATACCCGGTCCGTCACGGTGATACTGAACCATCCGCCGTCAGCAGAGACGGATGCCGCCGCCGAGCCGCCGGCAAGCGTCCGGACTGTCCGTTCCACCGCTGCCGGGTCATCGCCTCTCGCCAAAGCCCTGGCACCGGCCCGGGCTCCCTCTTCGATACGCAGCTGCGTCATGCCCGCGGCGGCACCGGCAAGCAGCATGGCCAGCAGCGCCAGCACGGCAGGAAGTGCCACGGCAAACTCTGCCGTTACCGCACCGCGTGCGTTGACTACTGCGTTCAATGCCCTGCCTCCATGCCCACCGCCGTTCCCGCTGGCTGCTTTAGTGCCGGTGATGCGGCAACACGCGACTGCGACCCCGGACACCGGGCTGCTGACGACTCGGCTGCAGTCCACGCTGCCGGTGCTAGTTGGAAGCGGTCGGCCGGAACGAAGGAGAGTCACGGCAGGTGTTGGTGTCACGGCAGCGCCAAGGCGGTGCGAATGAGGTTGAGCAGGAAACCCCGAACTTCATCGCTGCGGAGGATGAACACAAGCAGCCCGGCAAACCCAACCGCGGCCAGGGTGGCGATGGCATACTCCGCAGTTGCCATTCCGGCTTCGGAAAACATCAGCGTTGCGGTGCGCGGGGACTTCGACGAGGCGCGGGCTGGACCGGACACGACTGGGCGGCTATCCACCGAGCGGGGACCAACAAAACCATGCCCCACTGAATTGGGGTAGAGCTCCACCACGTTGCCTGGCAGAGGGACGGACGTGGTCGGGGCTGAAACTGTTGGGGCCGATGCCTTCCTGGAAGGTGCGTCCACGAGCGGTGCAGGGCTGGAAGGGTATTGGGTGCCGCCGGAGTTACGAAGGCGGCCCTCACCTCGACCGGACTGCAGCGGCCCTGGCCGCAGTCCGGAAGCGGCGAGCGCTGAGGTCCCGGCGGAGTAGCTGGCGTTCTGACGACGGCGGTGGTTGGTGGACATATGGTTTCCTTTCGGTTGTTTTGCCGGTGGCTTTGCCGGCTGCCTTTGACTCTTCCCCGCGTACCTGTAGCCGGTAAGGGAAGCGGTTCGCTAAGTGGAAAAGCCGGGCATCTCTCCCTGTGTGGAGGAAGAGATGCCACGAATGACTGCACGTGAAGCAGGCCGGAACCATCGACTCTGGTAGCCGGACGACACTGGCCTGCTGGGAGCCTGACGGCACTCGCCCGCTACGAGCCTGACGGCACCAGGGCCAGCAGCACCGGCACGACTCCAAGGCAAATGAAGGCAGGAAGCGAGCACAGGCCCAGCGGAACCACCAGCTTTACCCCAAGCGAGGCAGCCCGCTTTTCCGCGGCCCGGAACCGCTCGCGGCGAAGCCTTGCGGCCTGGGCATAAAGGATCGCGGAGGACGGAGCGCCGGTGAGGGCTGCGAACGCCAGGGCATCACGGAGCTCCAGGATCCCGGTGCTGCGGACGGCGGAGCTGCGCCAGGCGGTCTCCCAGTCGGCGCCGATGGCCAGTGCCGAAACCACGGGCCGCAGCGAGTCCCGGTACTCCGGTGCCGCCGAGGCGGCCACCAGCTCGAGCGATCGCCCAATCCCGGCCCCGGCGTCGAGCATCGCTGCAACGAGTTCAAGCATCATCGCCGTATCGTTCAGGCCCCTGCCGTGACTGCTTCCGGGCCCAGCGGTGGCCTTTGCACCCGGCACTGGAGGAGCCAGGCGGCGAAGCCGTTGGCGGGAACGGTCATGGCTGGAACAGGCGAGCCAGGCGCCGGCCGCGAGCAGCAGGAAGAGCGCGAGGCCCGGGCCCAAACCCGTGCTCATGGAGTTCCTGACCCGGCGGCGGCCGCTACAAGTCGCGCGGACCAGGCCCTCCCCGCAACCGTGAGGACTGCTCCGCCCAACAGTGCCGCCAGTCCTGGAGGTGTTCCCAGCAGGGTGGCCAGTGGGTCCACCCCCAGGGCCGCACCCAGTCCAAGACCCATCAATGGAAGCCAGGTCAGTAGCCGGACGGTTGCCTTGGGCCCGGCGAGGGCTGTTTGCCGCGCCGCGTCTGCGTCATCCTCCGCTTCGAGCTGGGCCGCAAAGCGCGCCAGCACGTCGGCGAGCGGACATCCGCTGGCTTCTGCGATGTCGAAGCAGGCAGCGAGCTGGGACCAGGTCCGGGCCTCCCTGTCCCTGCCCTTGAAGGCTGTGGGCAGTGCCCGCCGGATGGCTTCGGCTACGGGAGCTCCCGTTGCGGCAGCCGCCCGCGCGGACGCGAGTACGGCAGCTGATCCCTCTGAGAGCGCCGAGCCGGCGTGGAGTGGCCCCCAATGCGGCTGCCCGTTCCCGTTGGGGACGCCGTAGACCATCCAGAGTTCCTCCCACAGACGCCCAGGTGTTCGTCCACCCCTGAGCAGCGCCGCAAGCTGCTGCACCACCAGGGTCAGGCCGGGCTCTCTCGTCGTTTTGGCGTTTCCGCCGGCCGCCCTGGCCCACGGCAGTTTCCGAATCCTTGGAAGCGCGGGCGATTTGGGACTGCTCCTGGTTGCTGCCCGCAGCCTAGAGGCAGCATCCAGGGGCGGCTTGAGGAGCAACAGCACAGCAGCGCACAGCACCAGGGTGAAGAGAGGAGTCACAACACGCCCTCCGGGTCCATCCCCAACCGGGCTGCCAGCGCCGGCCATGCAGGGCCCGGAGTCCCCGATTGTCCAACGGCCGGCACCACCGTTAGTCCTTCCGGGCCGTCATTGATAAGTCCAATGCACAGGACTTCCCTTCCCCGCTGCGTCCTGCCGACGTGGATGACCACATCCAGCGCGCTGGCCGCCTGGAGCCGCACCGCCTCGGGGCCGAGCCCTGCGAGCGCGCCGAGGGCGTTGAGCCTGGCGGGTACGGCTGCTGCCGTGTTTGCGTGAATGGTGCCTCCGCCCCCGCTGTGCCCGGTGTTCATCGCGGTGAGGAGCTCACGTACTTCAGCGCCCCGGCACTCCCCCACCACCAGCCTGTCCGGGCGCATCCGCAGCGCCTGGCGAACCAGTTCCCCCAAGTCCACCGCGCCGCCGCCTTCAAGGTTTCCGTGGCGTGATTCGAGCGCGACGACGTGTGGGTGGACAGGGTTCAGTTCGGACGCGTCCTCGATCAGGACCAAACGCTCTTCCACGGAACACAGGCCCAGCAGGGTGGACAGCAGGGTCGTCTTGCCGGAGCCCGTAGCCCCGCTGATCAGGAAACTCAACCTTTGCGCGACAACCCTCTCCAGCACCGCACGCACTCCCGGCACGAACATGCCGCCGGAGCCCAGCTCCGCCATGGTGAAGACACGTTCCCTCCGGATCCGGACGCTCAGCAGCGTCCCGGACGTGGATACCGGCGGCAACACGGCATGGACACGGTAACCGCCGGCAAGCCTGACATCGACACAGGGTGAACCGTCATCGAGGCGGCGACCGCCTGCAGCCACGAGCCTGCAGGCCAGTGCCCGCAGCTGTGCCTCTCCGTCGAACAGGACGGCAACGCGTTCGATGCCCCGCCCCCGGTCCACCCAGACGGAGTTGGGAGCGTTGACGAAGATGTCTGTGACGCCGGGGTCGCGCGTCAGCTCCTGCAGCGGCCCCAGCCCATTGAGCTCGGCGCTGATCCGCTCCACGGCTGCGAGCGATCCGGCGGTACCTAACAATTTGCCCGTGGCCTGGACCGCCGCGGCCACTCGGGACGGCGTCACCGCTCCGGCCTCAGCCATCATCGACTCGCGGACGGATTCCAGCAGCCCGGAATCCACGGCCCTGCCGGTGCCGGCGGGGTCCCGGTCCCTGCTACGCCCGGCGTGTCCGGCCTGGTTCGCTGCCAGGATCCGGGCGCTGCGCCGTTCCCCGAGGCCGCCCGCCCCTGGGATCCTGCCGGTTTCCGGGGCCGACGTTATCGGAGTACCCGATGCCCGCCTCACGCCATGACCCCCGCCTGCAGATCCTCTCCGAGCCAGTCGAGCACGGTTCCGCCGAAGTGCCGCACATTCCGCCGCTTACCCAGGTCCAAAAGCCGCCCGGATTCCATAGCCCCGGCGACAGCACGCAGTTCGGGGATACGGCCCTGCACCGGCAGCCCCAAGGCCTCAGCGATCAGGGAACTGTCGAGCGCCGCGCCGGTCCGCCCCCTAACCAGGAGGGCCCCCTCCACCGGGGGAAGCTCCTGCAGCAGGCGTACGGCCGCCATCGCCGCCTTCAGCTGGGCCGGCACCACCAGCAAGATGCGGTCGCAGTCCCATGCCACCGTGTGGAGCGGCTCGGCACCGCGTCCCACGTCGACGACAACCAGTTCGTATCCCCGCCGCGCGGCGTCGAGAACCCCGGCTGCGGCAGCGGCGGCGACTGCAGCGGGCGGTTCCCGCGTGGCAGGCCAGGACAGGAAGGAAAAGCCGCCGGCGACCGGGAGGGAATCTGAGAGCTGCAGCGGATCAATGCTTCCCCTAGCCTCGGCGAGGTCCGGCCAGCGCAGACCGGGACTCTCCTCGGCGGCAAGCGCCAGTTCCAGTCCTCCTCCCCAAGGGTCGCCGTCAACCAACAGAACCCGGGCGCCCAGCCCTGCCGCGGCCTGCGCTATCCAGATGGCGGCGGTAGTGGCCCCGGCGCCACCACAGCCGCCAATAACACCGAGGACCAGGCCGCCCGGACCCGGCGAGCGCGACCGGCTGAGATGGTCCGCCAGCCAGGCGGCGGCGTCGGGCAGTACTGCAACACGTTCGGCACCCAGAGCAGCCGCAAGATGCCAAAGGCTGTCCCCCTCGCCGTCAAGGCCCACCATGACCGCGGGCGTACTCCGCCGGGGCGGCAGTTCCCTAATGTCGCTTCCCACCAGGACGGCCGATGCAGCGTCCCAGTAGCTCCCGCCCTCCACCGCGTCCTCGACGACGCGCAACTGGGCGCCGGCGGCTGCCACAATGCGCTCCACTTCGGCGCGGAGGACGCCGGAGGAGGTGACCAGCAGTACCTCGCCCGGACCCATCGCCACTGACGCACCCGAACCGGCGAGCGATGCGTCGTGCCGGCCGGCACCATATGGCCCGGCCCCATAGTGACCGGCCCCATCCGGAAGCCATGCGGCACCACGTTCCCTCGTCCCGACGGACAAAGGATCCCCGGGCGCCAAGGGGCTCTCCGGTGGTGTTGAGGCCGGATCCGTTGGCGGCCAGGAGGAAGCTCCCGCCTTTTCCTGCCCGGATGGCGCTGCGTTCAACTGGTGCCTGCTCATGGAACCACTCTGTTCCTGCGCCATCGCCCAGGTAAGGGAGCACATCCTGTATGTGGACAACCCGGAACTGCGTCATCTCCAGACAGGGCACAATGGGAGCATGTACCTGCTGCTCGCCGCCCACCCCCGCGGCGCGGCCCTCCAGGAACTGACCCAGGCCGGGCATGCCCAGCCGGCCAACCCCGAACCCCAAGTGGTGGCACTCAGCGACCTCGCCGCCGTCGTCCGCGAACTCGAAGCCACGCGCCCGGGCGGCCTGCCGCCCCGCTGGATCTGGCACCGGACCCAGGACTGGTACCCGCAGCTGCTCGCCTCCGGCGTGGAAGTGGAACGCTGCTATGACGTCACACTCTGCGGCAACATCCTGGCCTTTTCCCAGTTCAGCGCCCACACGGACTACGCCAGGAACACCGACCGAACCCCGGTGGAGGATCCCGTGCTTCCCCCGAAAGCGCTGCTGCCGCCCCGTCCCCCGGCCGACCAGGGTGCACTGTTCGATGATCCCGCGACCGGCCCGCCGCCGGGCGTTGCCCTTGAGGACCTTCGGACCGAATACGCTGCCCAGCAGGGCGCACTGGCGGAGGTGGACACGGAGGATAACCGCCGTAAGCGCCTTCAGCTGCTGCTCGCGGCGGAGTCGGCTGCCGCCATGGTGGCTGCTGAGATGCAGCACGCAGGCGTTCCCTGGCGGGAGGACCTGCACGAACAGATCCTCGTCAGCCATCTCGGTCCGCGCCCGCCGGCCGGCCAGCGGCCGCAAAAGCTTGAAGCGCTGGCCGCGGAACTGCGCTCCCTGCTCCAGGCTCCCGGGCTCAACCCGGATTCGCCGCAGGACCTGATGCGTGCCCTCCACCGCAACGGGATCGAAGTGAAAAGCACCCGCAAGTGGGAGCTCAGGGAGTACACACACGCGGCTATCGAACCATTGCTGGAGTACAAGAAACTCTCCCGCCTGCACACCGCCAACGGCTGGTCCTGGCTGGACGCCTGGGTGGACGGCGGCCGGTTCCGGCCGGAGTATGTGGTGGGCGGCGTGGTGTCGGGGCGTTGGGCGTCCCGGGGCGGCGGCGCGCTCCAGATCCCGCGCCAGGTCCGCGGCGCGGTGCACGCCGATCCAGGCCACAAGCTCATCGTTGCGGACGCATCGCAGCTGGAACCGCGCGTCCTGGTGGCCCTTGCCCAGGATTCCACCATGGCGGAGGCGGCTCGGGACCAGGACCTTTATGCCGGCATCGCTGCCAAGGGTTTCGGCGGCGACCGGGCCAAGGCAAAGATGGCATTGCTGGGCGCCATGTACGGGGCCACCTCGGGTGAGGCAGGTCGGCTCATGCCGCAGCTGGCGCGCACCTATCCGCGCGCCGTGGACTTCGTGGAGAGGGCAGCAAGGGCGGGCGAAGCCGGCGGGACGGTGACCACGCGGCTGGGCCGGAGCAGCCCCCCGCCTTCGGAACGGTGGTTCCTAAGCCAGCGATCGGCAACAGCGGAGGAGCAGCGCCGGGCGGAGTCCATTGCCCGGAGCCGGGGGCGCTTCACCAGGAACTTCGTGGTCCAGGGGTCGGCGGCGGATTGGGCGGCGTGCTGGCTGGCGGAATTACGACGGCGGCTGCGCACCTTGCGGACGCCAGGCACCGGTGGCGGTGGCGGTGCTGTCCTGGCTGAGCTGGTCTTCTTCCTGCACGATGAGGTGATGGTGCATGCGCCCGCGGACGGCGTCGACGCCTGCATCAGGGCGATCGAGGAGTCGGCCAGGGCTGCGAAGGAACTGTTGTTCGGTCCTATCCCTGTGGAGTTTCCGGTCAGCCTCGCCGTGGTTGACTCCTACGACCTCGCGAAATAACAGTCCCCGGCGCGTCAACAGCTTGCGTTCGAGACGCAAAGTAATCTACCCGGCGGTAGCTATGCGGGTCCGGTGACTGACGTTACAGTCGTAGCGGCGACTGAAGCAGATCGGTCCGCACGCTGATGCAATGACGCATACCAGGGAGGTCCCCGTCCATGGCGGGAAGATTTGAAATCCACCGTGCAGGCGACGAGTCGTACCGGTTGCGGCTCACCGACGCCGAGGGCAATGTGGTTGCGGTGTCGCCAACCTTTCGGTCCCTGAGCCTGCTCCGCGATGGCATCAATGCCATGCGTGAGAACGCCGCCACGGGAATCGTGGTGGACTTGCGCCAGCAGGCCTGAAACTAGACTCCCATGGGATGCAGCCGGTTCCGGTCCCACGGAACCGACCAGCCGAGTTGGTCGAAGAGGCCGCTCAGCACAATGCCGGTGAAGCCCCACACCACTACGCCGTTGACGGTGAAGGCAGGACTGTCAAAGGTGCGGCCTGCCCGGTGCACGGTGGCCATGACCCGGTTGTCCGGATCCAGCAGGTCGCGGACGGGAATGCGGAAAACCTGCGCGGATTCGGCGTAGTCCACCACCCGGACCGGAGACGGGGAATGCCACCACCCGAGCACCGGCGTCACCAGGAAGTTGCTGTGTGCCAGGCCAAGCTCCTGGAGCGTGCCCAGGACCTCAACCCCGCCTGAGTCCAGTCCGGTCTCCTCCTCTGCTTCGCGGAGTGCCGCGGCCACTGCGGTTTCTCCCCTGTCGATGCCGCCGCCGGGGAACGCAACCTGCCCTGGATGCGACCCCAGGGTGTGGGCGCGTTCGAGGAGCAAAACGTCCAGGTCAGCCGGCGCCAATGGCTTGCCGGACTCCGCCGGGACGTCGTCAAGGACACCGAAAAGCATCAGGACAGCGGCCCTGCGGGCATGTGCGGCATCCACCGTGAGCGCGGCCCAGCGGGGGTGGGGAGGCCCGGCCGTTCCGGATTCCGCCCTCCTGATCAGCTCAGCCAGGTCTTCGCGTGCGCTCACGGTGTCCTCAGCTGGGAGGCCATCCGGATTTCCGCGGCCCGGTGTTCCTCTGCCAGGTACTGCGCCAGCAATTCCTCGCTGCCGGGCGCAAGTTCGTATTTGAGGAGCTTGGCTGCTTTGTCGGGATCAGTCTCGCCCAGCCCGTAACTGGGGCACCAGTTGGCGACGGGGCAGGCACCGCAGGCGGGCCTGCGGGCATGGCAGACGCGGCGGCCATGGAAGATGACCCGGTGGGACAGCATGGTCCAGTCCTTGCGCTCGAACAGTTCGGCCACGTCCTGTTCAATCTGCACGGGGTCCTCGGACTGGGTCCACCCGAACCGCTTGGCGAGGCGGGCGAAGTGCGTGTCAACCGAGATCCCCGGAACACCAAAGGCGTTCGCGAGCACCACATTGGCCGTTTTCCGCCCCACCCCCGGCAGCGTGACCAGGTCCTCCATCCGGCCCGGGACCTCGCCGTCAAAGTCGTCCACCAGGCGGGTACACAGGGCAAGGACATTCCTTGATTTCGCGCGGAAGAACCCGGTGGGCTTGAGGATCGTTTCAAGCTCGGCAGGATCCGCCTCGGCCAGCGAACGCGCGTTGGGGTAGCGCGCGAACAGCACTTTGGTGACCTGGTTGACGGTGACGTCGGTTGTCTGGGCGGACAGGACGGTAGCCACCAGCAGTTCGAACGGGTTCCTGAAGTCGAGTTCCGCGTGGGCGTAAGGGTATTTCTCGGCCAGGGCCCGGTGGATGCGCCGTGCCCGCCGCTTCAGCGCCAGGACTGATTCGGACGAGACCACCGGCATCCCGGCGGCCTGGCCGGCTTTGGTGCGGACCCCGGCCACCGGCGTCAGCCGCGCTCGATGTTGCTGAGGTCGCGCAGGACTCCCAGCCGCCCGTCGGTGTGCTGGACCAGGAACTCGTGGCCGCGGTCCTCGAGTGCCAGGACCCAGCCGCCGGGTTCGATCACGAAGGCAGGGGCGCCAGTGCGGGGATCGAAGGCTGTGCGGTGCTGCGCAACCGCAAACCAGAAGGCCTCGTGGATCGGCTGGCCGTCATTTTCGTCATGGCGGCTGGCCGGGTCCACGGTTGCGCCGATGGGCTGCTCGGCGCGGACCTGCTGATGGACGGCGGTGGCGGCCGGCGGCTCGTAGGCCGCTTGCGGAGCATTGGCTGCGGGGACGTCTGCGTACTGGGTCTCCTCGGCGGCCGGCGCAGAGGCAGGGCGGACGACGTCGGCTGCCTGGGTGGGCGGACCGGCTTCCACTTCAGGGATCCGGTCGGAGACTTCCGGGGCGGTTGAGACGGGCGTCGGGGAGGCAGCGCCTCCAGCGCTGGCAGGTGCCGCGCCGGCGGCTGCGGCGCCGGAAGTGGCCGCGCCGGCATCCGGGGTGGAAGCCGGGGTGCTGCTGCTCCCGGCACCGGCAGCCGCAGCGGCCGATCCTCCTGCTGTGGCAACGGGGACTGCAGCGGTGGCAGGCGTGTGGTTTGACCGGACAGGCTCAGGACTGGCCGGCTGGGCCGAGGGCACCGGCTGGTTAACGGACCCGGGCTGGGCAGAGGAACCGGGCTGGGCAGAGGAACCGGGCTGGACGGCGGAGGAGCCTGCACCCGCACCGCCGAAGATGCCGGCGTTCTTAAGGCCGCCCTTTGACTGGTTGGAGCCGGCTTCCAGCTTGGGTGCTTTGGGGGCGCGTGGCTTGCGTACCGGGACCGCGGCGTCGCGTGCCACGAGGTGCGCCGGTGCCTCGGGCCGGTCCTTGAAGTCGCCCGAGAGGTACGGCAGGAAGCGGCCCAGCACCGTGGCGGCGAAGAGGACGAGCGAACCGATCAGTCCCACCAACAGGCTGGCCACGTAGCCGCCGGCAACCGACAGGAAGAAGAAGGCAACCGCGAAGGAGGCCACCACGGACGCGAACTGGTCGATCGAGAGCGAACCAACCCGGATTTTCGTGGCAGGGGCCAGGCGGCGGGCGGCAAAGAGGGCACTGGTGATCAGCGGCAGGATGATGCCCAATCCCAGGAAGAACAGGTTGTTCAGGTTCCACAGGTTGTACCGGGTACCGAACAGGGGCAGCAGGGACGCCACAAACAGGATCAGGGTACCGGCGAAGACGGCCAGGTCACGCACGGTGAACGGACCGAGCACGGCCTGGTTGGCCTGGGGATCCAGCTTTCCGGCACCGGCCTTTTGTCCTGCAGCCTGTCCCTTGGCGGCACTGCCGGCAGCAGCTGGCTGCCCCGGTCCCCCGGCCGTTGTTCCGGAGCCTCCGGGCCCCGCATCGGTGTCCGGGGCCCTTCGCTGGCCGAAGCTCTGCTGGTTCATTCTGCTCTCCTTAGCGTGGCGGCACCGGGTCCTTGAGGCCCCGAAAACTGTGCCGTCTTGACATGCGGTTCCGGCCCGGCGCTGCGCGATCAGCACGTTGCCGGAGTGGTCCGAAGTGAAGTCACAATTCCATCTCAGCCTAGTCAACAGCCAAGCTGATCACTAGCTGAGGCGAGCCTTCGGGAGCGCCGCCGGAGCGATCAAGACGCCATTCACCGCTTAAAAAATGCCGCTCGCTGGCACTTCTGTGACGGGGCGCACAGAGGATGGGCGGCAAGCACTAGGCTTGGTTTCGGAACAGCTCTTTGCGGTATGTCCGTCCCGGCTGGAGCCCAGCGCCGTGCGAGCGGCGGGCCCTGCGGTGGCGGTATCCCGCGCGGCAAAGATCGATGAATGATGAGGTTCACATGTCCCAGGACACTCCCAGCTCCACCGCCACCGTTCCGTCCGCTTCCGACCAGCCGGCAGGCCAGCAGGGCCACCAGGGCGACGCCTTCGAAAACCTGCTGAGCGAGACGCGGGCCTTCCCGCCCAGCCCGGAATTCGCAGCGGACGCCGTTGTCACCGCAGCAGAGTACGGCGAAGCCAGTACTGACCGGCCCGCCTTCTGGGCCAAGAAGGCACGGGAGCTGCTGACCTGGAGCAAGGACTTCACCCAGGCACTGGACTGGTCCGATCCACCGTTCGCCAAGTGGTTTGTCGGCGGTGAGCTTAACGCCGCCTACAACGCCCTGGACCGGCACGTCGAAGCCGGCAAAGGCGACCGGGTTGCCATCTACTTCGAGGGCGAGCCCGGGGACACCCGGACGTATACCTACGCGCAGCTGACGGAAGAGGTGAAGAAGGCAGCCAACGCCTTCGAATCCCTGGGCGTGGCCAAGGGCGACCGGGTGGCGGTATACCTTCCCATGATCCCGGAGGCCGTCATCACGCTGCTGGCCTGCGCCCGGATCGGCGCGGTCCACTCGGTGGTGTTCGGCGGTTTCTCCGCCGAGGCCCTGCGTTCCCGGATCGACGACGCCGAGGCCAAGCTCGTTGTCACCGCAGACGGCACCTACCGCCGCGGCAAGCCGAGCCCGCTGAAGTCGGCCGTGGATGACGCCCTGGCGCACGATGGCCACACGGTGCAGAACGTGGTGGTGGTCAAGCGCAACGGCCAGGACGTGGATTGGAAGGAAGGCCGGGACCACTGGTGGGCCGACACCGTGGAGACCGCGTCCGCCGAGCACAGCGCCGTGGGCCATGACTCCGAGCACCCGCTGTACATCCTTTACACCTCCGGTACCACCGGCAAACCCAAGGGCATCCTGCACACCACCGGCGGCTACCTCACGCAGACCGCCTACACCCACAGGGCGGTCTTTGACCTGCACCCGGAAACGGACGTGTACTGGTGCACGGCCGACGTCGGCTGGGTCACCGGGCACTCCTACGTCGCCTATGCGCCGCTCATCAACGGCGCCACCCAGGTGATGTACGAAGGCACCCCGGACTCCCCGCACCAGGGCCGCTGGTGGGAGATCGTGGAAAAGTACAAGGTCTCCATCCTTTACACCGCCCCCACCGCTATCCGCACCTTCATGAAGTGGGGCTCGGAGATTCCGGCGAAGTACGATCTCTCCTCGCTCCGCGTGCTGGGCTCGGTGGGCGAACCGATCAACCCCGAGGCCTGGATGTGGTACCGCAAGGTCATCGGCGGCGACAAAGCCCCCATCGTGGATACCTGGTGGCAGACCGAAACCGGAGCCCAGATGATCGCCCCGCTGCCCGGCGTCACGGCCACCAAGCCCGGATCGGCGCAGGTGCCGTTGCCCGGCATCGCCGTGGACGTGGTCGACGAAATGGGCGAATCGGTGCCCAACGGGCACGGCGGCTTCCTGGTGATCCGGGAACCGTGGCCCTCCATGCTCCGCGGCATCTGGGGTGACCCGGAGCGGTTCAAGGACACCTACTGGTCGCGGTTCGAGAACATGTACTTTGCCGGGGACGGTGCCAAGAAGGACGAGGACGGCGACATCTGGCTGCTCGGGCGCGTGGACGACGTCATGAACGTCTCCGGGCACCGGCTCTCCACCACTGAGATCGAATCGGCACTGGTGAGCCACCCCGCCGTGGCGGAGGCCGCCGTCGTGGGTGCCACGGACGAAACCACCGGCCAGGCCGTCGTCGCGTTCGTCATCCTCCGCGGTGACGCCGTGAACAACGGCGACGCCACCGTCCAGGAACTGCGCAACCATGTGGGGAAGGAGATCGGACCCATCGCCAAGCCCAAGAACATCCTGGTGGTGCCCGAACTGCCCAAGACCCGCTCCGGGAAGATCATGCGCCGCCTCCTCAAGGACGTCGCAGAGGGCCGCGACCCGGGTGATGCCACTACCCTGTCCGACCCGACGATCATGCAGCAGATCGCCCAGTCGCTCAGAAAGTAACACAGGCTTAGTACCTGTCCCCCATGCTGCAGGATGGCCCTGCTTCCCTGTTATTACAGGGAAGCAGGGCCATTTCGCTGTTGTGACGATTCAAAGGGCATCGACACCCAAAGTGTTATTTACCGTTGTTCCATGTTCTCTTTTGCGAGGTTATAGTCGGAGCTAATGTGAGGTGCCTCACATGCGGCTAGTACTCAAGGGAGAGACCATGGCTTCACAGTTTGATGCGTCGGCAACTGCTTTCCCCAGCAGGCGGACCATCCTCAAGACCGTCGGTGTGGGCGCAATGGGCCTGGCCGGCATCCCGTTCCTCGCGGCCTGCACCGGCGGAAGCGCTCCGTCCGGCACAGGTTCCGACTCTTCCGGCCTCACGTTCGGTTCAGGTTCCTCGGACGACGTCCCCAAGCGGGCGTACCAGGCGGTCACCGATGCTTTCACAGCCAAGACCGGCAAAAAGGTCACCACCAACGTGGTGCCCCACAACGACTTCCAGAACAAGATCAATTCCTACCTGCAGGGCTCTCCCGACGACGCCTTCACCTGGTTCGCCGGCTACCGGATGCAGTACTACGCGGGCAAGGGCCTCCTCGCTCCCATTGATGATGTCTGGCAGACCATTGGCGGCAACTACTCCGATGCGCTGAAGAAGGCATCCACGGGGCCGGACGGCAAGATGTACTTCGTCCCCAACTACAACTACCCATGGGGCTTCTTCTACCGGAAGAGCCTGTGGGCGGAGAAGGGGTACCAGGTGCCGGCCACCTTTGATGCGCTCAAGGCCCTGGCAACGAAAATGCAGGCAGACGGCATCATTCCCATCGGTTTTGCCGACAAGGACGGTTGGCCCGCCATGGGCACCTTCGACTACATCAATATGCGGCTCAACGGCTACCAGTTCCATGTGGACCTCTGCGCACACAAGGAATCCTGGGACCAGCAGAAAGTAACGTCCGTCTTCGACACCTGGAAGGCGCTACTGCCCTTCCAGGATCCCGCCGCCCTCGGCCAAACATGGCAGGACGCGGCCAAGGCGCTGGAAGCCAAGAAGACCGGCATGTACCTGCTGGGCTCCTTCGTCACCCAGCAGTTCACCGACCCGGCGGTGCTGTCGGACATCGACTTCTTCCCCTTCCCGGAGATCGCCATGGAGGGCCGGGACGCAGTCGAAGCCCCCATTGACGGCCTGCTGCTGTCCAAGAAAGGCGGGGACAACAAGGCGGCCCGCGACTTCATGGCATTCATGGGCACGCCCGAGGCCCAGGACGCCTATGCCAAGGTCGATAACTCGAACATCGCCACCGCCAAGGGTGCAGACACCTCGAAGTTCACACCCCTCAACAAGACATGCGCAGACACCATCAAGAACGCCAAATACATCAGCCAGTTCTTCGACCGCGACGCGTTGCCGGCCATGGCCAACAACGTGATGATCCCGGCGCTGCAGAGCTTCATCAAGGACGGCAGCGTGGACGTCAAGAACCTTGAGGCCCAGGCCAAGAACCTCTACGCAGCGCAGTAGCCCCGCCAAAGGAAGGACGACGGCGGCACGGGGCTCCCGCCGTCGTCCTGCCTCCTGCATTCAACAGCAAGGAAAGACACGCCATGAGCAGCACCGCACGAGAACTGATTCCGCCGGAGGCGCGGGAGCCGGCCGCACCTGCCCGCCGGGCCAAAGGCGGCCGCGTCCGCCGCCTGTCCGGACGCGACAAAGTGGTCCTGTCCCTGATGGTGGGCATCCCCACGCTGATTGAACTGGCGATGGTTTGGCTGCCCATGCTGATGTCGGTGGGGCTCAGCTTCACCCGGTGGAACGGCCTGGACCTGGCGGACATCCGCCCGGCGGGGACCGCAAACTACCAGTTCATCGCCCAGGACTACCCCCCGTTCTGGCCGGCTGTTCAACACAACATGCTGTGGCTGCTGTTTTTGGCCCTCATCGCCACGCCCCTGGGCCTGCTGCTCGCGGTGCTGCTGGACCAGAACATCCGCGGAAGCAAGATCTACCAAAGCATCTTCTTCGCACCCGTCATGCTGTCGCTAGCCCTGATCGGCATCATCTGGCAGCTCTTCTACCAGCGGGACAACGGCCTGCTCAACTTCCTCCTGGGCACTGCCGGCACGCCGCAGGCCGTTGACTGGTTCGGCGATTCGTCGGTCAATATCTGGGCGGCCATGATTGCGGCCACGTGGCGCCACGCCGGCTACGTCATGTTGCTCTACCTGGCAGGCCTGAAGGGCGTGGACCCCAGCCTCAAGGAGGCCGCAGCCATTGACGGCGCCTCCGCCGTGCAGACCTTCTTCCGGGTGGTTTTCCCGGCCATGCGGCCCATCAACATCGTGATTGTCGTGATCACCATCATCGAGTCCCTCCGCGCCTTCGACGTCGTCTATGTGATCAACCGCGGCACCAACGGCCTGGAAATGCTCAGCGCCCTGGTGATCCAGAACCTCGTGGGCGAAGGCCAGGTGATCGGCGTCGGCTCCGCCCTCGCTGTGGTGCTGCTGGTCATTTCACTCGTTCCCATCGTCTTCTACCTCAGCCGCACCTTTGGCAAGGAGAACCAAGCATGAGCATCGCCACAGCCCGCGCCAACGGGTCTTCCGCAGAAGCCACCGGCCGGTCCGGAAGCCGCCCCAAGCGCCATTACGGGACGCACATCTTCCTGGTGGTGATGGCCGCCGTCTGGCTGGTTCCCTTGGGCTGGTCCGTCTTCACCGCACTGCGGCCGGTGGCGTCCACCAACGAGCACGGCTATTTCAGCGTTGCCGGCGAGTTCAACTTCGACAACTTCGTCCAGGCCTGGACGCAGGGAGGTTTTGCCACCTACTTCTGGAATTCCGTCATCATCACCGTGCCTGCGGTCCTGCTGACCCTGTTCCTCGCCTCGCTCATGGCCTTCGCCGTCAGCCGCGTCAGCTGGAAATTCAACATCACCCTGCTGATCATGTTCACCGCGGGAAACCTGCTGCCCCCACAGGTTCTCGCTGCGCCCCTGTTCGAGATGGCCAAGCACTTCCAGGTGCCCTACTCCTTCAGCGATTCCGGCAACATGCTCAACACCTACATCATCGTCATCGCGGTGGACACGGCGTTCCAGATGGGGTTCTGCACCTTCGTGCTCTCGAATTACATGAGGGCCCTTTCCGCCGACCTCACCGAGGCGGCATTGGTGGACGGTGCCAGCATCTGGCGGCAGTACCGCGAGATCATCCTGCCGCTGTGCCGCCCGGCGTTCGCCGCGCTGGGCACCCTGGAAGTCATCTTCATCTACAACGACTACTTCTGGCCCCTCCTGTTCATCCAGAGCGGCAACCGGCTCCCCATCACCACCGCCATCAACAACCTGCAGGGCCAGTTCCTGAACAACTACAACCTCCTGGCGGCAGGAGCGGTGATCACCGTTATCCCCACGTTGATCATCTACCTGCTCCTCCAGCGGCAGTTTGTTGCGGGGCTGACTCTCGGTTCCAGCAAGGGATAGACCATTATGGAACAAGACGGAACATAGCTTTCCGGCTCGAGCAGCACGAAAGGACCCCCATGCTCCCTGCCGCACGCCATCAGGCCATCGTGGACGTTGTCCGGCGCGAACGGGTTGTCCGTGTCTCAGACCTGGCCCAGCAGCTGGGTGTTTCACTGATGACCGTCCGCCGGGACATCGAGTTGCTGGAAGAAGGCGGGAAGCTGGAGCGCATCCACGGCGGGGCCAAGCTTCCCGGCGATGCCAGCACCCATGAACCCGGGTTCGAACTGAAGTCCACGCAGTTGACGCTGGAAAAGCGCGCCATAGCCGTAGAGGCGGCCGCTTTGGTCCAGGAAGGGATGGCTGTTGGCCTAAGTGCCGGAACCACTACATGGGCGCTCGCCAAGGAACTGGTCGATGGCCCCCGGATCACCGTGGTGACCAACTCGGTGAGGATCGCAGACCTCTTCCACCACGCTGCTTCCTCTGGCTCAGCCCGCCAGTCGTCAACCGTCATTCTCGTGGGCGGCGAGCGCACGCCGTCGGACGCCCTGGTGGGCCCAATCGCAACGGGCGCACTCAAGCAACTGCACCTGGATGTCCTGTTCCTGGGCGTCCACGGGATGGATGCCGATGCCGGGTTCACCACGCCCAACCTGCTGGAGGCCGAAACGGACCGTGCGTTCGTGGCGGCTGCGCGGAAAACAGTGGTGCTGGCTGACCACACCAAGTGGGGCATGCTGGGGATCAGCTCCATCGCCGCCTTGGATGACGTGGACGAGGTCATCAGCGACGCCGGGCTCAGCACCGAGGCGCGCCGGGTACTCGGCGAACGGGCCAAACTGCGGGTGGTCCCTGCCTAGGGCTTCTTCACGGCTTCGCCTGATCTGAGCCGCCATCCCACCCCGGAATCAAAGGTCCCGGAACGGGGCGTGCCCGCGATGTCCACAGTGAGCTGTCCGAACGACGACAGGGCATCGGAGGTTGGGAACCAGCGCCGGCCGGCGGGCACGAGAATGAGGAGCCCGTCATGGTTCCCCATCGCATGGAAGCTTTGCCCGTCGCCGGCGAAAGACTGAATCCCGAACGCATCCCCTATCTCCTGTATGGAGCGTGCGACATCCGGCACGGCAAGCCCTACTTCGCTGATACATACGAGGCTTGCGCCGGAAAACGGCGCGGAGGAAGCGTTGTCCAACTGCTGCCGGGAGATTAATTCCAAAATCATCCGGTCCGGGCCTTCGAAGTAGACCGACTCCGATTCCCAGGGCTCCCCCAGCTGAAACTCGTCATTTCCATTGAGGCTTATGACCCTGGTTCTGCCAGACAGCCAGCGCTTCCCGTCTGCCAACCGGTTGGCCGGAATGGTGAAAGCCAAATGGTTGCTGCCTTCAGAGGCATTGCCTTCGAAGAACTCAAGCAGGCTGGAGCCAACCTCGACGACCACCGTTTCCTTGGATTGCCGGACCGGAAGACCAAGAACGTCACGGTAGAAAACTGCGCTGCCTTCAAGATCAGGGGAAGGCATCCGAATGCTTTTGAGATGCATTGTTTCTCGCTCCTGTTATTCAGTGCTGACGCACATTTGACCTTCCGGCCCAAATTCGCGGCTGTTCAGCTCCACTGCAGTTCTGACGCGATGGATAGCACTGGGGCAATCACTCTCGGCCGGACAGGCGTTTGGCGGCATGGTGGTTCTCGCGTCCGTTGGTTTCATCCTGTTCCGGAACCAGAGCGGGGATGCGCCCCGAAAGGTCAGGCAGAACCGCGCCACTGGATCGCTGTCTCAAGGACCCGCGGCGTGCCCGGAAGCCCCTTGAGCTGGGCAAGGACGAGCTCAGCAGCGGCACTCCCCAGCAGATCCGCGGGCTGGCGGACTGTGGAGAGCTGCGGGCGGCAGCGCAGGGCCCAACTGCTGTCATCGAACCCGACAACGCCCACATCTTCGGGCACCCTTCGGCCGGCCTCCTGCAGCGCGGTCATTGCGCCCGCAGCCACGGCATCGGAGGCGGCGAAGACTCCATCGATGTCCGGCGCCCGCCGCAGCAACTCCTGCATTCCATCGAAGCCTGCGGCATAGGTGTACAGGGGATACTCAACAACCAGGTCGGGATTGAAGCGTCCGCCCAGTGCAGCGCGAAAGCCTGCCACGCGGTCCTTCCCGGAATCGCGGTCCAATGCGCTGGCGATCATACCTACCTGTTTGCGCCCAGTTTCGAGCAACCTTCCGGTGATGTTGCGGGCGGCCTCCACATTGTCGATGGCGGCGTAGGGCAACTCGGGAGTCCCCTCCGGATGCCCCACAAAAGCGGCCGGCAAGCCGATCTCCGCCACGGCCGCCGCAATCGGATCGGAGGCGCGGGCCGAGATGATGACGGCACCATCAACCAGGCCGCCCCGCAGGTAATCAGCCACCCGGCGGCTGTCACGGTCCGAGTCAATGATCAGCGAAACCAGTTGATAGTCAGCCTTGGACAGGACCTCGTTGGCCCCCAGCAGGATGGAGCCGATGTTCGGATCTTCAAACAACAGCGAGTGTGGTTCGTGGATGATCAGCCCGATGGCCCGGGACTCCTGGGTGACCAGGTTCCGGGCGGCGCTGTTCCGGACGTACCCAACCCGGGCAATGGCTTGCTCCACCGCCTGCCTGGCCTCGTCCGACACATATTTTTCCCCGTTCATAACACGTGAAACGGTCCCCCTGGAAAGCCCGGCAGCGTCCGCCACATCGTTGATGGTGGCGCGGCGGGCACGGGTGCGTGTCAGCGACATATTTGTACTGTAGCCGAGTCTGCAGGAAGGGATGTCCTGCCGCACGCATTGACACCCCTCGCGCCGATGCGTACTCTGGGAACGTTCCCAGATGATCTACATCACTCGCTGCATTGCTTCTCTGGGAACGTTCACAGAAATCGTTGAGACAACAGCGTCCAGGAGTCCGGGTCTGCCCCGGTCTTGCACGTCTGCTGCAAGCCGAAGGAGCAGGGTTGAGCACCACCAGAACGCCGGTTGCCGGGCTGTCCCCGAGCGGACAACTCGTTTACGGCTGCGACTACAACCCCGAGCAGTGGGACAACACCGTATGGCAGGAAGACGTCCGCCTCATGAAACAGGCCGGCGTAAATCTCGTCGCCGTCAATATTTTTGGCTGGGCAGAACTGGAATCAACCGAGGGCATCTTTACGTTCGACCGCCTTGACGAGATCCTGGACCTGCTCCACGCCAACGGCATTGGCGTCAACCTGGGGACGGGAACAGCCTCCACACCGGCCTGGCTCACAGCGCTTCACCCGGACATCCTCCCCCAGTCGGCATCGGGAACCCGCGCCTGGCCCGGCGGGCGCCAGGCCTGGTGCCCCAGTTCCCCGCACTACCGCGAATACGCCCTCCGGCTGGTCACCGAGGTGGTGCGCAGGTACGGCGCCCATCCGGCCGTCAGGCTGTGGCACGTCTCCAACGAACTCGGTTGCCACAACGCACTGTGCTACTGCGACGTCTCCGCCGAGGCTTTCCGCGGCTGGCTGGTCACCCGGTACGGGACCCTCGAGTCGCTCAACAGCGCCTGGGGCACCGCCTTCTGGTCACAGCGGTACTCGGACTGGAGCCAAATCCTGCCGCCCCGCACCACTGTTTCCACCAGCAACCCGACCCAGGTACTGGACTTTCACCGCTTCAGCTCGGATGAACTGCTGGGTTACTACCAGTCCGAAGCCGAGGTCCTGAGGCGGCACAGCGACGTTCCCGTCACCACCAATTTCATGGTCGCCGCCCACATCCGCAACCAGGATTACTGGTCATGGGCACCGCATATGGACGTCATTGCCAATGACCATTACCTCGACCACCGGCTTGAAGACCCCACCATCGAACTGGCCTTTGCCGCCGACGCGACCAGGGGCCTCGCCCAGGGCCGGCCGTGGTTGCTCATGGAGCACTCAACGTCGGCCGTGAACTGGCAGCCCCGCAACATTGCCAAAAACCCTGGCGAGATGCTCCGCAACTCACTTGCCCACCTGGCCCGCGGCGCCGATGGGCTCTGCTTCTTCCAGTGGCGCGCTTCAGTCCAGGGCAGTGAAAAGTTCCACTCCGCAATGCTTCCCCACGCAGGAACGGATTCCCGGATCTGGAAGGAGGTGGTGGAACTCGGCGGCATACTGGAGCAGCTTGCCGAGGTAGCCGGTTCGACAGTCACGGCGGAGGCGGCCCTAATGTTCAGCTGGGAAGCGTGGTGGGCCTACGACCAGGAGTCCCACCCATCTTCAGACGTTCGGTACCTGGACCAGGTGCACGCGATGTACAAGGCACTGTGGGACGCGGGCATCACGGTAGACATCGTGGCCCCCGGCGCCGACATTTCCGGCTACAAACTCGTGGTGGTGCCCGGCTTGTACCTCGTCCGGGACAAGGAGTCAGCAGCGCTTGCGCACTACGTCAGCAGCGGCGGCCATGCCATCGTTACCTATTTCAGCGGCATTGTGGACGAAAACGAAAAGGTGTTGGCCGGCGGCTATCCCGGCGCCTTCCGGCAACTGCTCGGCATCCGGACGGAGGAATTCATCCCCCTGGCCCCGGGACAGGCCAGGACCCTCGACAACGGTGCTGATGCCTCCCTGTGGACCGAAGCGTTGCGGCTGGAGGGAGCGGAGGCAATAGCCTCCTTCAACGATGGGCCCCTCGCCGGCACGGCCGCCGTCACCCGCAACCAGCACGGGTCCGGAACGGCGTGGTACCTGGCGACGGCGCTGGACCAGGCATCACTTCGCCACATCGTGTCCGAGGCTGCTGCCGGCGCTGGAGTGGTTGCCTATGAGTCAGCCCCAGGGCTTGAAGTCGTGGTCCGGGCAGGCCTTGACCACGACTACACCTTCCTGATCAACCACACCGAAGAAGAGCACAAGTACGCGGCCCGCGGCCACGAACTGATCGCCGGCGAAGAAGTCGCCACCGCCGTCGCCATTCCTGCGGGCGCCGTGAGGGTTGTCCGCACCGCCACATCAGCTCCCCCGACTACTGGCCAGAACACCGGCCAGAAAGATGATGAACGTGACTAGACCCATTACCGCGCCGGCAACGGCCACCGGAGTGCCGATGCCCCGGAAGTCCAAAACCACAGGCGCCCAGCGCCGCGCCGTCCTCCTGTTCGTTGCGCCATTCGGCGTCCTTTTCCTTGCCTTCTATGCGGTTCCGATCATTTTTGCCGTGGTGCAGTCGCTGCTCACCGTTGAACGCAAGGGAACATTCGGACCTCCCCAGCAGGTCTTCGGCGGGCTGGTCCAATACCAGCAGGTGTTCCAGAACAGTGAATTCTGGGAGTCTGTGGGGCGGGTACTGCTCTTCGGAGTGGTCCAGGTGCCCGTCATGCTTGGCCTTGCACTCCTCTTCGCCCTGCTGCTCGACTCGCCCCTCCTGAAGGGGAAGAAGTTCTTCCGGCTGGCGTTTTTCGCCCCTTATGCCGTCCCCGGCGTCATCGCAGCGATCATGTGGGGCTTCCTCTATTCGCCGTCGCTTTCCCCTTTTGATGCCGTTACCTCGCAGGTCAACTTCCTCTCGGCAGACCTGGTCCTGTGGGCAGTGGCAAATATTGTGACCTGGGTATACGTCGGCTACAACATGCTGATCATCTACTCGTCCCTGCTGGCAATCCCAACGGAGATCTACGAAGCGGCCCGACTGGACGGTGCCAGCAACTTCCAGATCGCCTGGCGCATCAAGATCCCCCTCGTGGTGCCGGCCATCATCCTCACCGGCGTGTTTTCCATCATCGGAACGCTCCAGCTCCTGGCGGAACCGCAGACCCTGCGCAGTTTCAGCACGGCCATCAGCAGCACCTTCACTCCCAACCTCGCCGTTTACACAACAGCATCAGTCCCGAACTACAGCCTGGCTGCCGCATTCTCGGTGGTGCTTGCGTTGGCAACATTCGTTCTTTCCTTCGTCTTCCTCAAGGCAACCCAGCGGAAGGTTTCCCAGTGAGCGCAGCAACGGCCATGACCACAAAAAAGCCGGCCACCACGGCAACCACACCCCGGGGACCCCGGCACAGCATCATGTCCCGGGGAGCGGCCATGCTCATCATGGGCGTCTTCACGCTCTACTTTCTGACCCCCATCTGGTGGCTGCTGGTCTCCTCCTCCAAGACCGGCGGGGACATCACAGGCACGGCACCGCTGTGGTTCACCGCGGACTCCATCCCCACCTTCTTCGCCAACCTGGGCAACCTGTTCACCTACAGCGACGGCGTGTTCGGGCGCTGGTTGGCCAACAGCGCCCTCTACGCGGGGCTGGGCGCCCTGGTTGGTACCGTCATTGCCGCCATGTGCGGCTATGCCCTGGCCAAGTATGAGTTCCGTGGCCGTGAGGCCATCTTCAACGTCGTGCTCAGCGGGGTGCTGGTGCCCGCAACTGCACTCGCCCTCCCGCTGTTCCTGATCTTCAGCCAGGTGAAACTGACCAATACCCTTTGGGCAGTGTTCCTGCCCAGCCTGGTCAGCCCCTTCGGCGTCTACCTTGCCCGGATCTACGCGGCGGCAAGCGTCCCCACGGAGCTGCTGGAGGCTGCACGCCTCGATGGTTCATCTGAGGCCAGGACCTTCTTCACGGTTTCCACCCGCCTTATGGCTCCTGCCCTGGTGACCATCTTCCTGTTCCAGTTCGTAGCCATCTGGAACAACTTCTTCCTGCCCCTGATCATGCTGCGGGACCAGACACTGTTTCCGGTCACGCTGGGCCTGTATGCGTGGAACAGCCAGATCAGCCAGATTCCGGAGCTCCGGGTCCTGGTGATCGTCGGCGCTCTGGTGTCGATCCTCCCGCTGATCGCAACGTTCCTCGGGCTGCAGCGCTTCTGGAGCAGCGGCCTGGGCGCCGGAAGCGTCAAATAGCCCACAAAATTTTCCCCCCACAACCCGTCCCGCGGCCCACTGCCCCGGTACACCCACCCCACTAATAAGGAATAGAAATGCGCGTGCGTTACGGAAAAGCCACTGCCGCCTTTGCCATAGTCTCGGCGCTGTCCCTTGCGGGCTGCTCAAGCGGCGAAAGCACCTCTGCTGCCCAGGACACCACCTCCTGCAAGCCCTCCTCCGGACCGGTTGAGTTGTCCTTCACCACCTGGGTGCCTGGCATGGACAAGGTGGTGGACCTCTGGAACAAGGACCATCCTGACATCAAGGTAAAGGTCCAGACCGGGCCCAACGGCAACTCGGGCACGTACCAAAACTTCTTCAACCAGCTACAGGCGGGCAACGCCCCCGACCTGGGGCAGATCGAATACGACGCACTCCCCAACTTCCGTGTGCAGGACGGACTGGCGAACATCGCCGGCTGCGAGGGAGTGGCAGAAGCCAAGGACAAGTTCGTGGACTGGACCTGGGGCCAGGTCACCTTCAACGAGGACAAGGCCGTCTATGCCATCCCGCAGGACAGCGGTCCGATGGCGATGTTCTACCGGGCAGACCTCTTCAAGGAGGCGGGCATCAAGGTCCCCACCACCTGGGACGAATACGCTGCGGCAGCTGAGCAGATCAAGGCCCGCGGCTCCTACATCACCAACTTCCCCCGCAGCGACGTCAACTGGTTTGCCGGCAACGTATGGCAGGCGGGCGGACAGTGGTTCTCCAACACCGATGACAAGTGGGAGGTAAACCTGACCGGCAAGGAGTCCGCGAAGGTGGCCGACTACTGGCAGAAGCTGCTCGAAAAGGGCGAGGTATCCACGCTTCCCTCCTTCTCCGATGAGTGGAACGCCTCCTTCAACAAAGGCCAGCAGTGGACCTGGGTCTCTGCGGTCTGGGGCGCGTCCACCCTGGCAAGCGGAGCCCCCGACACCGCGGGCAAGTGGGCAGTTGCGCCCATGCCGCAGTGGGAGGCCGGCGGAAAGGCTGCGGGCAACTGGGGCGGTTCCTCGACTGCAGTCCTCAAGGGCTCCAAGCACCCGTACGAGGCAGCCAAATTCGCGCTGTGGCTGAACACGGATCCTGAGGCGCTGGCGCTGGCCAACAAGCTCGGCGGCCTCTACCCCGCGGCCAAATCGGCCAAGGACCTGGGCGCCTTCTCCGGCGGCGTGGACTACTTCGGTGGCCAGAAGATCTACGACGTTTTCGCAGAGGCCTCGTCAAACGTGAATCCGAACTTCACCTGGGGCCCCACCATGACCAAAACCTACACCGATGTGTCGGATGGTTTCGGCAAGGCGGCCGGCGGCAGCGGCACGCTCCTGGATGCACTTAAAAACGGCCAGCAGAAGACCGTCGATGCCCTGAAGGCGCAGTCCATCCCCGTCAAGGAATAACGAGCTGGAGGCACAGCCTCGACACAACTCCTGACAACAGAGGCCACCATCCCCGCGCCGCGGGGATGGTGGCCTTTGTTGTCAGACGGCGTTCAGGGGCACCCGCACGACTGCCGGACGTGGAGCTTTGTGGGAAATATTCTGTGCTTTGGCTTCCCGCCGCGCTTGGCTTCCACCAGGGCCTGCACGGCGGCTTCCGCCATCGCAGCCACGGGCTGCTCCATAGTGGTCAGGGGCGGCCACGAATATTCGGATTCAATGGAACCGTCGAAGGACGCGACGGCGATCTCACCCGGCACGGCCAGGCCCGCCTCATGAATGGCGCGGAGCAGGCCCACCGCCTGGGTGTCCGAGGTTGCGAATATCGCCGTGGGCCTGTTGATCGAGGCCAGCAGCCGTTGGCCGGCCGAATAGCCGCCGGGCCAGGTGAAGCCGCTGTATACGATGGGGCCCTCCGGCAGGCCTGCCTCCTGGAGCGCCTGGCGCCAACCCACCTCGCGGCCGTCCAGGCTGCCGGAAACGTTGGTGCCCATCGCCAGACCGATATTGGTGTGCCCATGACCGATCAGATGGTTCACTGCGATCCTGGCCCCTGCTGCGAGGTCCACACCGATGCTGTTGAAGCCCGGGGCATCGCGTTCCTGGTTCAGCAGCACGGCCGGGATGTCCGCCGTTTCCAGCGCTTCCAGGTCAGGTTCGAAAAGGACACTTGCCAGCAGCACGCCGTCCACCTGGCGGGCGGCGAGGTTGCGGATGTTCCGCCGCTCCTTGGACAGGTTCCCGTCGGAGTTGCTGAGCACCAGGGCGTAGCCCAGATCCGCGGCAGCGTCCTCAACAGCATGGGCCAGGAGGGAAAAGAAGGGGTTCGTGTTGTCCGGGATGATGAGCCCCAGCGTCTCGCTTGAACCCAGCTTGAGCGCCCGGGCGGCGGCGTTGGGACGGTAGCCAAGGACGCGGATGGCGTCCTGGACCTTGGCTTCCGTTGCCGGTGCCACTTTCTTGGGCCCGCCATTGACAACGTAGCTGACGACGGCGGTGCTGACGCCGGCATAACGCGCAACGTCCTTGCGGGTTACGGGGCCGCCGCGGGAGGCCTGCGCGGGCGGGGAGGTCATAGTGTCCATGCTAACTGCTGGTACCGGGCGCATCACCGAAGTCACGGATGGGAAGCCGTACGCCGTTTTGAAGTGCTGACTGGTGGGCCACGATGCCAGGCAGGGTGTAACGGGCCGCCACCCAAGCATTGACCGGCGGCAGGGTGCCGGTGTTCACGGCCGTGACAAAGTCGTCCACCAGGAAGTGGTGGCTGCCTTCATGTCCGTTGGGTGCGCCGCGGAACTCCTCCGGGAGCCGTTCTGCGTCGTGGACGGGCGAGAGTCCGGAGACGAAGGCGTCGCGAAGCTCCGGGGCCACGTTTGCCAGGGAGGGGTCGTCCAGGGACATGCTGGGACGGGTCTCCATCTGCTCGGAGATGTCATGGACGTTTTGTTTGTCCTGCCAGACCGTAACCTTGGCAAGCTGTTCGAAGCTCGCCTCCGTGCCGAAGAACCTGAAGCGGGACTCACGGATATGGGAGGGATAGCCCACGCGGCGCATCTCGTTGGTTCGCATCACGCCGCCGTCGTTCAGTTCGAACAGTGCGGTGGCGTTGGAAAAGTCGTTGCCGAACATACTGATGTCCCTGTTGAAGACGCCGTCGTTCCGGTCGTCGCGGACTCCAACGCAGCTGACGCTGACGGCGTGTCCTGGAATGGCACCCAGCACACCACCGATTGCGTGGGTGGGGTACAGCATCGGCGGGTAGCTGGCGGTCTCCTTCCACCGCTCACCCCCGCTGTACTGGTAGGCGTCGTAGAAGCCCAGGTCCATGTCATGGACGTAATCGCCCTCAGAGTAGAAGATCCGCCCGAACCTGCCGGCCGCCTGCTGTTCGCGGGCATACACCGTAGCGGGGTTGTAGTAGCTGGTCTCCCCCATCATGTACACCAAGCCGGTTTCCCGGACGGACTGGATGATGCGGGCGATCTCCTCTTCCGATACCGCCATGGGTACTGCTGAGTAGACGTGCTTGCCTGCCCGGAGCGCCTGTTCGACCAGCGGGCCGTGGGTCCAGCGCTGGGTGAAGATGGCAACGGCATCAACGTCGGAGGCGAGGAGCTCCGCGAAGTCCGCCTTGGCCCCTGCCAAGTGGTACCGCTCCACAGCCTCGGCCGCGCGCTCGGGCCGCTCGTCCACCACGAAGACGTCGCTGACGCCGGGGTGGAGGTTGAAAAGGTGCGCGAACTGTCCGCCGAACTGCCCAACGCCGAGTACGCCGATCGAAAACGCCATTGTCTGCCTTCCATTTGAAGTTTCTCTGAGTGTTTCATCACTATCTACTCGAGTCAATATCCATTTACTGGCGAAAACATCAAGAAAATCCACCTCAGAACGCCTCTTGCGATCCTCCTATCTACTCGTGTAGATTGCTGCCCAGCTTGTTACTTCCATCACACTCAGGAAAGGGTCGACGATGACCACCCTTACCAGGAACGCCAGCCGGACGGAGCACTCAGTGCACCGGCCCCTGAAGCGCAGGGGACAAAGCGACCTGAAGATCGCACTGCTCTTCATCGCCCCGGCCATGATCGGATTTATCGTTTTCTACCTGGTGCCCACCCTGCGGGGCATCTACCTCAGCTTCACCGAATACAGCATCCTCGGTGACCCAACATGGATTGGCACTGCCAACTATGAAGCCATCGCCAAGGACCCTCTGTTTTGGAACGCCCTGGCGGTCACCGCGCAGTACGTCCTGATCAACATCGTCCTGCAGACTGCCCTGGCACTCGGGCTGGCGCTGCTGATGCACCGGGTGGCCAAGTCAACCCTGATCCGCGGCGCACTCCTGTTGCCGTACCTCATGGCAAACGTGATCGCCGCCCTTCTCTGGTTCTGGCTCCTCGACTACCAGATCGGCATCGTCAATTACTTCATTGAGGCAGTCGGCCTGCCCAAGGTGGCATTCTTCGGCAGCGAGGAATGGGCCATCCCCACCCAGGCCCTGATCAACACCTGGCGGCACATGGGCTACACGGCACTGCTCCTCTTCGCCGGCCTGCAGGCCATCCCCAGCCACGTCTATGAAGTGGCCAACCTGGACGGCGCCTCCCCCTGGCAGACGTTCCGCAAAATCACCATGCCGCTGCTCCGGCCGGTGCTTGCGCTGGTGCTGATCGTCACCGTGATCGGCTCCTTCCAGGTGTTCGACACCGTAGCCGTAACCACCATGGGCGGCCCCGTCAACGCCAGCCGGGTGCTGCAGTTCTACATCTACCAAAAGGCCTTCACGGAATCGGACTTCGGCTACGGCTCCGCCCTGGCAGTCATCCTCTTCGTCATCCTCGCCCTGGTGGCCTTCATCCAGATGAAGTTCCTCAAGGGCAACGAATCAGACCTGGACTAAGGACACTTCCATGACCACCGCAAAAGTCTCCGCACCCGCCCGGGCAACCGCCCGCCGTCGGACGTTTACCTGGCGCCGCGGCGGCGCCTGGCTCCTCGTAGCCCTCGCCGTTGCCGTCTCGGTCCTCCCGTTCTACTGGATCCTCCGGACCGCGCTGTCCACCAACGGGGCCTTGGCCGGCAACGCCACCAACCTGCTCCCTGCAGACTTCAACCTCGGCGCATTCCAGCGCGTTTTCGGCCTGCAGTCCCCGGAAGAGGCCGTGGCCCAGGGCGGATCCGGTGCCCAGATCGACTTCTGGATCTACCTGCGCAACTCCGTCCTGTTCGCCTCCATCACCACTACCGGCGCCGTGTTCTTCAGCGCCATGGCCGCCTACGCGTTCGCCCGGCTGCGGTGGCGGGGACGGAACCTGGTCTTCAGCCTGTTCCTGGCCACCATGATGGTGCCACCGATCTTCACCGCGCTGCCCAACTTCCTGCTCATCAAGAACCTGGGCCTGCTCAACACCATGGTGGGACTGGTGCTCCCCTATATCTTCATGACCCCGTTCGCCATCTTCTTCCTCCGGCAGTTCTTCCTGAACATGTCCCGCGAGGTGGAGGAAGCGGCAATGCTCGACGGCGCCAAGCACCTTCGGATCTTCTTCCAGATCATCCTGCCAAACGCCGCAGCCCCCATCGCCACCCTTGCCCTGCTCACCTTCATCGGCCAGTGGAACGAATACTTCTGGCCCCTCCTGGTGGGCCAGGACGAATCCGTCCGGGTCCTCACGGTGGGCCTGGGCGTCTTCAAGTCGCAGTCGCCGCAGGGCGCCCCCGACTGGTCCGGACTCATGGCGGCCACCCTGGTATCCGCCCTTCCCGTGCTCATCCTGTTCGCCATCTTCGGCAAGAAAATCGTCAATTCCATCGGTTTCTCCGGCATCAAGTAGCAGTAACCCTCCCCACGCAATTCCCCAACACCCTGTCCCGGTACAGGCCATGGCGGCCTGCCCGGAAACACCTTGAAAGGACCTGTAATGAAAATGAACAAAAAAGCGCTCGGCTCCCTGGCAGCAGCCGCCGCAGTCCTGGCTCTCTCGGCCTGCGGTGGCGGCGGCGGCTCCGCCGAGGCCGGCAAGGGCGAAATCAACTATTGGCTCTGGGACGCCAACCAGCTGCCGGCGTACAAGCAGTGCGCTGACGACTTCCACAAGGCCAACCCGGACATCACCGTCAAGGTCACCCAGCGCGGCTGGGACGACTACTGGGGCACCCTCACCAACGGCTTCGTGGCCGGCACCGCCCCTGACGTCTTCACTGACCACCTGGGCAAGTACCCGGAATTCATCAAGAACAAGCAGCTGTTGGCACTGGATGACGCCGTCAAGAAGGACAACATCGACACCAGCGTCTACAACTCCGGCCTCGCCGACCTGTGGGTGGGACAGGACGGCAAGCGCTACGGACTGCCCAAGGACTGGGACACCATCGCGCTGTTCTACAACACCAAGCTCGCGGCCGACGCCGGCGTCACGCCTGAACAGATGGCCAGCCTCACCTGGAACCCCCAGGACGGCGGCACCTACGAAAAGACCATCGCCCACCTGACCGTGGACAAGAACGGCAAGCGCGGCGACGAACCCGGCTTCGACAAGAACAACGTGGCTGTCTACGGGCTGGGTCTCAACGGCTCCGGCTCCGGACAGGGCCAGACCGAGTGGAGCTACCTGACAGGCACCACCGACTGGACGCACACCGACAAGAACCCCTGGGGCAAGCACTTCAACTACGACGACCCCAAGTTCCAGCAGAGCATCGACTGGTTCGCCGGCCTGGTGGAAAAGGGCTACATGCCCAAGCTCGAAACCACGGTTGGCGCGAGCATGGCTGATACCTTTGCCGCCGGAAAGTCCGTCATCAACGCCAACGGCTCCTGGATGATCGGCCAGTACACCGGCTACAAGGACATCAAGGTGGGCATCGCCCCCACTCCCGTCGGAGTCAACGGCAAGCGCGCCAGCATGTACAACGGCCTGGCGGACTCCATCTACGCCGGCACCAAGAAGCCTGAAGCCGCCATCAAGTGGGTGGAGTACCTGGGCTCCGCCGCCTGCCAGGACGTGGTCGCCTCCAAGGCCGTCGTCTTCCCCGCCATCAAGACCTCTGCCGACAAGGCCGTTGAAGCCTTCAAGGCCAAGGGCGTGGACGTGACCCCCTTCAGCGAGCAGGTCAAGGACGGCACCACGTTCCTGTACCCGATTGCGGACAACGCCGCCAAGGTTGACGGCATCATGAAGCCGGCCATGGACTCGGTGGTGTCCGGCAAGGCACCAGCCAGCTCCCTCACCCAGGCCAACGACCAGGTCAACGCCCTGTTCAAGTAGCCCTCAGTATGTGGTTGCGTATGTGGTCGCAACCACCGGCCGGATGCCTCCGCTTCCTCCTCGCGGCGGCGGCATCCGGCCACCCCTTTCCCTTGCTTTCTCCCGTGCGTAACTTAAGATGCACCCCTTGAACACTGAAAGAGATCCTATGGAACCCCTCCACCTCCGTTCCGCCGGCACCAGCCTGGTGATTAGCTTCGACAGCGGGGAGGCCGAGGTCATCCACTGGGGTGCCGACTTGGGCGACGCCCTGCCGGACCTCGCGATCCTGGCCACGCCCGTGGGGCACTCCTCCATCGACGCCCGCGTCCCTGCCGGCCTCCTTCCCCAAGCCTCTTCCTCCTGGCGCGGCCGCCCGGCCCTGCGCGGCCACCGGATCAGCGAAGGCGCGGCCGGCCTTGACTTCTCCTCCCGCCTCCGCGTCACGTCCGTCAGCCCCGAAGGGGCCTCGGCCACCATTGAACACGCCGACGCCGACACCGGCATCGGCGTAACAACCTCCCTCACGCTGCACCCCGGCGGGCTGCTGGAACTGCGGCACACCGTCACCAACAACGGCACCACGCCCTTCCAGGTGGACGAACTGGCAACCGTCCTGCCCGTGGCGCCTGACGCCGTCGAACTTTTGGACCTGACCGGGCGCTGGTGCCGGGAACGCCACCCGCAGCGGCACCGGATCCAGCAGGGCACCTGGGTACGGACCGGACGGCACGGCCGCACCGGGCACGATTCCTCCCTGCTGTTCGCCGCCGGCACCCAAGGCTTCGGCAACCGGCACGGCAAGGTCTGGGCGACGCACCTGGCCTGGAGCGGCAACCACGAACAGTTTGCGGACACCATCGGTGACGGCCGGACCATGATCGGCGGCTCGGAACTCCTGGGCCCTGCCGAAGTCATCCTGGCAGCGGGCGGCAGCTACACCACGCCCGCCCTGTTCGCCGCCTACTCGGACCGGGGCCTGGACGGTATCACTGAAGCCTTCTACAGCTGGTTCCGCTCCCGCCCGCACCACGTGCTGCCCGCCGCAGCCACCGGGCTGCCCGCCGGCAAACCGCGCCCGGTGGTGCTGAATACCTGGGAGGCTGTGTACTTCGACCACAACCTGGACACCCTGATCGAGCTGGCCGACTCCGCCGCGGACCTCGGCGTGGAGCGCTTTGTGCTCGATGATGGCTGGTTCCGCGGGCGGCGCGACGACCGCGCAGGCCTGGGCGACTGGTATGTGGACGAGACGGTGTGGCCGGACGGCCTGGCGCCGCTGATTGACGCGGTCACCTCCCGCGGCATGGAGTTCGGCCTGTGGGTGGAACCGGAAATGGTCAACCTGGACTCGGACATCGCCCGGGCGCACCCCGAATGGATCGTGGGTCCCTCGGCCGCCGCGCACAAGGACGGCGGCCGGCTGCCGCTTGAGTGGCGCAACCAGCATGTCCTCGACCTGGTGAACCCCGAAGCCTGGCAGTACGTCTTTGACCGGATCGACGCCCTGCTGGCCGGCAACAACATCAGCTACCTGAAGTGGGACCAGAACCGGGACCTCACGGAACACGGCCACGGCGGCCGCGCTTCCGTCCACGAACAAACCCTTGCCGCCTACCGGCTGTTTGACGCACTCCGCAAGGCCCACCCCGGCGTCGAAATTGAAAGCTGCTCCTCCGGCGGCGCCAGGGTGGACCTGGGCATCCTGGAGCGGACGGACCGGATCTGGGCGTCGGACTGCAACGACGCGCTGGAGCGGCAGACCATCCAGCGCTGGACGGAGGCCGTGGTTCCGCCGGAACTCGTGGGCAGCCACATCGGGCCCACCACCTCGCACACCACCGCCCGCACCCACGACCTGTCCTTCCGTGGCATCACGGCACTGTTCGGCCACTTCGGGATGGAATGGGACGTGCGCAGCGTGCAGGGCAAGGAGCGCGAGGAGCTGCGGCGCATCGTGGCCCTGTACAAGGAGCACCGGGACCTGATCCACAGCGGCCGTGCCGTCCATGCGGACGTTGCGGACGATTCCTTCCTGCTGCACGGCGTGGTGGCGGACAGCTCCGTGGCGGCAGGGACGACGGCGGCCCTGTTCACCCTGGTCAGCACGCGTACCTCGGCTGCCGAGCAGCCGGGGCGGATGGGCATTCCGGGACTCGATGATGCGCGCAGCTACCGCGTGGAGGCGGTCTTCCCCACCGCAGAGGACGCCGACTACCGCCACACGTTCACCCAGGCCCAGCCGCCGGCATGGCTGGCTGAGGGTGCGGTGGCCAGCGGCAGGTTCCTTGCCGAAGTCGGCCTGCCGATGCCCATCCTGAACCCGGAGCACGCGCTGCTGCTGAAGGTCACAGCCCTCTAACAGCCTTCATCACCGTCGATTGCTGAGTACTTGTCGTTTACAGGCCTGAAAACGACAAGTACTCAGCAACCGATGGGAGGGAGTTGCGTAAGAATGCGCGGCGGGCCGGGCCACCCGATAGATTTGCAGGCATGACTGAAGCCTCCTCCACTGTCGAAGCCGGCCGCGGCACCATCCTGGTCATCAACGGCCCCAACCTGAACCTCCTCGGAACCCGTGAGCCGGAGAAGTACGGCACCTCAACCCTTGCCGACGTGGAACAGCTGGCAGCGGCCGCTGCCAAGGCGCACGGATTCGCGGTGGAATGCCTCCAGTCCAACCACGAGGGCGTCCTGCTGGACGCCATCCACGCAGCCCGGGGCACCGCCGCGGGCATCGTCCTGAACGCCGGCGCCTTCACGCACACCTCCGTGGCACTCCGTGACGCCCTGGCAGCCGTCCAGCTTCCCGCCGTCGAGGTTCACATCACCAACGTCCACCAGCGCGAGGAATTCCGGCACCACTCCTACCTGTCGCCGGTCTGCGCGGCAGTGATCGTGGGTGCGGGTGTGTTCGGCTACAAGCTGGCCATCGACTACCTGGCCGAGGTCCTCTGACCGCCAGGTCCTACTGCTGGATGCCCTGCCCTACTTCTGGATGCACTGTCCGGAGGAAACCGGTGAGGACAGTCCCGGCGCCTGCTCTGCCACAGGCTCCAGGTCATTCATGGTGATGGCGAACCCTACTTCGGCATCCGAGGTTGCCTTGGCGAACACCACCCCGGCCACCTGGCCGTCGGTGGTGAGCAGCGGGCCGCCCGAATTTCCGGGCTGCACGTCCCCGGCCAGGCGGTAGATGTCCTCCGGCGAGGGGTTGTTGCCGTAAATGTCCGGGACCAGGACGGTGGCGATGTCCTGGACGGTGGCAGGCTTGGACTGGAAGGGACCGCCGTGCGGGTACCCCGCGAATGCAGCCTGGCTGCCGCCGGGCAGGTCGCGGCTAAGCGGCAGCGGCCGGGAGGGCAGGTTATCCACTGCCAGGACTGCCAGGTCGTGCTTGGTGTCGAAGTAGACCACCCGGCCGGGCATGGCACCGCCGTCGGGCATTTCCACCACGGGCTGCGAGACGCCGGCCACCACGTGCGCGTTGGTCACCACGCGGTCATCGGAGACCACGAAGCCGCTGCCGGTCTGGTTCTGGCCGCATTCGTAGGCCGTGCCCGCAATCCTCAGGACGGACTGGGCAGCCTTGTTGAGCGCCGGCGTGTTGGTGCTCGTGTTGGGCACCTGGACCGCCTGGCCCTGGTCCAGCCCTTCAATCAACGTGGGAATGCCGTTGCCGATCACAGTGGAACGCAGCTGCGCCATGGTGGCCTTGACCGGCGTGGGAGTGAGCCCGTCGATGAAGCGGATCACCTTGGATGCGGCCAACTGCTGGGACACAACAGGCACGCCGAGGGAGCTGACGCTGAATGCCAGCATGGACATCACCAGCGCGGCGACCACAAGGTTCAGCGCCCCGCCCACCAGGCGGTCCACCGCGCGCAGCGGCCGGATCCGAACCACGCCGCGCAGTTGCCGGCCCACCATGGTCCCCAGGCCGTGTCCCAGTGCCATGAGTACGACGGCGGCAGCAATGATGGCGGTGAGCCGCCATCCTGAATCCTCAACGAAGGTGCTGACGAGGGGGACGGCGAAGAAGGCTGCGATGGCGCCGGCAGCAAAGCCCACGAGGCCGCCGACCGTGACCAGGAACCCGTTGCGGAGGCCGTAGATCAGGTATGACAGCAGCGCCAGGATCAGGACAATGTCCAGGACAGTCAGGCCGACCACAAAGGCTCCTTATTAACAGTTGAACCTCCATTCTAGTGGGGGGTGGCTGACAATCTTCTGTGGCCTGCCGCCCCCTCCGGCGGACCGGCTGCGCACTGCCCGCAGGTGTTTCGGCTGCCAAGTTCGTCACAGAACCTTGAAAATTCTGAAACAATGGCAAAAGCGCCACAGCCGATACTTTTACGTAGGAGATTTCATGGACATCGAGGTACTGCGCCGAGCACCCCTTTTCGCCACGCTCGACGACGACGCATTCCGTCTGCTGACGGACGAGCTCACCGAGGTGGACCTTTCCCGCGGCGCGTCGGTGTTCCGCGAGGGCGACCAGGGTGACCAGCTGTACTTCATCGTCTCCGGCAAGGTGAAGCTCGGCCGCACCTCCCCCGACGGCCGCGAGTCCCTCCTGGCCATCCTTGGCCCGGGTGAGCTCTTCGGCGAGATGGCCCTGTTCGATCCGAGTCCCCGCACGGCTACTGCCACCGCGGTGTCCGAGACCCGCCTGGCCGGGCTGAAGAACGAAAGCCTCAACACCCTGCTCCGCACCCGCCCGGAGGTCTCGGCCCAGCTGCTGCAGGCCCTGGCCCGCCGCCTGCGCCGCACCAACGATTCCCTCTCCGACCTCGTCTTCTCCGACGTCCCGGGGCGCGTGGCCAAGGCCCTGCTGGATCTTGCAGACCGCTTCGGCCGGCCGGCAACCGACGGTGTCCTGGTGGCACACGAGCTCACGCAGGAAGAACTGGCCCAACTGGTGGGCGCCTCCCGCGAAACGGTCAACAAGGCCCTGGCCGAGTTCGTCCAGCGCGGCTGGCTCCGCCTCGAAGCCCGCGCCGTGGTCATCCTGGACATGCAGCGCCTCCGCCAGCGCTCGCGCTAAATAAAGCTGGAACCCAACAAAAAAGCCGCCCGAGGGGGCGGCTTTTTTGTTGCCGGAGGTTCGTCGACCCGCCGTCGGATCAGCTCTTCGCCACGTCCAGTTCGACGACGGCCCACGAGAGGGCGGGAAGGCTGAGCCGCAGCTCGGAACCGTTTGCCTTTGCTCCCTCCAGCGGCTTGAGGCCCACCCGGTCGGGGTTTTCCTGGCTGTTGATGGTGAAGCGGTCGCCGCCTTCCGGGATTTCCAGGACCTCAGCACGGACTACCCGTTGGGCGTCGAAACCGCGCAGGCTGACCTCCACGTCGGCCGCTTCTTCAAGGCCCCGGTTGGCGAAGAAGAGCGCCACGCGGCCGGTCTCCTCGTTCCAGGTGGCACTGACATCCACGAGGTCCGTGCCGCCAAAGCGCTCATTTTCGTACTTGTCCGAGTCAACGGACAGCCGCAGGATCTGGCCCTTGGCGAGTTCTGCCATCCGGGAGAAGGGGTGGAAAATGGTTTGCCGCCAGGCCGGTCCGTTCTCTTCGCTGAAGATGGGGCCGATGACGTTGACCAGCTGCGCCTGGTTGGCGATCTTGACGCGGTCGCCGTGGCGGAGCAGCGAGTTCAGCAGGGTCCCCACCACCACGGCGTCGGTCACGTTGTACTTATCCTCGATGAGTCGCGGGTGCTCGCGCCAGCCCGCCTTGGCGACGTTCCGCAACTGGTCCTCGGTGTCCCTGCCGCGCTGGTACCAAACGTTCCATTCGTCGAAGGAAAGGTTGATGTGCTTCTTGTGCTTTCCCTTCGCCCGGACGGCATCGGCAGTTGCGATGACTGATTCGATGAAGTAGTCGGTATCAACTGCGCTTGCGAGGAAGCTGCCAGCGTCACCTTCATACTCATGGTAGTAGGCGTGCAGTGACACGTAGTCAACCTCGTTGTAGGTGTGTGTCAGGACAGTCTGCTCCCAGTCGCCGAACGTAGGCATGCGTGAATTGGAACTTCCGCAGGCCACCAGCTCGATGCCAGGGTCAACATAACGCATGGCCTTGGCAGCCTCCTGTGCCAGGCGGCCGTATTCGTCGGCGGTCTTGTGGCCAATTTGCCACGGCCCGTCCATCTCGTTGCCCAGGCACCAGAGCTTGATGTTGAACGGGTCCTTGTGGCCGTTCTTTGCGCGCAGGTCAGAGAGGCGGGTGCCGCCGGGGTGGTTGGCGTACTCCACGATTGCCCGGGCGGCGTCTACTCCCCTGGTGCCGAGATTGATGGCTTCCATGATTTCGGTTCCTGCCTGGCGGGACCAGTCCACAAACTCGTGGAGGCCGAAGGCGTTCGTTTCCACCGTGTGCCAGGCGCCGTCAAGCCGGCGCGGGCGGTCCTCGCGGGGACCGATGCCGTCTTCCCAGTCATAGCCGGAAACGAAGTTGCCGCCGGGATAGCGGATCACGGTGGCGCCCAACTCCTTGACGAGCTTGAGGACGTCCTGGCGGAAGCCGTTCTCGTCGGCCTCCGGGTGGCCCGGTTCAAAGATGCCGGTGTAGACGCAGCGGCCCATGTGCTCCACGAAGGAGCCAAACAGCCGGCGGGGCACTTCACCAATGGTGAAGTCGCGGTCGAGGGTGATTCTGGCGCGGGACATGAGGACTATCTCCTTGGTTGTGCAGCAGGTACGGGGTGAAAAGTGACGGTGGGCATCAGGTGCCGGCGAGGCCCGTCGTCGCAACGCCCTTGATGATCTGGCGCTGGAAGAACAGGAAGACCAGGATCAGGGGCAGGGCCGCGAGCAACGCGGACGCCATGTTCTGCGCGTACTGGATGCCATAGGCGCTCTTGATGGTCTGCAGGCCCACCGGGAGGGTGAGGAGGGACGGGTCGTTGGTGGCGATGAACGGCCACAGGAAGTTGTTCCAGGCGCCGATGAACACGAAGATGGCGACGGCGGCCAGGATGGGCCGGGACAGCGGCAGGATTATCTGGGTGAAGATCCTCATCCGGCTGGCGCCGTCCATCACTGCGGCTTCTTCAAGTTCGCGGGGAATCTGGTCGAAGAACTTCTTGAGCACGAACACCATGGCGGGGTGGATGACCTGCGGCAGGATGATGGCCCAGGACGTATCGATCATGTGGAGGGCGAGCATCTGGTAAAACAGCGGAATGATTAGGACCGGCGGAGGGACGATGATGGAGGCGATGATCACGGTCATCAGCACCTTCCTTCCCTTGAAGTCGATCCGGGACAAGGCGTACGCCACGAGCGACGAGATCACCAGCGTGACGGCCGTGATGGCCGCCGAAGTGTAAAGCGAATTCCAGGTCCAGAGTGGGATGTTGCCGTCCTGGAACACCTTCACGAACGCGTCGGCGGTAAAGCCAGACGGCGGGATCCAGTTGATTTTCGGCGAGGCGGCATCCGTCTCGCTCTTGAACGCCGTAACGGTCGCCCAGGCGAAGGGGACCAGCCACAGGACTGCGATAACGGCGGCGACAATTACGGCAGCGACCTTGCCGGCCGACATCTTCCTGTGTGGCTGGCGGACGGCTGGGCTGGTGCTTGCGCCCAATGTGGCACGGTTGAGGGTCTGGGTTGCCATGGTTATGCGCTCCTGCGGCGGGTTATGACGAACTGCATGGCCGAGACGAGCACGATCAGTCCGAAGAAGATGTAGGAGATGGCTGCGGAATAGCCCAGCCGGTAGCCGGTGAACCCGGTTTCGAAGATGTACTGCACCACGGGACGGGTCGATCCTCCCGGTCCACCGGCGGTCATCTGGTACACCTGATCGAAGATCTTGAGCGAGGCAAGGACCTGAAGGAGCACGATCATCACGGTGGTGGGGACCAGTTGCGGCAGGGTGATGGAGAAGAGCTGGCGCCAGGCCCCGGCACCATCCAATGACGCCGCCTCGTAATGCTGGGCGGGGATGTTCTGCATCGCAGCCAGGTACAACAGGAAGTTGAAACCCACCGTCCACCAGAGGGTGGCAATGACGATCGCCCACATGGCCACGTTGGGGTCGTTGAGCCAGGCGATCTTCGGGATGCCGATCTTGGACAGAGCATCGTTGATCAGGCCAAGCTGCGGGTTGTACATCCACGTGAAGAACAGGGACACGACGGTGGACGCCAGCAGGTACGGGGCAAAGTACGAGAGGCGCCACAGCCACTGCGCCGGCAATCCGACGTTCAGCAGCGCCGCCATCACCAACGCGACCAGCACGAGGGGGACCGTGCTGATGACCGTGAAGTAGAGGGTGTTTCCGAGTGAGCGCCACATGTCGGCGTCAGCGAAGGCTTCGGCGTAGTTCGCGAAGCCAATCACGCTGTCATTGGCTCCGGTAAGGGACTTGCCGGTGAGGCTCATATAGATGCCGTAGACAATGGGCCATACAAGGAAAACGAGGAAGAATGCCAGGAACGGCGCGGCGAACCCCCAACCGCTGAGGTTATTCCTGGTGACGCTGTCGCGGCTCCCCCGGGCTGCTGGTGAAGAAACCCGGCTCCCCGGACTCCGCCGGGCTGTTAATGAAGAACTCATGAAGGACTCCTTTGTCGCTCAGTACGGTTAGACCGGGTTGGGCCGGGAAAGAAGGGTGTTGGTGCGCTTCTCGAAGGCGGCCCATCCATCAGCTGCCTTGTCACGCCCAAGGAGGACGTTCTGTACGTTTTCCGCAAAGTAGGTCTGCCAGTCGGAGCCCGAGCCGCTGAACCAGGACTGGGGATCGTACGCGATGATGTCTGCGGCGTTGGCGTAGTGGATCTGGGGCGTGAGTTCGCGGTAGGCCTGGGATTGCACCACCGGCTGGAAGGCGGGGATATGTCCTGCCTCGGCCCAGGACAGCGAGCCCTTGAGGATGTCGCTGACGAATTTGTAGACGTCGCGGCGCTTGGCCTCGTCGACGTTCAGCTGCCGGGGAAGCACGAAGGAATGCGAGTCAGCGTATGCGGCCGGCGTTCCGAACAGCGTGGGGATGGTGGCGGCGTCAACGGGCAGGTTTGCCTTCTTGAAGGTGGGAAGCTCCCAGACCCCGCTGAAGAGCATGCCTGATCCCCCGCGGGCGAATTCCGCGATGCCGGTACTGATATCGCCGCTTTTGGCCGCGATGGTGTCATCAAAAAGCGATGCCATGAATTCCAACGACTCTATGGCTGCATCCCGGTCAACCTTCATCGGCTGGCCCGGAGTCAGTTCCATGTCCGCGCCGTGCTGTTTGTAGAGCGTGTAGAAAAGCCGCCACATCTGCGATCCACTGCCCAGGTAGCCAAAGGACAACCCGTGGGCTTGGGTAACCTTCTGCATTTCCTTGGCCATGGTGATGAACTCCTGCGGGGACTTCACCTCCTGCAGCTGTCCGTTGCCGGCCAGGACACCGGCTTTGCGTGCCACGTCGGTGTTGTAGAACATGATGAACGGGTGTGAATCCAGGGCGATGGAGAACACTTTGCCGTTTTGCTGGCTTTTGTCCCAGATCCTGGGCGCAAAGCTGTCTGCCGTGACGCCGTTCTCCGACAGCAGGTCCAGGTCCCATGGATCGATCAGTCCACCGGGCGCATAGCCTGGGACCCTGCTGGCGTGCATGATGGCGAGTTGCGGCGGCCGGCCGCCGGCCGATGCCATGGCTAGCTTGGTGTAGTAGGGCGGGCCCCATGCCAGGACGGTCGGGTGCACCTTGAACCCGGGGTTGCCCTCGTTGGCTTTGCTGATCAAGGCTTGCATCTTTATGCCGTCGCCGCCTGACAGGAGATGCCAGAACTGGATGTCCCTGGGAGCCGCGGCGGAGGCGTTCCCACCGCACCCGGAAAGGGTCGCCGCGGCTAGCAGGCTTCCTATTGCTGCCGTACCAGACAGCAGATGCCGCCTGGAAAGCTCCTTGCCTGCGAAAAAGTCAAACTGCTTCACCCGTCACTCCTTTGGATGGGTCCGCTGAAAGTCATTTCGTGCCTCAACCCCCTTGCCGGCAGGATCCCTTCGTTGCAGCCCTGTTGGTTCCGGGGTGTGACGCAGGCAACACGTTACATCGATGTAATGGGAGCCGCAATGAAAATTTGTTAGCGTTCGCAAAGTAACGGCGCGGTCTCGATTAGTCCGGGTCTGGTGGCCCGTCCGTCGACCGAAGGCTAGCGGGCCGTGCTTTCCCGTTCCACGATCTCGTAGTCGATGGCGACCACCCGCTGCGGGCCTTCACGGTTGCCCATGCGCTCGGTGAGGAGGCGAAGGGCCTCACGGGCCAGCTGGCGCTTGTCGAAGGAAACAGTTGTCAGCGCCGGTACCGCATATTTCGCGTCCGCGATGTCATCGAAACCGGCCACGGCAACGTCATCTGGGACCTTCAGGCCGCGCTTCCAGAACACACTGAGCGCGCCAATGGCCATGGAATCGGTGAAACAGAAAAGAGCATCGGGAACGGGATTTGAATCCAGGTAAGCGGACAGCGCACGGGCGGCCGCATCGGGGCTCCACTTTTCACACGGAATGACCAGTGAGTCATCCCGGGCAATGCCGAGTTCAGCAAGTGCGTCCTGGTAGCCACGGGTGCGCAGGGCAGCGGCCGCAGAGCCCCGGCCACCGGGGGCGCCAAGGACGGCAATACGGCGCCTTCCCGTCCTGCCAAGCGCCAGTGTCATGTCACGGGCCGCGGCCACGCTGTCCACCCAGACGCGGTCGGCCAGCTTCTGGGACACTTCCCCGAGCAGGACTACCGGAGGGAGAGCAACGCCGACTTTGACAGCACTCTGGTCCAGCACCACCGGGTTGAGGATGAGCCCATCGATCAGGTTGGACCGCGCCCGCGACATGAGCTCGTATTCGCGGGTGGGGTCGGACCCTGTCTCTTCGATCTGTACGCTCCACCCCTGCTCATGGGCAACTTCCACCACGCTGTGGGCGACTTCGGCGGAGTACGGAGTGCCGAGGTCCGGCAACGCCAGGGCGATGACGCCGGACCTGCCATTGCGCAGTCCCCGGGCGGAGAGGTTGGGGACATAGTCCAGCTCCGCCATGGCTTGCTCCACCTTGATGCGGGTGGGACCGCTGACCGGGACAATTCCGTTCATGACATTGGAGACTGTCTTGGGCGAAACCCCTGCGAGGCGCGCTACGTCCTTGACCGTTGCGCGCAAAGGCGCCCCCCTTGCTTCCGGTGTGGCTTTGCTGGAGATTTTACCCGGCTCCCCGGACGTCAGCGTTCGCGCTGGTGGTCCCCCGCCACGGTTTTGGCGGCCTCGACTTCCAGCATGAGCTTGCCGTCCTCTTCCACCAGGCTGGGCTGATAGACGTGCGGCTTGCGCTTGTAGCTCAGGTAGGCAATGCAGCCGTTTGCTGATGCCATTTTTTCGAGCATGATCTCTGAGCCAGGGACCAGCAGTTCACCCAAGGCACGGCCCACGGTGTTCTCCTGCCCCACTTCATCGCCCAGGGCAGTGGTATCCCGTTCCTGGACCACCTGCGCGGCGTTGACCCACCGGCCCCACACGCCCTTGCCTTGCAGCAGCGACGGTTCCTGGCCAAGCGGCAGGGTGGCCGCGAAGTAGCGGGTATCGAACCTGCGGTGCGCAAAGTCCGGGCTGCGCCAGTTGACCAGGGATTTGAGCAGGTCAGTGCGCAGGGACAGGCCGCGCTTGCCCAGCACCTGGGAAAGCGTCTTTTCCTGGTCCGCCACGGCCATCCGGGCGCGCATCCACTCCGACGTTGATGTGCCCTCGACGGTGTTCGACATATCCGGACCGGCCAACAGCACGCCTGTTTCTTCGAAGAGTTCGCGGATGGCGCCCACCACGTGGCGGCGCGCCAGCCCGACGTCGTCCGTTCCCATTTGCTCAGCCCAATGCTGCGGTGAGGGGCCCAGCCAACCCATGGGGTCGTCGTCGGCCGGGTCCAGGGAACCTCCGGGAAAGGCGAGGACCCCCAGCGGCGAGGAGCCCGGCCGGTAGCCCAGCCAGGTCTCCAGGCCGGTAGGTGAGTCCCGGAGAAGGACGACGGATGAGGCGAAGCGCGCCGCACGGGGGGTGCGCTCGCCGTGTTCGAGCCAGCTTTGCGCTGCCCCTTCAAGATCCTGGGGCAGTGCAAAAAGGCGTCGTGCGAGGTGAGGCAAGGGAAGTGTCCGGTCTTAGCTGAATTCGGCGATCAGCTCGACCTCTACGGGAGAGTCGAGCGGAAGAACGGCAACGCCGACGGCGGAACGAGCATGCTGCCCGGCGTCACCAAGGACGCGGCCCAGCAGTTCCGACGCCCCGTTGACGACGGCTGGCTGGCCGGTGAACGAGGGGTCTGAGGAGACGAATCCCACAACCTTGACGATTCGGGTGATCCGGTCCAGGTCCCCGATGACGCTCTTGACGGCGGCAAGGGCGTTGACAGCGCAAATGGCTGCATACTTCTGGGCATCCTCGGGAGAGACAGTGGGCTCGTCGGCAAACCCTTCGGTGCCGGCGGACACCTTGCCCGTGGCTTCGAGTTTGCCGTTGATGAACGGCAGCTGGCCTGAGGTGTAGACGTGGCTGCCGGACACCACGGCGGGAACGTAGGAAGCCACGGGAGCGGCCACCTCAGGGAGGGTAATGCCGAGTTCCGCGAGGCGCTGCTCGACGGCGGATGCGGGCGCCGTGGCCGCGCTGGACTGGGCTTCTGCGGGGGTGCTCATGCTACTGCTTCTCCCTCTTGAGGTAGGCGACAAGGCCGTTGCCGTCAGGTCCCGGGACTACCTGGACGAGCTCCCAACCGTCCTCTCCCCACTGGTCCAGGATCTGTTTTGTGGCGTGAATAATGAGCGGAATCGTCGCGTACTCCCATTTGGTCATGAAAGAAAGCGTAGTCCTTGCCGGTAAAGTGGAAAACATGGCGACTCGCAACAACCCCTTATTCGACACTGCCACCACACTGGGTAAGATTCTTCTCTTCCTTGGCGTGAGCGCAATCTGCGGTGTCCTCGTGGCGGGCCTGCTGGTCCCTGCCGCTGCCGTCTCCGGCAGCGCCGCAAGCGGTTCCATCGACTTCTTCGACTCCCTTCCGGCCGAGCTGAAGGTCGATCCGCCCAGCCAGACCACCCGGATCCTGGCCGCGGACGGCAGCGAGATCGCCAGCGTCTACACCGAGAACCGCACCAAGGTTCCGCTGGACCAGATTTCACCGAACATGAAGAACGCCATCATCGCCGTGGAGGACAGCCGGTTCTACGAGCACGGCGGCGTGGACACCACCGGCATCCTGCGAGCACTGGTCGCTACCGCCCGCGGCAACAAGCAGGGCGCGTCCACCATCACGCAGCAGTACGTCAACAACGTGCTCAACGCGAACCTTGCCGCCGCCGGCGAGGAAGACCAGATCAAGCTCAACGGTGTCAACAAGGGCGTGGGCGACAAGCTCCGGGAAATGAAGCTCTCCATCGCCCTGGAGAAGGAGTTCACCAAGGACCAGATCCTTGAGGGCTACCTGAACATCGTCTTCTTCAACCGGGACGCGTACGGCATCGAAGCCGCCTCCCGCTACTTCTTCAGCACCACCGCCAAGGACCTGACCCTGCCGCAGGCAGCCCTCCTGGCCGGCCTGGTTAACAGCCCGTCCGCGTTTGACCCCATCACCAATCCGGAGAAGTCCAAGCAGCGCCGCGACCTGGTGCTCGGGCTGATGTTGAACCAGGGCAAGATCACCCAGGCCGAGCACGACGCCGCCGTGGCCACCCCGGTGGAGCCCAAGGTAACCCAGCCCAAGCAGGGCTGTGCGTACGCGGCCTCCGCCCCCTACTTCTGCGACTACATCCTGCACCTGCTGGAAAACAACCCGGCCTATGGTGCGGACATAAAGGACCGCCAGCGGCTGATTTACGGCGGCGGCCTGACCATCACCACCACACTGGACCCCAACGCGCAGGCCACCGCCCAGGAACAGGTCAACGCTGCTGCGGGCGCAAACCCGGACAAGTGGGGCGCCTCGATGGTGTCGGTGCAGCCGGGCACCGGCAAGATCATCTCAATGGCCCAGAACACCACGTTCCTGCCCGGCCAGGGCTTCGATTCCCAGTTGAACTTCAACGTGGACAAGCTGGATAAGGACGGGAACGACCTCAACGGCATGGGTGGCGCACAGCCCGGGTCCACCATGAAACCCTTTACCTTTGCCGAGTGGCTCAACGAAGGCAAGACCATGAACACGGTGGTTAACGCCGCCCAGCGGGTCTACCCCATCGGTTTCCCCTGGCGCAACACCTGCGGCAAGGTGCAGGGCGCGTACAGCACGGCGCAAAAGAACCAGGGCCTGGATGCGGCGGACGACCTGCAGAACGCTGAGACAAAGTGGTACAAGCCGCTGACGGTTTTGGAAGGCCTTTACAACTCGATCAACACTGTGACGTTCGCGTCAGCCGCCCAGTTGGATCTCTGTGGAATCCAGAAGATCGTGGATGCGACAGGTCTGCATGGCGGCCTGCCCTCCGCAGATGATCCGCACCCGAAAATCGACATGTCAACCTTGGGTAACCTGCTGGGTTCCACGCAGACCTCGCCGCTGACCATGGCCAGTGCTTTCGCCACGTTTGCGAATGACGGCAAATACTGCGAGCCCATCGCCATCACCTCTGTTGTCGATGCCACGGGCAAGCAGCTGCCGGCCCAGTCCAGCAGCTGCCGCGATGCCATCAAGCCTGAAGTTGCCCGCGGCGTGAACTATGCCCTCCAGGAAGTCTTGAACAGGGGTTCAGGATCGCTGATCCGGCCGCGGATTTCCACGACCACCAGCTTCCCGATCGGCGCCAAGACCGGTACCTCCAACAACAACGGCTCCACCTGGGTTGTTGGCCACACCACGGGCCTGGCCACCGCCGCTTGGTTCGGCGACCCGCTGGGGGCGCAGGACCGCGCAGGGCAGAACATCACCGTCAACGGGAAGTTCTATGAAGGCATTGACGGCTACATGATCGCCGGTCCCATGTTCTCCAGCTACATGGCCAAGATTGCTCCGGCCTATGGGACCAACCCGTTCCCTGCCCCGCCGAGCAACATGATCAATGGCGTAACCACCACCTCGCCTGGCAGGACCACGCCCCAGGTCACCCAGGCTCCCGTTCCTGCCCCCCAGGCAACCCGGGCTCCTGCCACGCAGGCACCCGCCCCGGCCCCGGCCCCGACCAGCAACGGAAACGGCAACAACGGCAGAGGAAACGGCTAAGCGCATATGAGCATCGATAGCCTGGCAAGCCGCGCCCGTTCCATCGGGCGCGGCTTTGCCGTCACCGCCGGCGCCGGGGCCGCGGCCGGCGTTGCTGCGTTCGGGTACGGCCTGTGGGAGAAGAACCAGTTCGTCCTGCGCGAGGAGAATCTTGCCATCCTCCCGCCCGGCCGCGAACCATTCCGCATCCTGCACCTTAGCGATATCCATTTCGTCCCCGGGCAGCGGAAGAAGGCCGAGTGGCTCGGGTCCCTGGCGGACCTCCGGCCGGACCTGGTGGTCAACACCGGCGACAACCTCAGCCACGTCAAGGCGGTGGACCCGCTGCTGGAGGCACTGAAGCCGCTGCTGCAGTTCCCCGGTGTCTTTGTCCCCGGCTCCAACGACTACTTCGCCCCCAGCCCCAAGAACCCAGCGGCCTACTTACTGGGACCGTCCAAGGTGAAGCCCAAGCCGGTAGCCCTTGACTGGCCGCGCCTGCGCTCAGGCTTCGGCATGAGCGGCTGGGTTGACCTGACCAACCGCAACCAGTCCCTGGTTCTGAACGGCATGCGCTTCGACTTCTCCGGGGTCGACGATCCGCACCTGAAGCGGGAGCGGTATGCAGGCTGGCCCCGCGGAACAGTGAGCCAGAACGCAAAAGACCACGTTAAGGTGGCTGTTATCCACGCGCCCTATCAGCGGGTACTGGACCACTTCACCGAAAGCGGCGCCGACCTCCTGCTGGCGGGCCACACTCACGGCGGCCAGCTGTGCATCCCCGGGTACGGCGCCATCATCTCCAACTGCGACCTTCCCACCTGGCGCGCCAAAGGCCTCAACGACTGGTCAAGCAACGGAAGCACGACGCCGGTCAACGTCTCCGGCGGCATCGGCACCTCGCGCTTTGCCCCGGTAAGGATCGCCTGCAAGCCCGAAGCCGTCCTGTTGACCCTCACCTCACCGAACTAACCCATTGCTCCATCAGTTATGGTCCCCAAAAGCGGGTTATGGGGACCATAACTGATAGGGCATCCGGCATTACGGAGTGCAATAACTGGGGAAGCAGCCAGTGGCCCGCACAATCGCTGTGAAGCAGCTCACGCCATGGCATAGGGTTGTTGCTAGAGGAAACTACATTCGTTTTATAGCTTGAGAAGCGGGCATGGCCAAGCAGACTCCCTTTTTCCGATCCATCAGCCGTCTTTACCCCCACGTCCGGCCCATCATCCCCAGACTCCTGCTGGGGCTGCTCTGTGCACTCCTGGCCAGCATCGTTGCGCTGACCATCCCCCAGGTGCTGCGGGTCCTGGTCAACACCGCCCTGCAGCCCGGAGGTACGCCGGAGGCAGTCTGGACGTCAGCGGGCGTCATCCTGGTCCTGGGTATCGCCGAAGCTGGCCTGGTGGCGTTGCGCCGGCAATTCGTCATCAACCCTGCCACCACGGTGGAAACCCGGATGCGTGCGTCCCTCTACGACCACCTGCAGGACCTCACCGTTTCCTTCCATGACCGCTGGGGCTCCGGACAGCTGCTGTCCCGGGCCATGACCGACTTGAACTTCCTGCGCCGCTGGATGGCCTTCGGCGCCATCATGCTGGTGGTCACCACCCTCACCGTGATCATCGGCATCGTTGCCATGTTTGCCATGAGCTGGCAGCTGGCCCTGATCTTCCTTGCCGCCGCCGTTCCCATCACCATCAACAGCTTCCGGTTCCGCACCCGGTTCAGCAAGGTTGCCCGCCGCAGCCAGGACCAAGCCGGCGACCTCGCCACCACCGTGGAAGAATCCGTCCACGGCATCCGCGTGCTCAAGGCCTTTGGACGCAGCCGGGAAGCCCTGGAAAACTTCAACGAGCAGGCCGAGGAACTGCGCCAGACCGAGATCGAGAAGGCGCGCCACCAGGCAACGTTCACTATGGTGGTCACCCTGCTTCCCGAGCTGGCGCTGGGAGCCGGGCTGGTGGTGGGCGTCATGCTGTGCGCCAGCGGTCAACTGAGCATCGGCGCCCTGGTGGCGTTTTTTGCCACCGCGGCAGTTATTGCCTCCCCCGTGGAATTCTCCGGGATGCTGTTGGCCATGGCACTCACGGCCAAGACCGCCGTCGACCGCCATTACGAGGTGATGGACACGCAAAACACCATCACCAGCCCAACTCAGCCACGGCGCCCCAAGGAACTCGCTGGGGCACTCCGCTTCGCGAACGCAACCTTCGCCTTCGAGGACGCGCCGGACAAGCCCATCCTCAAGGACATCAACCTGGACATCCGTCCCGGCGAAACCATGGCCCTGGTGGGCATCACCGGCAGCGGCAAGAGCGCGCTGATCCAGCTGGTGCCGCGTCTCTACGACGTCACCACAGGGGCCATCACCATCGACGGCGTGGACATCCGGGACTTCGAGGTTGAGGAGCTTCGCAGGGTTGTTGGCGTGGCGTTCGAGGACACCACGCTCTTCTCCAATTCCGTACGGGACAACGTCCTCCTGGGCGCCCCGGTCCGGACGGAGGAGGTCCTCGACGAAGCACTGGATGTGGCCCAGGCACACTTCGCCTACTCTCTGCCGGAAGGGGTGGACACGCTGATCGGTGAGGAAGGCCTAAGCCTGTCCGGCGGGCAGCGGCAGCGGATCGCGCTGGCACGCGCCATCGCCGCCCGCCCGCGCGTGCTGGTCCTGGACGATCCCCTGTCCGCCCTGGACGTGCACACCGAGGAGTTGGTGGAAGCCCGCCTCAGGGAAGTGCTGAAGGACACCACCACCCTGATCGTGGCCCACCGCCCCTCCACCGTGGCTCTGGCGGATCGGGTGGCGTTGCTCGAGGATGGCCGCATCACCGCTGTCGGGACACACACCGAACTCCTGGCCCACAACCAGCACTACCGCTACGTCATCGCCAGCCTGGACCGCGAACCGCGCGACCTGGACTCCGAACTGTCGGCGCTTGAGGTCCAGGCGGAGGAAGTGACCCGATGAGCACCGCAACGTTCGGCACCGCCAATGAAGACAATGCCCACCTCAGCAAGAGCGACAGCAGGGCAGTACGACGGCGGTCACTCGCCTTGCTGGGGTCGCTGATCCGTCCGGTACGGGTACGGTTCTGGCTGACCATCGCCATGGTGGTCCTTTCGCAGGCCGCGCGCGTTGCAGGCCCGGCACTGATCGCCTTCGGCATCGACCGCGCGCTTCCCGCGCTCCGGGCCGGCGATAACCTCCCGCTGGTGTTCACCGGCGTCGCCTACCTGCTGGCAGCCATTGCAACGGCGGGACTCACGTCCCTTTACGTCACCTCCACGGCGCGGCTCAGCCAGGCCATGCTGCTGGACCTGCGGGTGCGCGTCTTCCGGCATACCCAGCGGCTCAGCCTGGAGTTCCACGAGAAGTACACCTCCGGCAGGATTATCGCCCGGCAGACCTCGGACCTGGAGGCGCTGAGGGAACTGCTCGATTCCGGCGTCAGCTCCCTGGCCTCGGGGATGCTGTTCATGGCGTTTACCGCAATCACCATTTTTGCCCTCGACTGGCGGAGCGGTTTGCTGGTGCTGGCCGCCGGTGTTCCGATGTTTTTCCTGTCCCGCTGGTACCAGAAGCACTCGCAGATCGCCTTCCGTGAGTCCCGTGTGGTTTCTGCCCGGCTCATTGTGCATTTCGTGGAGACCATGACCGGAATCCGCGCCGTCAAAGCTTTCCGCAAGGAAAAGGAAAACTCCGAGCGCTACGGCAAGCTTGCCGAGGACTACCGGCTGGTGACCGTCCGCTCCATCAACCTCAACGGCATCTTCCAGCCGGGACTGGTGCTGATCGGCAACGTCTGCGTGGCAGTGGTCCTGCTCTTCGGCGGCTTCCGGGTGCTGGGCGGCGACCTGGCCGTTGGCGTGCTCCTGGCCCTAATCCTCTCCACCAAGCGGTTCTTCCAGCCGGTGGACCAGATGGCCATGTTCTACAACTCGTTCCAGAGCGCGCAGGCAGCCCTTGAAAAGGTCTCCGGGCTGCTGGAAGAGGTGCCCACAGTCCGGCCACCGAAGAACCCGGTTGCCCTGCGCAGCGCCACGGGTCGCATCGACTTCAACGACGTCGAATTCCGCTACGGCGACGGGCCTGTGGTGGTCCCCCGCCTGGACCTGCACATCCCCGCCGGGCAGACGGTGGCGCTGGTGGGCCAGACCGGGGCCGGCAAATCGACCCTGGCCAAACTCATTGCCCGGTTCTACGACGTCACCTCCGGCACGCTCACCCTGGACGGCGTAGACGTTCGCGACCTGGCCACTTCCGACCTCCGGCGGAACATCGTCATGGTCACCCAGGAAGCCTTCCTGTTCAGCGGCTCGGTGGCGGACAACATCGCCCTGGGCCGGCCGGAAGCCTCACGGGAGGAAATCGAGGAAGCCGCCAAGGCGGTTGGGGCACACGAGTTCATCCTTGAACTTCCCGAAGGCTACGACACGGACGTCAACAAGCGCGGCGGCAGGGTCTCCTCCGGGCAACGGCAACTCATCAGCTTTGCGCGGGCTTTCCTGGCACGGCCGGCGGTGCTGATCCTGGACGAAGCCACTTCCTCGCTGGACATCCCGTCCGAACGACTGGTGCAGGCCGGGCTGGCCCGGCTCCTGGCCGGCACGGAGGCAGCACGGAGGACGGCACTGATCATCGCCCACCGCCTGTCCACGGTGGAGACCGCTGACCGCGTCCTGGTGGTGCATGACGGCCGGATCGTGGAAGACGGGACGCCTGAGGAACTGATCGGTGGCGGCGGACGCTTCGCCGACCTGCACGGGGCCTGGAAGGATTCACTGGTCTAGCCATCCCGTTCAGGATTTCGCATCGGGGCCCTGGATCGGCTATCCTTGTAAAGTTGCTTTTGCAGCGGATCGGGATGTAGCGCAGCTTGGTAGCGCGCTTCGTTCGGGACGAAGAGGTCGCAGGTTCAAATCCTGTCATCCCGACCATAATGAAAAGAGGGTCTCCTTGCGGAGGCCCTCTTTTTGCATCTCAAAGGGGTTGCGAAAGCATCGCGACCAGCCGGCTTCCGGCCTTACGCATGGTGGCCTTAAAAGGAACAGCCCCGGAGCAGTTGCTCCGGGGCTGCCTTCGCCTCCTGTGGTGAGGAAGCTATTTATGCGGGGTCAGGCCAGTTTCCTACGTACGTGGTGAAGGTAGTATCGGTCTTCTTGTCCTTCTTCACCTTCGCGGAGGCGGGATCAGGCCAGTTACCAACAGCTACCGACACACCCGAAGTGTCGGCGACGGAACCTGAAGCCAGGACGGCCGGAGCCGCCGCAGAAAAAGCCAGGGCCCCAGCCAAGGCGGCCGCGGTTGCGATCTTCTTCAACATATAAGTTCCTCAATACGAGTCGGATTCGTTACAAAGCCAGCACTGTCCTTGTTGACACACATTGTAAAATATTTTCCACAGGGCCTGTCAAGCATTCGGCAGGCCGAGTGTCCAGAAGGAGGAAACGCGTGGGCAACGGGTTCGGAGAGAAACTCCGCGCGGAGCGCCTTGAGCGTGGACTGACGCAGGCCGAACTGGGCAAGGACCTGTATTCACCCAGTTACATCTCGCTGCTTGAGACGGGCCGGCGTGAACCAACGGCTGAAGTCATTGAAGAACTGGCCCGCAGGCTGGAGTTGGCACCTAAGGCGCTGGAGGCTTGGAGCCAACCGATTTCTGTCAGCGATGCGGAATACGTGCTTGCCGGCCTCTATGCACGCCAAGCATGGGATCTTCGCGACTATCCTCTGGCGGCGAGCCATGCTGCCACAGCCGCCAAGATCGCCCTTGAAGGACGCAACACCAGCGCTTGGTGGAACATGACCTATATGCAGGCCGAATGCCTCATCAAGCAGGGCAACTGGCGCGAGGCCCAGAAAATCATGCAGCACCTACTGGAACACCCTATGGCAAGGGAATCCGCGGGACTGGCGGTACGGGCGCACCAAATGCTTGCAGGCATCTATCAGGGACAAGGCCAGCTAAGCCTTGCAGTTGATCAGGGGATCCAAGCTGTAGATCTATGCAGGCAACTCCCCAAGGGATCCACCCTTATCGTCAACGCCCATCACGCCCTGATCGGCGCTCTTGCGGAAAGCGGTCGGCTCGATGAGGCCTGGAAGTACTGCCAGGCCATGATTGATCACGTGGACGAGCTTTCCATGACCCAACTCGCTGGCGAAGTGGCCTGGGTAGTGGGAAACGTTGCCTTCATGCGGCATGACTATGCAGAAGGCGTCAAGCACCACGAGCGGGCAGCCCGTCTCCTGTCCCCCGCCAACGACATCGGCCTCTGGGCGCGGTTCAATAAGGCATCCGCCGCGGTGAGGCTATCTTCGGGGATCGTTGAGCCGGAAACCCTGTCAGCCATCGAGCGCGCAGAACTGGCGTTGTCCATCGTGGGCGGCAACAAGTCGGACCAACTGGAAGTTGCCTTCATTCGCGCCCGCTGGCTATACCTCACGGGGGACATCGTTGCCGCAGTCGAGAAGCTGCGCGAAATCCATGCCGAGCGGGAACACCTCGCAAAGCACACCGCCGGTGAGGTCTCCCTGCTGCTGGGCAAGTCGCTCAAGGCTGCAGGCGACAACGACGAGGCACTGGGGTATCTCGAGGAGGCCCAAAAGGCCTTCGCCGCGGCAGGTGCGCAGGACCGGGTTCAGCAGGCGCTGGATGCGATCCTGGAAATAAAGCTCGCGCAAAAAAGAGCGGCAGCAGCGGCTAAAGCAAGCTAAATAGAGCCGGCCAAGTAAGCGGGAGGCTTACCTGGCCGGCTTTCGGGCCTACCTGGCTTCGGTCTGAACAGCTAGGAAAACGTCTTTCCTGTGATCTTCTCAAACGCTTCAACGTACCGGCTGCGGGTGCGCTCGACCACGTCGGCTGGAAGCGCAGGCGGCGGGGTGTCGGAGGATTTGTCCCAGCCGGACTCGGCGGAGGTCAGCCAGTCCCGCACATACTGCTTGTCGTAGGACGGCTGGGCCTGGCCCGGTTTATAGGTGCTGGCGTCCCAGAACCGCGAGGAATCCGGGGTCAGTACCTCATCGCCCAGGGTGATGGACCCGGAGACGGCGTCGTATCCGAACTCCACCTTGGTGTCCGCCAGGATGATGCCGCGCTCCCGGGCGATCTTTTCCGCGGTGGTGTAGATCTTCAGCGTCAGCTCTTTCAGGCGGCCGGCGATGTCGTCCCCCACCAGCGCCACCACGGCGTCATAGGTGATGTTCTCGTCGTGCTCGCCGATCAAAGCCTTCGCCGACGGGGTGAAGATGGCGTGCTCCAGCCGGGATCCGTCCACCAGCCCTTCGGGCAGCGGGATGTTACAGACCGTGCCCGAGGCCTTGTACTCAAGGAGCCCGGAACCGGTGAGGTAGCCGCGGGCAATGCACTCCACCGGGAACATATCCAGCTTCTTGCAGATCATGGCCCGGCCCTCAACCTCGGCCGGCACGCCGTCCTCCACAGTGGAACCGAGCACGTGGTGCTCAACGCCCAACTGGTCGAACCACCAGAGGCTCAGCTGCGTGAGGATGCGCCCTTTGTCAGGGATTTCACTGGACAGCACGTGGTCGTAGGCGCTGATCCGGTCGCTGGCCACCACCAGCACGCAGTCCTGGCCCAGGCGCTGCAGGATGGACTCATCGGCGGGCTCATAGAGGTCGCGCACTTTGCCGGAATAGACATGCTTCCAACCGGGCAGGTCAAGCGTCTCGGTGGCGTAGCCGCGGTTCTCCGAAGTGTCAGTCATGTCAGGCCTTTGCTTTCACGATGGGCATTGAACCCGTGGCGCCGTAGGGAACCTTGATTTCGCCACGGGCGGCTTTGCGGGCGATGTCGCTGCGGAACTGCGAGCCTTCCAGCTGGACCAGCTCCACGCCGTCGTAGGCTCTTTCGCGCGCCTCCACCAGGTCGCTGCCCAGCGCTACGACAGCCAGGACGCGGCCGCCGGCGGAAACTACTTTGCCTTCATCATCCAGGGCGGTTCCGGCGTGGATGACGTGCACGCCCTCAAGCGCTTCCACCTTCTTGAGTCCGCGGATCCGGTCACCTGTGCGCGGCTTGTCCGGGTAGTTTTCCGAGGCTACGACGACGGCGACAGCGGCTTCCTTGGACCAGCGCAGCTGCTCTGCCTTGTCCAGTTCGCCCTTGGCAGCCGCCATGAGCAGGGCGCCGAGGGGCGTCTTGAGCCGGGCGAGGACCGCCTGCGTCTCGGGGTCGCCGAAGCGCACGTTGAATTCGATGACGCGGGTACCGCGTGAGGTGAGGGCCAGGCCGACGAACAGCACGCCGACAAACGGGGTGCCGCGGCGGGCCATCTCGTTGACGGTGGGCTGGGCCACCCGGTCCAGGACCTCCTGCACCAGGCCTTCAGGGGCCCACTCAAGCGGGGTGTAGGCGCCCATGCCGCCGGTGTTGGGGCCTTCGTCGTTGTCGAAGATGCGCTTGTAATCCTGCGCCGGTGTGAGCGCAACGGTGTTCTGCCCGTCGCAGAGCACAAACAGGGAAACTTCGGGCCCGTCCAGGAACTCCTCGATCACCACTGATCCGCCGGCGTCGAAGCAGGACTGCGCGTGGGCCAGGGCTTCGTCGCGGTTCCTGGTGACCACCACGCCCTTGCCGGCGGCCAGGCCGTCGTCCTTCACCACATAGGGGGCGCCGAAGGTGTCCAGTGCTGACGCTGCTTCCTCGGCATTGGTGGCCACCATGGCCATCGCCGTGGGTACCCCGGCTTCTGCCATGACTTCCTTGGCAAAAGCCTTGGAGGCCTCCAGCTGTGCGGCAGCCTTGCTGGGTCCGAAGACGGGGATGCCGGCTTCGCGCACGGCATCGGAGACACCGGCGGCCAGCGGAGCCTCGGGGCCCACCACCACGAGGTCCACGGCCAGCCGGGTGGCCAGTTCCGCAACCGCCTCGGGATCGTTGCCGTTGATGTTGTAGGTAGGGACCAGCTTGCTGATGCCGGCATTGCCCGGCGCCGCGTGGACCTCGGACACGTTGGGGTCGGCGAGCAGGGAGCGGACAATGGCGTGTTCGCGGCCTCCGGGGCCAATGACGAGTACCTTCACAGTCTCCAAGGGTACTTTGTGCACCCTTCCGGCTCCTAAGCTGTGACCTTCCCTGCCCGGCCCGTCAATCCGCGGCCCCGGCCGCTCCGAACCATACACATGACAACGCTTCGAAACCGGAAAACCGGCACCGCCGCCATGGCCGCTTTGGCAGGCGTGGTGGCGGCCGCCGTCGTACTTGCCGTTGCGGAGCTGATCGGCGCATTCTTCACCGCCAGGGCCACGCCGCTGTTTGCCCTGGGCTCCACGTTCATCGACTTCACACCGCCCGGGCTCAAGGACTTCGCGATCGCCACCTTCGGCACCAATGACAAGGCCGCCCTGTTCGTGGGCATGGGCCTCACCATCGCGGTGCTTGCCTGCATTCTTGGCGTGGTGGCCTACCGGAAGTGGGCGTTGGGCGTGTTGGGGGTCCTGTTCATGGGCGCCGTGATCGTTGCCTGCGTCGTGAGCCGCGCGGGTGTCAGCGCCGTGGACGCCATCCCGTCCGTGCTGGGAACGGTGGCGGGTCTGGTGGTCCTGCGCCGCCTGCTGGTGCCGCTGTGGGGGCTGCAGGAGTGGCCCGAAGCGCCGGCTGATACAGCGTACGACGGCGATGCGCGGGAACGTGGCGACGGCACCAGCCGCCGGGGTTTCTTCACCGCCGCGGGGATCACCGCGGTGGCTGCAGGAATCGCGGCGACTGGCGGCCGGCTCCTGGGTGCCGCACGCAACAATGTGGCCCAGGCCCGGGACGCCCTGCGGCTGCCGGCACCGGCCAAGGCTGCAGCGCCCGTCCCGGCGGGCGTGCAGTCCCCTGTTGCGGGCGTTACCCCGTGGCTGACGCCGAACAATGAGTTCTACCGCATCGATACGGCCTTGAGTGTCCCGGAAATCAACGTCGATGACTGGGAACTGCGGGTGCACGGGCTGGTGGAACAGGAAGTGACCCTGACGTTCCAGGACCTGCTGGACGCGCAGCTGATCGAATCGCATGTCACCCTCACCTGCGTTTCCAACCCCGTGGGCGGCAACCTGGCCGGCAACGCCAAGTGGCTGGGCCTTCCCATCCGCGAGGTCCTGGCACGCGCCAAGCCCAAGGACGGCGCGGACATGGTGCTGTCCACCTCCATTGACGGCTTCAGCGCCTCCACTCCCCTGGAGGTCCTGCAGGATGACCGCGACGCCATTCTGGCCATCGGAATGAACGGCGAACCCCTTCCGCTGGAGCACGGCTACCCTGTGCGGATGGTGGTTCCCGGGCTGTACGGCTTCGTCTCAGCCACCAAGTGGGTGGTTGACCTGGAAGTCACCCGCTTTGCCGACAACAAGGCATACTGGACCAACCGTGGCTGGTCCGAACGCGGACCCATCAAGACCATGGCACGCGTGGAGGTGCCCAAGTCCTTCGCCAAGGTGCCGGCCGGGAAGGTAGCGGTGGGCGGTACCGCCTGGGCCCAGACGCGCGGCATCACCAAGGTTGAGATCCAGATCGATAACGGCGAGTGGATGGAAACCACCCTGTCGGCCGAAGCGTCCACCATCACCTGGCGCCAGTGGTCCTACGAGTGGGACGCCACGCCCGGCCCGCACTACATCAAGGTCCGGGCCACCGACGGCACCGGCGAGGTCCAAACGGACAAGCGTGCCGACCCGGTTCCGGATGGCGCCTCCGGCTGGCAGTCGGTAATGGTGACCGTGCAGTAGATGGTCAGCGCTCAGTGGCGGGTCCCCGTGCAGTGGCAGGCTGGCCCATAGACTGGCGGTATGCCGCATAATCCGCATGCCACCTTCACCGTGGACTCCGCCGTCGAACTGGCCGTGATCGAACGCAGCGGCTTTGTGGAGTCGCGGCACATCGGTTCCGCCGTCCTTCTGTCCGCCGACGGGTCAGTGGTCACCGAGCTTGGCGACATCAACACCCCCATCTACGCCCGGTCCACCCTGAAGCCGTTCCAGGCGCTGGCATCCATGCAGTCCGGGGTTCCGCTGCGCGGCGCCCAGGTGGCCATCGCTTGCGGCAGCCACACCGGGTCACTGGACCACATGGACGTGGTGGCTGGCATGCTCAAGGCCGCCGGCGTCCGTGAAGACCAGCTGCAGTGCCCCGAAGCCTGGCCCCAGGACGAGACGGCCCGCAACTGGCTGGTGCGCTCGGAAAAGGGGAAGTCGCGGCTGGCCTACAACTGTTCCGGGAAGCACGCAGCATTCCTTTGGGCCTGCACGGAAAACGGGTGGGACACGCACAGCTACCTGGAGCCCAACCATCCCCTGCAGCAGCGGGTGCGGACGGTCATCGAGGAATACACGAGCGAGCAGATCGCGCACCTGGGCATCGACGGCTGCGGTGCGCCCGTGGCAGCCGTTTCCCTGAAGGGGCTGGCCCGGGCCTATTCGCAGCTGGCCAAAGCTCCGGGTGACCAGAGCTTCAGCGCCAGGGCAGCCACCATTGCCACCTCGATGCTGGATTACCCGTGGGCCGTGCAGGGCCGCGGTGAAGCCAACACCCTGGTGATGGACGAGCTCGAAATCATCGCCAAGATCGGGGCCGAGGGAGTCCTGGCCATGGCCACGCCCCAAGGCGTTTCCGTGGCAGTCAAGATCCTCGACGGAAACGTCCGCGCCACCTCGCTTGTGGCCCTGACCCTTCTTGCGGCAGCGGGGGCCGTGGAGATTCCGGGCGTTGCCAGCGCCCTGGAAAAAGTGGTTGAGCCGGTGCTTGGCGGCGGCCGACCGGTGGGCAAGATCCGGCTGGGTCCGGCAGTTTCCGCCCTTCTGGACTGACACCCCGTTCTCCGCCGCCGCAAAATCCGCACCGCCGCAAAAGGAAAGACTGAAAGCATGGCCGTAGCCCGTCGTCGTATCGACGTCCAGGAAGGCAAAGCAGCACTGAAGGCATGGCTGGAAGCCGCCCAGCCGCCGTCGGACGTTCCCGTGCCACGCACGGTCCTGGCCACCGCAGTGAGGTACTCGCTGGAGGAAGTGACCGCCCGCGCCCCGGGCAACTCTGTTGAGGTGCGTGTGCCGCCCTTTGGCGTCACACAGTGCGTGGAGGGGCCGCGGCACACGCGCGGCACCCCACCCAATGTGATTGAGTGCGACGCCGCCACCTGGCTTGGGATGGTGACGGGCCAGGTGCGCTGGGCAGATGCAGTTGCTGCCGGCAAAGTGGCAGCATCAGGCCTGCGGGCCGACCTGTCGGCCCTGCTGCCCCTCTAGCCCTGCCGCCTCCTCCCCAGCCGCGGCGAGTCGGCCGGAGCACGTCAGCCGCGGCCGATGAAGGGCATACCGGCCGCGGTAACCACCACTGAGCCAACACTGGCTGTGGCCGGCATGTTGGCCATCATCAGCACCGCGCGCGCCGCGTCCTTCACGGGGAACATTGGCTCCACCTTGCGGCTGCCGTCGGCCTGCAGTGCCCCCGAGCCGACGCCGATGGTGTCCATGATTTCCGTGGCCGTGTTGCCGATGTCGATCTGCCCGCACGTGATGCCATAGCCGCGGCCGTCCAACTCGATGCTCTTGGTCAGGCCGGTCATGGCGTGCTTGGTCACCGTGTATGCGACCGTCCGGGGCCGGGGCGAATGGGCGGAGATGGAACCGTTATTGATGATCCGCCCGCCCTGCGGCACCTGCGCTTTCATGGCCCGGACGGCCGCGGCCGCGCACAGCATGGAGCCTGTGAGGTTCACGGCCAGCGTGGCGTTCCAGTCGTCCAGGCTGATCTCGTCCACGCCGGCCGCCGGGCCGAACACGCCGGCATTGTTGAACAGGACATCCACGCGCCCCCACTGCCGGCGGGCAGCCTCGAAAAGGCGCTCGACGTCGTCGGGCCGGGTGACGTCGCACGGCACCACAAGAGCGTCGGGGTGACTGTCCGCTGTCTCCTTCAGCTGCGCTTCGCGTCGGCCGGCCAGTACCACGCGGAAGCCATCGGCCAGCATCTGCCGGGCGACCTCCCGGCCAATGCCGGAGCCGGCCCCGGTAACGACGGCGACGCGGGCAGTGGGAGGGGACGTGTCCATTCTGTCTCCTGGCTTAGGACTGCGCCGGCACGGCCGGCTTGATCAGCGGCCAGCCTATGACGGTCTTGGGGCGGGGCGCAGCGAACGTCCGCACTTTGGAGGTGGAGAGTCGCATCCGGACCAGGGATTCGGCGATTGTCACCGCGGAAGCCACGCCGTCCACTACGGGGACTCCGGCCCGCTGCCGGATCTGCTCATCCAGCCCGGCCATGCCGCCGCAGCCGAGCACGATGACCTCGGCCTTGTCCTGGGTGACGGCCAGCATCGCCTGATTGATGATGGCCTCCACTGCCCGCTCGGGTTCCTCCTCCAGCTCCAGCACGGCCATGCCGCTGGCACGGACAGACGCACATCTGGCGTCCAGTCCGGCCAGCTTCAGCCTGTCCTCGATGAGGGGAACCGTCCGGTCCAGGGTGGTCACCACGGAGTACTTGTGACCCAGGAACATAGCCGTGCTGGCTGCGGCTTCGGTGATGTCCACCACCGGCACGTCCAACAGCTCCTGCAGGCCTTCGCGGCCGTGCTCGCCGTAGCCGGCCTGGACAACGGCGTCGAAGGGCTCCGGGTAGGAGGTGACGGCGTCCATGACGGCGATGGCGGCGAGGTAGCTTTCAAAGTTGCCCTCGCAGGAGTCTGCGCCGAACCTCGGGGTGATGCCGATGATTTCCGTACCGGGAGCGGCCACACTGCGTGCCGAGGCCGCAATCGAGTCCGTCATCGACGAGGTGGTGTTCACATTGGCAACGAGTATGCGCATGGGGAAGTCCTTTGGTGCTCCGGGTCCCTGTGGGGCCGGTTGCTGGGTGGGTGGGGCTCAGTGGGTGCTGACGACGGCGATGGCCTCACCGTCGTGGTCTTCCAGCCGTTGGTTGCGGTCGGCGATGAAGAAGTAGAGCGTGGCGGCGATGCCTGCTGCAAAGAACCAGGCGAAGGGAGCGGCCGCAGCCAGTCCCGGGACGAAGACGATGAGGAGGGCCAGGACGGCGGCCGGAACCATGGCGATGATGGCCCGCGGGTTGACGCCCTTCTTGTAGAAGTACGTTCCGTCAGGGGATGCCGTGTAGAGCTGCGGCACGTTGACCTTCCCGCGGCGGATGAGCCAGTAGTCGGCCATGACGACGCCGAACAGCGGGCCGAGCAGCGCACCGAGTCCACCGAGGAAGTACACGATGACCAGCGGGTTGTTGTAGAGGTTCCAGGGCAGGATGACCAAGCCGATCGTCGCTGAGACCATGGCGGCCTTGCGGAAGTTCAGCCGCTTGGGGAACAGGTTGGTTAGTGCGTAAACCGGGGCAACGAAGTTGGCCATTAGGTTCACGGCGATGGTCAGGATCAGCAGGGCAAGGCAGGCCAGGACCAGGAAGAGCGTGTTGGGGATGGTCTGGACAATGTCCGAGGGGCTCTTGATGATGGTGCCGTTGATCTTGAACTGGCCACCGGCCATGACCACCACAATGGCGCCGAAAACCAGCATGTTGATGGGGATGCCCCAAAAGTTGCCGCGCACCACAGCCTTCTTGGAGACTGCCGAGCGGGTGAAGTCGCAAAAATTCAGGACGAAGGTGCCGTAGATGGACACCCACAGGGCGCCGCCGGCGAAGATGGTGAGCCACATTTCCGGCCCTTCCAGCGCCTTGTCGGAGGACCAGGCGATGCTTCCGCCTGCCTCGACGAAGATCCAGATGGCCATGGCGGCCATGGTGGCAAGAATGACCGGGCCGGCGAAGGCCTCATACTTGCGGATCATCTCCATACCGAAGCTGACGATCACCAACTGCACCACCCAAAGGGTCACAAACGCCATCCAGCCCAGGGTGGACAGGCCCAGGATGGAGTCTTTGTCCATGTCCGCCAACGCGGGGAACATGGCGACGAGCATCACGCGGAACACCACGGACGCGAGGTAGGTCTGGATGCCGAACCAGGCCACGGCCACTGCGCCGCGGAGGAGGCTGGCGATCTGGGCGCCCCTGATGCCGAAGCTGATTCGGCTCATGACTGGGAAGGGAACACCGGTCTTGACGCCCATGAATCCGGACAGCGTCAGGAGGCCGAACAACAGCGCCGCGCCGATGCCGAGGGCCATAAGGATCTGCCACCCGCCCAGCCCCAAGGCGAACAGCCCGATGGCGAAGGCGTAGTTGCCCAGGCTGTGCACGTCGTTGGCCCACAGGGTGAAGATGCTGTAACTGGTCCAGCTGCGGCCGGCGCGCTTGGTGGGGGCAAGATCGGAGTTGTACAGGGAAGGGCTGATGCTCGTGCCCGAGGCTGCGCTTGCTGATTCGCACAGGGCTTCAACGCTTCCGGGGGTATGTACGCTCCAACCCGCCGCTGCGGCCAGCTGGTGGCGGTTATCACGTTGACCCTGGACACGCCTCCTACTAATCTCGTCTAGCAACAATGTTTTCTCACAATACGAAAACATGAGGCCAAGCATTCAAAAATGAAAAGAGGCTGCCGTGGCTGCAGGAGAAGAGACCTCCCATATCCTCAGCGGGTTGACTAACCAGCTGCCTGATCGTGATCCGGAAGAGACTGCCGAGTGGGTTGAGTCCCTGGATGCGTTGATCAGGGAACAGGGTACCGAGCGTGCCCAATACATCATGCGGAGCCTGCTGCAGCGCGCGGGCGCGCAGAGCGTGGGTGTGCCGATGGTGACCACCACCGATTACGTGAACACGATCCCGGTGGACCAGGAAGCCGAGTTCCCGGGCAACGAGGAATACGAACGCCGCTACCGGGCCTACATGCGGTGGAACGCCGCGGTCATGGTGCACCGGGCGCAGCGGCCCGATATCGGCGTCGGCGGGCATATCTCCACGTACGCCGGCGCGGCGACCCTGTACGAGGTCGGGTTCAACCACTTCTTCCGCGGCAAGGATCACCCCGGCGGCGGGGACCAGGTCTTCTTCCAGGGCCACGCCTCCCCCGGCATGTACGCCCGGGCATTCATGGAAGGCCGCCTCTCCGAGGAAGACATGGACGGGTTCCGGCAGGAAAAGTCCCGCCAGGGCCACGCCCTGTCCTCCTACCCGCACCCCAGGTTGATGCCGCACTTCTGGGAATTCCCCACCGTGTCCATGGGCATCGGGCCGATGAACGCGATCTACCAGGCCCAGAACAACCGCTACCTGCACAACCGCGGCCTGAAAGACACCTCCGACCAGCAGGTCTGGGCGTTCCTGGGCGACGGGGAAATGGACGAACCCGAATCCCGCGGCCTGCTCCAGCTCGCCGCGAACGAGAACCTGGACAACCTGAACTTCGTGATCAACTGCAACCTCCAGCGCCTGGACGGTCCGGTCCGGGGCAACGGCAAGATCATGCAGGAACTCGAAGCGTTCTTCCGCGGCGCGGGCTGGAACGTGATCAAGGTCGTCTGGGGCCGGGAATGGGATGACCTGCTCACCCGCGACACCGACGGGTCCCTCGTGAAAATCATGAACGAAACCGTCGACGGGGACTACCAGACCTACAAGGCAGAATCCGGCGGGTTCGTCCGCGAACACTTCTTCGGCAAAACCCCGCAGACCAAAGACCTCGTCGCGGACCTGACCGATGACCAGATCTGGAACCTCAAACGCGGCGGCCACGACTACCGCAAGGTCTACGCCGCCTACAAAGCAGCCACAGAATTCAAGGGCAAACCCACCGTCATCCTCGCCCACACCGTCAAGGGCTACGGCCTCGGCCCCCACTTCGAAGGCCGCAACGCCACCCACCAGATGAAAAAACTCACTCTGGACGACCTGAAGAAATTCCGCGATCACCTCCGGATCCCCATTACTGACGAGCAGCTGGAGAACGACTCGTACCGGCCGCCGTACTACCACCCCGGTAACGACGCCCCGGAAATCAAGTACATGATGGAGCGCCGTGCCGCGCTGGGCGGATCAGTCCCGGAGCGCCGCAACACCCACGCTGAGATCGTGCTGCCCGAGGCGAAGTCCTACGAGGTGGCCAAGCGCGGTTCGGGCAAGCAAATGGCCGCCACCACCATGGCGTTCGTCCGCCTGCTCAAGGACCTGATGCGGGACAAGAACTTCGGCAAGCACATAGCCCCGATCATCCCCGACGAAGCCCGCACCTTCGGCATGGACGCGTTCTTCCCCACGGCGAAGATCTACAACCCCAAGGGCCAGAATTACTTGTCGGTGGACCGTGACCTGGTCCTGGCGTACAAGGAGTCCCCCGCGGGCCAGCTGATCCACCCCGGCATCAACGAAGCCGGCGCCGTGGCAGCGTTCACCGCCGCCGGAACCTCCTACGCCACCCACGGCATCCCCCTGGTCCCGGTCTACGCGTTCTACTCCATGTTCGGCTTCCAACGCACCGGCGACGCCTTCTGGGCAGCAGCGGACCAAATGACCCGCGGCTTCATCATCGGCGCCACCGCGGGACGGACCACCCTCACCGGCGAAGGCCTCCAGCACGCCGACGGCCACTCCCCCCTGCTGGCCTCCACCAACCCGGCCGTACTCACCTACGACCCCGCCTACGGCTACGAAATCGGACACATCGTCCGCTCCGGCCTGGAACGGATGTACGGGGAAGGCTCGACGGACAAGAACGTCATGTACTACCTCACCGTGTACAACGAACCCATCATCCAGCCCGCAGAACCGGAGAACCTCGACGTCGAAGGCGTCATCAAGGGCATCTACCTGCTCGCCCCGGCAAAGATCGACGGTCCCCGCACCCAGATCCTCGCCTCCGGCGTCTCCGTACCCTGGGCCCTCGAAGCCCAGCGCGTGCTGGCAGATGACTGGAACGTCTCCGCCGACGTCTGGTCCGTGACCTCCTGGAACGAACTGCGCCGCGACGGCCTCGCCGCCGAAGAAGAAGCCTTCCTCAACCCCGGCCAGCCCGCCCGCGTCCCCTTCGTCGCCCAGCAACTCGAAGGAGCCACCGGCCCCATCGTCGCCGTGTCCGACTACATGAAGGCAGCCCCGGACCAGATCCGGCAGTTCGTCCCCAACGAATTCGCCACCCTCGGCGCCGACGGCTTCGGCTTCTCCGACACCCGCGCAGCAGCCCGCCGCTACTTCAAGAACGACACCCACTCCATCGTGGTGAAAGTGCTGCAGATGCTGGCGGCGAGGGGCGAAGTTGAGGAGGGTGCGCCGTCATACGCGATTGACCGGTACAAGCTCCTGGACGTCAACGCCGGCACCACGGGCGGGGCGGGCGGCGACGCCTGAGAACCACCCAGGAGCAGTCGGGGCAGTCTCCGTGGGAGGCTGCCCCGTCTGCTTTGGCATTGGCTAGGGTGCAGCTATGAGGAACACTAAGGCCGCAGGCCCGACGGGTTTGGCGGACCCCGGAGTATGCGGCGTCGTCCTGGCGGCCGGGGCCGGGACACGTCTGGGCCTGGGACCGAAAGCCCTGCTGCCCTACCGGGGCCGGCCGCTGGTGGAGTCCGTCGGCAATGCACTGCTCGAGGGCGGCTGCCGGGAAGTAGTGGTGGTCCTCGGCGCAGGAGCGTCTGAAGTTCAGGCAGCTGCCAGCCTCGACCGCTTCCGCGTGCTGGACAACGCGGACTGGCAGACGGGCATGGGCAGCTCATTCCTGCTCGGGAACCACGCCGCGAACCCCGGAAGCCACCTGTTGATAGCCCTTGTGGACCAGCCCGGACTGACCCCGGAGACTGTCCGGCGGCTGTTGGCCGCCCATCGTCCGGGGCGTGTCACGACGGCGGCCTACCGCCGCGCGCCGTCCGACGGCGGGCTGCCGGACACCCGAAGCCACGAAGGCGACGCTGGCCGCGGAGACTGTCTTGAGCCAAAGGAGACAGCAGGAGGGAACGAAAACACACAGCAGGAGAACAGGTCACGACAGCCAGGATTCGCCCGCCACGGAAACAACCGCGGGCAAGCGGGCCAACTCCAGCGCGGGCACCCCCTGCTCATCGACGCCTCGCTGCGCGAGGCAGTGTGCGCAACGGTAACGGGTGACGCCGGCGCGCGCGGCTTCCTGCGTTCCCATCCTGACCTTGTGGACGAGGTGGACTGCAGCGACCAGTCCAGCGGCGAGGACGTGGATACGCCGGACCAGCTGGGCCTTCTTCAGTAGCAGTCGAGCTCCACAGGCACCGGGCCACCACTAGCAGGCGACCCCAACAGCACGCAAAGACGGTCAGGCGTGGGCAGGGCAGCATTACCCTGGCCGCGTCAGGCGGATGGAGCGTGCAGGACCCACTGCAGCCAATCTTCTGCCGGGGATATCCCGAGCTGCACGAGATCAGAAAGCACGCCAGGCGGTGCCTCCCCCGGTACCTGGTCCGCGTTGCGAAGAACAGGCCAACGGGTGGGTTCCCAGTCCTGGTGTTCGCTTGTGTAGTGGCGGCCGGTAGGCGAGATCCAGCCAGGTGGTTCGTTCTTGGTGGCCGCGGTGGGTTTCCAACCGGTGGTGTGCCGGAGCTTGTGGTGCTTAGGGCAGGGCTGTCCCAGGTTGGAGATCCCGGTGGTGCCGCCCTTGGCCCAGGCGAGGATGTGGTCGGCATCGTTGTCCAGGGAATTGTTGCTGCAGCCCGGGAACGGGCACTTACCGTCCCGCATCCGCAGCCAGGCCCGCATCGCCCCGGTCACCCGGTAACTCTTCCGGCCGATCTCCAGCGGCGCACCGTCCCGCGGATCCACCAACACCCGGTAAAACGATCCGGCGCCGTTCGCCACCAAATCGCGGGCCATCGAGGGCGGGATCGGCCCGTACCCGTCGAGCATGGCCGGTTCATCGGCCAACCCCATCAGGGAGAACACCGGGACCGTGACCAGAACCTGCGCCCGGATCGGTGAAGGCAAGTCTTCCCGTCCATCCCTGCCATTGACACCGGCGCTGTCACGGGCACCGGTATCGCCGTCACCACCATTAGCTTCGTCAATCGCATCCGTGACGCTGGCGCCACGGCCGCTACTGGTCCTATTGCTACTGCTGCTGCCATCGCCACTGCCACTGCTGCCACTGCTGCCACTGCTGCCGAGGATCGCATCAGCGAACTTGTCCGCCCGCAACTGGGACATGGTCCGGGACTCCGCGGGCCCCTGCAGTGACCGGGACATTGCGGTGAGCCGGTTCCACCCGGCCAACGCCTGATCCGCCGGCAAACACGCGGACAGCCACGCCATCCCGTCCTGGTCCGGCCGGAACTCCACCCGCCGATCCGCCACCCCCTTGGCATGGCGCACTTCGATGCTCTCGGCGTGGTGACGTTCCCGCCACGTCCGGGCCTTGACCCTGAACCGCTGCGCCGGCAGCTCCCCGGCAGGGCACCCCCGAGCAGCATCCGGGGCGTCCGGGTCAAGGAAATGAGCTTCCAACGCCGCCGCCCCCGCGGCACCCAGGCTCGCGGCCTCATCAGCCATCACCACCGCATGACTCCAGGACAACGTCCCCGCCTGCAGCCCCGCAAGGGTCCGCGGCAACGAGGAAACAACGGCGTGCGAAGTCGCCAGGAACGAGGACGCCGCCCGCGGCCCCAGCGCCAGCACGCACCCGACCTCCGCCGCGACCGCCATCTCCTGCGCCTGCACCGGCACATCCGGACCGGCAACAGCACTGGCGCTCTCCGCATACATCACCGCAGCCTTCGCCTTCAACCCGGCAATCCCTGCTTCAACCTCACGGGCACCGGCAAGAATGTCCAAGCAACCATCCGCCAGGCCGGCCAACGGATCAGCCACCGAAAACGACTCCGAACCGCACCAATCCACCTCGGCATTCAGCACAGCAAGGGCAGCCCGGATGTCTGCGTAAGCCTTGACCACCGCCGCCCTTCCCATGAACCAATCATGACAAAGGGGTACGACATTCTGGCTGTGAAGTGTTCAGCTCAGGCCTGCATCCCACTTTCCAGCAACTGCTCCAGCCCGCTCTTGAAACCCGCCCTGCCGCCATGCGCCGGATGCCGAATCTTGGGAACGGCCAAGCCGCTGCGTTGGAGGCTGTGCTGGGCCACGTTGCCCACGGCCACGATGGAGGTGGTGCCGAACAGTTCCGCCAATTCCTGCCAGAAGGGAGTCCCCAGCTTTGTCTCCGAAGGCTTGGGCGTGCGGTTGGACAAGGGCTTTCCTGGCTGGTGCGTGTGCCAGGGGAAAGCGCTCCACAGCAGTGGCACAGCCCCCACCTCTTCCAGCACCTGCCACAGCACCGTTGCCGTTGGCTCGGCAGCCACCCCTGCAGCTTCGGGCGGCAGCACGTACCCCTTGCCGGGGCCGAAAAGCCCGAAGCTGTTGGTGGGGCCTCCGAGGATAACCCGGTTGGTGAAGGGCACACCGGTGATCCGCATGCCCCGGAAACCGGGTGCCTCCCCTACCAGCAGCACCTTGGGCTGCCGGTCCAGCATCTCCTGCAGGTAGAGCTCCAGGTTGCGCCTGCGCAGCGCGTTCTCCGGGACTTCATGATTGAAGAAGTTAGTGCACGCCGGTCCGAGCTCCACGGCCGCAAGCCGCTGAACGAACGCAGAGATGCCGGGGGCCGTCATTCGGCGGACTTTTCGAGGACGGCAGCCAAACGCTCTGCTGCCGACGGATCGGCCCTGTGAAGGCGCGCTTTTCGAAGGTTCTCGCGTACGATCCAGCGCACGTCACGGTCCTGGCTGCGAGCCCACTTGGCGAGGTGTCCGAACCCAGTGACCGGTGCCGCGGCAACGGCAACGCTCCAGCAGTATCCAAGCCCCTGGCGCAGCACGCGGAATTGCTCCGACCGGCGGGATGCAGGATCCGTTCCTTCCACCACTCTGGTTATCCTGTCGAGGATCTCAACCGCTCTGGCGGCATCCTCCGGAGCACCCAGCAGCCGCGGTTCACAAATCCCGGCCGCAACGGCACGCTGCACGAGCGGCGCGTCGTCCGCCCATCGTTCCACCAGGGCCCACAAGGCGGGCATGTCCGCATCCCCCAGGCGCTGCAGGGCCATCGCTACCCCCTCGCGGACCCGCCAGCGGTCGTCTTCCGCCAGCGCCCGCAGGGTAGCGGCAGCATCAGAATCGCCCTCCACAAGCAGCCGGCCAAGACCAATAGCGCCGCACAGGGCAAGGTACTCGTCGGGGCTCCCGGCGCACAGCCGGACCAGGTCCGGCTCCGCTACATCGGCAAACGCCGCCGCCAGTTCCAGGTTGCCCCGGGGCCCAGGAAGCCCGGACTCAGCGGTCAGGTAGGCGGTCCACTCCCCGGGCGGAAGCAATTCCAGCACCGCCCGGTAATCCGACCGTTTGCCCATCGCTGAACTCCTTGCCGCCGGCGTGCCACCGAGCCGAGTGGGTAAGAAAGCCGCCCGGGGTCCCCGTGGCGAGCGAAGCGAGGCTTGGGGCAGGCGGCGAACGCTACCAGCGCGGGTGGATGGACTCGCGGAAGTAGTGGTCGTAGATCCAGCGGACCCCGTCGTCGAACTCCTTGCCCACGCTGACCGTGGCCGCGGCGGCATTGGCCCGTGCCTGATCCACGTTGCGTGCGCCGGGGATGACGGTAGTGACGCCGTCCTGGGCAGCAATCCAGGCGATGGCCGCCTGCGCCGTTGTAGCACCGGAAGGGACCAGCTGCTCGAACTCCTTCACGGCTTTCAGGCCCAGCTCGTAGTCCACGCCGGAGAAGGTCTCCCCAACGTCGAAGGCATCGCCCTGGCGGTTGTAGTTGCGGTGATCGTTCTCCGCGAAGGTGGTGTCCTTGGTGTACTTGCCGGAGAGCAGACCAGATGCCAGCGGCACGCGGGCGATGATGCCCACCCCTGCAGCCTTGGCGGCGGGCAGCACCTCGTCCAGCGGCTTGAGGCGGAAGGCGTTGAGGATGATCTGGACAGAGGCCGTTCCTTCATGCCGGATGGCTTCGAGGGCCTCGTCCGTCCGTTCCACACTGACGCCATAGTTGCGGATGGCACCTTCCGCCACCAGGGTGTCGAGGGCGTCGTAGACCTCGTTGTTGCTGTAGACCGGGGTGGGCGGGCAGTGCAGCTGGACCAGGTCCAGGGTGTCCATGCCCAGGTTCTTCCGAGAGCGGTCAACCCACTGGCGGAAGTTGGCCAGATTGTAGTTCTCCGGCCGCTGCTCCACCCGCCGGCCCATCTTGGTGGCAACCGTGACGCCGGAGCCCGGGTTGTCCGCCAGGAACTTCCCGATGGCCTGCTCACTCTTGCCGTCACCATAGACGTCCGCGGTGTCGAAGAGGGTAACTCCGGCCTCCACCGAGGCTGCGAGGATGGCCTGCGCCTGTGCCGGATCCACGTTTCCCCAGTCCGCACCGAGCTGCCAGGTACCCAGCCCCACGATGGAGACGTTCCGTCCGGTCTTGCCTAAAATCCGCTGTTCCATCCCCCGACTATATGCAACGATGCAACCCCGGGTCAGATCCGACCCCGGGTTGCATCCGCACCAGCGGAAGTATGACCCCGGCTGGCCTAGGAAGGCACACGCTCCAGCTTGGGCACCAGCCCGGCTTCCTTGAGCCCCAAATAGATCCGGTCGCGAGCGATGGGCAGGGACGCGAAGCGCACTCCGGTGGCATTCCGGAGTGCGTTGGCAAGCGCCGGCGCCACCGGATTGAACGGGCTTTCGCTCATCGATTTCGCCCCCAGCGGCCCCAGCTTGTCGTTGGTATCCGCGAAGTACACCTCGCTGCGAGGCACGTCCGCGAAAGTAGGAATGTGGTACTGCCGGAGGATGTCCGTGGTGACCTTGCCGGCGTCGTCCACTACGACTTCCTCATACAGCGTGGCACCCAAGGCCTGGGCAATCCCACCTTCGATCTGTCCGCGGCATTGCCGCGGGTTGACCACCACCCCCGCGTCGGCGGCCTGCACGCTTTGCAGGATCTTCAGCTCACCGGTGCCGCGGTTCACGGCCACCCGGAAGCCGTGCACGTTGAAGGCGACGGAACGCGGGGTACCGCCCCAGCGTCCCTCCGCGGCGAGTTCGACGCCGGCATCCGCGGCAGCCTGCGCCAGCTCAGCCAGTGCCACGGGAGTTCCGTCAACCACCACGGCATCGCCGTTGAGGACGCACGCGGACGCCTGCGTCTGCCGGATGCCGGCCGCGAAGGCGCGGATCCGGACTGCCAACTCTTCCGCAGCGGCGAGCGTGGCCTTTCCGGCCACCACCGTCCCTGCGGAGCCGAACGCGCCGGTATCGTGCTCCACCAGGTCCGTGTCCGACTGGCGCACCGCCACCCGGGACGCCTCCGTGGACAAGGCCGTGGCCGCCAGCTGCGCGTGCACCGTGGTTGTGCCGTTCCCAAACTCGGCGGTCCCGACGTCGGCCTGGTACGTTCCGTCCGGCAGGAGCCGGAGGCGGGAGTGGGCAAAGTGGCCGCGCGGGGGCACGGTGTCGATCATGGAGAGGGCGGCGCCCTCCCCCACCATCCAGTCCGGGCCAAGGTCGTCCAGGCCTGCATCCCGGTAGCGGGCCTTGCCGCGGTCCAGGGCGTCGCGGACCAGGTCAAGGCACTGGTCCAGTCCGTAGCTGCCGTAGTGGACGTCCTCTTCCGGATCCGGCTGGGTGGACAGCATGTGGTCTCCCTCGCGGACCATGTTCCGGCGGCGGAACTCCAGCGGATCCATGCCGATTCCGGCCGCCAGTTCATCCATGGCGGACTCGATGGCGAAGATCATCTGGCTGAGTCCGTAGCCGCGGAAGGCACCGGCCGGCACCGTGTTGGTGTACACCGAGTGCGCATCCACCTTCTTGTTGGCGCAGTTGTATACGGCCAGTGATTCGCCGCAACCGTGGAACATGACGCCAGGGCCGTGGTTGCCGTAAGCGCCGGTGTTGGTGACGACGTCCAGCTCCAGGGCCGTCAGCCTGCCTTCCCTGCTGGCACCGGCCTTCAGTTTGATCGTGAACGGGTGCCGGGTGGTGGTGGCGGTGAACTGCTCGGTGCGGGTCAGTTCCAGCTGGACCGGCCGCTTCAGTTTCAGGGCTGCGAGCGCCACGAGGTCCTCGGTGAGGACTTCCTGCTTGCCGCCGAACCCGCCGCCCACCCGGCCGGCCACCACGTGCACCTTGTCCTCATCCAGCCCGAACACCCGGCACAGCGTCCGCCGGACCAGGAACGGGACCTGGCTGGACGTGCGAACCTGCAGCCGGCCGTCGGCGTCCACCGAGGCGATGGCCGCGTGCGTCTCCAACGCCACGTGCTGCACCCGCTGGGTCTGGTAGGTCTGCTCGTGGATGAAATCGGCGGCAGCGAAGCCGTCGGCCACGTTTCCCAGCTCCGAGTGCAGCTCCGCCACCACGTTGCGGTCCGGCCGGCCAATTCGGGAGCGGGATGCATCCCTGTCCCCGTGCACCAGCGGTGCGCCCGGAAGCAGCGCGTCCTGCGGCGAAAAGACAGCAGGCAGCTCCTCATACTCCACGCGGAGCGCCCGGACGCCGGCTTCCGCAGCGCCGACGGATTCAGCCACGACGGCGGCAACCCGCTGGCCGCGGAACCTCACCACGTCATCGAGCACCCGGGTGTCATCCGGGTCGTCGGTAAAGAGCTCATGCTGCGCCGTTGAGAACAGCTGCTCCGGAGCGTCCTCGTGGGTGAAGACCGCCACGACGCCGGGAACCTGCAGCGTTGCCTCCTTGTCGATGGAGAGAACGCGGGCGTGGGCGTGCGGCGAGCGCAGGATCTTCAGGTGCAGCAGGGCCTGCTGCTGGTCCGTCGGCAGGTCCAAGGTGTAGCGGGCGGCGCCGGTAACCACTGCCCGGCTGGCCGGTGCGGGAACGTCGTCGCCCAACCGGCCCGGCTCCGGATCCGGCTGGCCTTCCCCCGCGATGCCGGAACCCGGTCCTTCGGGGGCGGGATGGCCGGCGTCCCCACAGACCGCATCGGCAATGGCGCGGTACCCGGTGCACCGGCAGAGGTTGCCCTTGAGGTTCCGGGGCAGGTTGTCCTCTTGTTCGTCGTCGAACGTTGCCGCCGTCATCACCATGCCCGCCGTGCAGAAGCCGCACTGGAACCCCTGGCGCTCCATGAACTGCTGCTGCACGGGGTGCAAGTCACCGTCGCCGCCACCTCCGGCCGCCGCCAGCCCCTCGATGGTGGTCACCGAGCGCCCCTCTGCCCGCACGGCCGGGTAGATGCAGCTGTGGACCGGTGTTCCGTCCACGTGCACGGTGCAGGCGCCGCAGTCGCCGCCGTCGCAGCCTTTCTTCACGCCGGTGTTACCCAGCTCCCGCAGGAAGGTGCGCAGGCACTGCCCGGGGCGCGGCGCCGTGCCGGCAGGGGTGCCGTTGATCTCGATGGCCATGCTTAGGCCCCTTTCGAAAGAGTGGTGCCGGGCCTTGCGGCCCGGGGCGGCCAGAAATCACCGGAAACAACGAGTCCCGGCGTCCCGTGGGGCGCGGCGAGTTCGGCCCGGATTTCTTCGGCAAGCCGGTAGGTCATGTCGCGGCGCCAGGCGGGCATGCCGTGGATGTCGTCGTGATAGAGCTCCGCCGGGATGGCATCGTCCAACGCAGCGGCCAGCCGGTCTGCATCCGGCACCCCGTCGAAACGCAGCTGTACGGGCCGCTTGGTGGCAGCGGTGACGGTGAGCACCAGGGAGGTGCCGCCGTCGAGCCTTCCGATGAGCAGCGCCCCGGACCGGCCCAGGTTGCTCAGCGACAGCCGGCGGAACGCCACCCGTGAGTTAAGGGCCGACGCCGGCAGGTGGATACTGCGGAGCAGCTCGCCGGGTGCCAGGCAGTTCGTGGCATCACCGGTGATGAACTCCGCCACCGGAACCTGCCGGCTGGCGCCGCCCGGGCCGAGGATGGTGGCCGTCCCCTCCATCCCGGCGCACAGCGAGATGATGGGCCCTGCGGGCAGGGAGGTGCAGAGGTTGCCGCCCACGGTGGACATGTTCCAGACCTTGAAGGAGGCCACGAAGGAATCGCAGCACGCCCGGACGAGGTCCAGCGCCGGCCAGCTGCGGTCCGCCACAGCCGGCGACACCGGAAGGTTGTACAGCTCCGCGATGGTGCACGTGGCGGCCAGCTCGATGCCGTCATCGGTGACGGTGACGGGCGTCCAGCCGGCGTCGCCGAGGTCCAGGAGCCGGGTGAGAGGCTGGGGCCCAAAGGCGTAGCTGCCGTAGGAGAACAGGACCGTGCCGCCGGCAAGCCAGGCATCGCCTTCGCGCCATTGCGCGGGGTCGGTGGTGCGGACCACCGCCTCGATGGTGTTCATGTCCATGCGATCTCCTGCTTGGTAAGGTCTGCGGCTGCCGGGGCAGCCGGGTGATGGTGGATGGCCCCGGAAGTTTCCCGCAACGGCATGCCGCTGGCAGCGCGGTTCCGGGCGGCAATCAGTTCCGCAGTCACGGACACCGCCACTTCGGCGGGAGTGACGGCGCCGAGGTCCAGGCCGATGGGTGAATGCAGTTGGGCAATCCGTTCCGGCGGAACGCCTGCGTTGAGGAGCTCATCCACCCGCTGGAGGTGGCTCCGGCGCGAGCCCATGGCGCCCACATAGGCGAGGTCCAGGGCCAGCGCGACCTCCAGCAGCGGAATGTCGAACTTGGGGTCGTGGGTCAGGACTGCGGCCACGGTACGGGGGTCCAGCCTGCCTGCCGCGGCTTCCGCCGCCAGGTACCGGTGCGGCCAGTCCGTCACCACCTGGTCGGCAGCGGCGAACCGGGGCTGCGACGCGAAGGCCGGGCGGGCATCGACCAGGGTCACGTAGTAGCCCAGCAGCTTGGCTGCCGGGACCAGCGCGGCACCGAAATCGTTGGCGCCGAACACCAGCATCCGCGGCGGGGCCAGCCGGGACTCCACCAGGACAGCCAGCTCTTCGCCCGGGCGCCCGTGCCCGCTCCGGTCCGGTGGACATTCCCGGTGCCCTGCCTGGCGGACCAGCCCGGTGCCGCCGCTGCGCACCATCGCTTCCACCTGCAGGGCGGGCTCCCCCTGCAGCAGCGCTGCCAGCTCCGGGTGGGCGGCCAGGCGGAAGGCGGCGGGATCGGAAAGGACGACGGCGGCGCTTCCCGGGCTACCCAGGAGCCGTACCAGCGCTACGGGTTGGTCCGGCCCGAGGGCAGCAAGCTGCAGCAGGGCAGCGCGCAGCGGATCCCTGGCAGCACCGGTCCCGGCGGGCACCGGCTGGATGTGAATGGCCAGTTCTCCCCCGCAGGTGAGTCCGGCGGCGAAGGCGTCGTCGGAACTGAAGCCGAACGTCTCGTGGCGCGGGACGCCGTCGTCCGTTGCCTCCTGGGCGAGCGCCACCACGGCGCCTTCCACACAGCCGCCGGAGAGGCTGCCCAGGACATCGCCGGATTCGGTGACCAGCATGGAGGTCCCCACCGGGCGCGGCACCGATCCGGTGGCGGCCAGGATGGTGGCCACGGCGAACTGTCGGCCTGCCAGCCTGCGCGTCCAGGGGCCAAGTGAAGGGATCAGGTCAAGCATGGCGGCGCTCCTTCTTCCGCGGCGGTGGTGTCCATTGTCGGTCCTGCAAGAGGCCGGGCCAAGGGCTGGCCCGACCCCTTGGGTGGTGGGGCAAGATCAGCCGCCGAGCAGGTGGTTGATCGGCCCGCGGGCGAAGTACACCAGGAACCCCGCGCTCACCACCCACATGAGCGGATGGATCTTCTTCGCCTTGCCGGATGCCGCCCCGATGACGGCCCAGCTCACGAAGCCCACCCCGATGCCGTTGGCGATGGAGTAGCTCAGCGGCATGGTCACGATGGTGAGGAACGCCGGCAGGGCCACGGTGAACTTGGTGAACTTGATCTCGCGGATCTGCGCCATCATCATGGCGCCCACCACCACCAGTGCGGCGGCGGCAACCTCGAGCGGCACCACGCTGGTGAGCGGGGTGAGGAACATCGAGCCCAGGAACAGCGCGCCGGTGACCACCGAAGCCAAACCGGTCCGGGCGCCCTCGCCGATGCCGGCTGCGGAGTCGATGTACACGGTGTTGGAGGAGCCGGAGGTGGCCCCGCCCGCCACGGCACCGAAGCCTTCCACGATGAAGGCCGACTTCAGCCGGGGGAATGTGCCGTCCTTGTGGGCGACGCCGGCGCTTTTGGCCAGGCCGGTCATGGTTCCCATGGCGTCGAAGAAGTTGGTGAACACCAGTGTGAAGACCAGCATGGTGGCTGCGAGTCCGCCGATCCTGGCGAAGGAGCCGAAGAGGTCGAACTGGCCCACCAGGCCCAGGTCCGGCGCCGAAACCAGCTGGCCGGACAGGACGGGGGTGTTCAGGTGCCAGCCGCCGGGGTTGGTAGCGCTGGCGGGGCCGATCTTCATGATGGCTTCCACGACGGCGGCCAGCACGGTGGTGCCCACGATGCCGATGAGCAGGCCGCCCTGGACCTTGCGCGCCACCAGGATGCCCATGGCCAGGAGTCCGACGACGAACACGAGCGTGGGCACTGAGGTGATGGAGCCGCCGTCGCCCAGCTGGACGGGTGGACCGCCGGCGGTGGGCCGGACGAAGCCGGAGTCCACGAAGCCGATGAAGGCGATGAACAGCCCGATGCCGACAGTGATCGCGGCTTTCAGCTCCTTGGGCACCGCCCGGAAGATGGCCGTCCGGGCGCCGGTGACGCCGAACAACACGATAAGGATGCCGTTGATCACCACCAGGCCCATGGCCTCGGGCCACGTGACTTCGTGAATCACCGAGACGGCCAGGAAGGAGTTGATGCCAAGCCCGGCGGCAAGACCGAAGGGCAGGTTGGCGATAAGGCCGAAGAGGATGGTCATGACGCCGGCGGTGAGGCCGGTGACGGCGCCCACCTGGGCGGCGGAGAGCCAACCGCCGGCAACATCGGTGGGGGCGTTGTCAGCGCTGAACCCGCCCAGGATGAGGGGGTTGAGGATGACGATGTACGCCATGGTGAAGAAGGTGACCAGGCCGCCGCGGAACTCGCGGGCAACGGTGGAGCCGCGCCGGGTGATCTGGAAGAAGCGGTCCAGGAAGGATTCCGGTGCCGGCGGTCGGGGTGTTCCGGTTGCCTGCGTGGAAGTGCGCGGCGCCCGCCGGATCGTGCTGGTGCTTGGAGCCGAATGCTCCTCGTGGGAATGGTCCAGGATGGTCATCGAAGCCGCCGGGCCTAGTAGTCGATCCTGGATTCGAGCGTGTTCCAGGTGTTGAACGGCTCCAGCGGCGCCGGGGCCTGGGGATCGCCCAGCTCCAGCTTGGAGACCGGCATCAGGGAATCCCTGTCCTGGTTTTCGAAGTATTCGTAGAACAGGGCGTCGTCAAAACCGACGGATGCGGCGTCATGCCGGTCGGCGGCGTAGACAACGCGGCTTACCCGGGCCCAGAGCGCGGAGGCCAGGCACATGGGGCAGGGCTCGCAGCTGGTGTAGAGGGTTGCGCCGCTGAGGTCGAAGGTGCCCAATTCGCGGCAGGCAGTGCGGATGGCGGTAACTTCGGCGTGCGCGGTGGGATCGTTATCCGCGGTGACACGGTTGACGCCGTCGAACGCCTGCCCGTCCGCCGTGACGATCATGGCGCCGAACGGGCCCCCGCTGTTGAGGACATTGGCCGTTGCCAGCCGGATGGAGCGGGCCAAAAACTGTTCGGCCGTGACGGTGGTACTCATGATGCGACTTCCTTTTGCCGGGAAGCCTGTTGCCGCGCAGGACCAGTAAAACCAGGTGCGAACGGTTACCAGGCTTCAGCATGTGCTGTGAAGGTTAAGTTGCGCCTGGTAGATAGCTTCCCGGGTTCGGGTGCCCGCCTTTGGCAGAATTGAGATTAGCACCCGTTTGTGGGCCACGCCATACTTTTCTGGAAATTCATTTTCGCTATGTGAAATGCATGTTGCCGACTCTTCACGGCTCCTCCCGGCGCCGCGGTCACAAAAAGCCACGTTGACGCACGTCAGCCGATTTCCCTACGCTGAACCCACCCGCCCTGCCTCCAGGCGCGGCACCTGGATCAGCAGACAGGGCCTCACTGAGCTGGACTTACCGCATCCGCCTTCGGCTCAGACAAGGACAGCCATGACCGCTCCCTCCCCTGCACCCGTATCCCGCTTATGGATCCGCAATCCGCTCGCAGCTTTCACCGCCAATGACCTCGACGCAACAGGCGGCCTGGTGGTCAGCGGCGGCGTCATCACCGAGGTCCTGGCCGCGGGCGAGCAGCCGTCCGCGCCCTGCACCGGGACCTTCGACGCAGGCAACCACGTGCTGCTGCCCGGCCTGATCAACACGCACCACCACTTCTACCAAACCCTCACGCGGGCCTGGGGGCCGGTGGCCAACACCCCGCTGTTCCCCTGGCTGCAGAACCTGTACCCCGTGTGGGCCCGGCTCACGCCGAAGGACCTGGAACTGGCAGCAACAGTGGCACTGGCCGAGCTGCTGCTTTCCGGCTGCACCACTGCCGCCGACCACCACTACCTCTTCCCCGCGGGCCTTGAGGATGCCGTGGACATCGAGGTTGAGGCGGTACGGCGGCTCGGCATGCGGGCCACGCTCACCCGTGGCTCCATGACCCTGGGGACGGACGACGGCGGCCTGCCGCCACAGTCCACCGTGCAGCATCCGGAGGTGGTGCTGGCGGACAGCGAGCGCTTGGTGGGCCAGTACCACGAGCGCGGGGTTGACGCGGTGATCCAGATCGCACTGGCCCCCTGCTCACCGTTCTCGGTGACGAAGGAGATCATGGCTGAAAGCGCGGCCCTCGCGGAGCGGCTGGACGTTCGGCTGCACACGCACCTGGCCGAGACCCTGGAGGAGGAGGACTTCTGCCGGGAGATGTTCGGCCTGCGGACCGTGGACTACCTGGACAGCGTTGGCTGGCTGACGGACCGCACCTGGCTGGGGCACGGAATCCACTTCAGCGATGCGGAGATCACCCGCCTCGGTGCAGCGGGGACCGGCGTCGCGCATTGCCCCACCTCCAACATGCGCCTGGCCTCCGGGACTGCCCGGGTCCTGGAACTGGAGGACGCCGGCGTCCCGGTGGGTCTGGGGGTGGACGGTTCGGCGTCGAACGATGCCTCCAACATGATCCTGGAAGCGCGGCAGGCCCTCTACCTCCAGCGGCTGCGCTATGGGGCTGACGTGCCGGTGGAACGGGCGCTGGGCTGGGCCACCCGGGGGTCCGCGGCAGTCCTTGGACGGCGCGGCCTGGGGCAGCTGGCACCTGGCATGCAGGCCGACCTGGCGCTGTTTCGACTTGACGACCTCCGCTTTTCCGGCAGCCATGACCCCGTCGCAGCCCTCCTCCTCTGCGCCGCCGACCGGGCGGACCGGGTGATGGTGGGCGGGCAGTGGCGGGTGGTGGACGGGCAGATCCCCGGGCTGGATGTGGTCGGCCTCATCGCCGGACACGCCGCAGCGGCAAAGAGGCTGGTCAACGGCTGACAGGCGTCCGGCCCGCTGCTAGCGTGGCGCCATGACACCGTCAAAGACGCCACCCGAGGTTCTGGACATCGATGGGATCGAAGTGCGGATCTCCAGCCCGGACAAAGTGGTGTTCCCGGAGCCAGGGCTGACCAAACTGGACCTGGTCCAGTACTACCTGTCGGTGGCGGACGGCGCGCTGAGGGGTGCGGGCGGCAGGCCCATGGTGCTCAAGCGGTTCCCCAAAGGCATCGATGCCGAGCCATTCTTCCAGAAGCGCGTGCCGGAAAACCACCCGCCGTTCATCGACACCACCATGCTGCACTACGCGTCCGGAACATCGGCGGAGGAAGCGGTGATCCGGGATGCCGCCGGTCTGGCATGGGTCATCAACCTCGGCTGCCTGGACCTGAATCCGCATCCGGTCCGCGCGGAGGACCTTGAACACCCGGACGAGCTGCGGGTGGACCTCGACCCCATGCCGGGGGTGGACTGGTCGCAGATCGTGGACGTCGCATACGTGGCGCAGGAGGTGCTGGACGACGCAGGCCTGGTGGGGTGGCCGAAGACGAGCGGTTCGCGCGGGCTGCATATCCTGGTGCGCATTGCTCCCGAGTGGTCCTACAAGGACGTCCGGCTCGCTGCCGAAACCCTGGCGCGGGAGGTGGAGAACCGCGCTCCCGGACTGGCCACCGCACGGTGGTGGAAGGAGGAGCGCGGCGAGAGCGTCTTCGTGGACTTCAACCAAAACGCCAAGGACCGCACCGTGGCCTCCGCCTACTCGGTGAGGCCGTTGCCGGATGCCCGGGTTTCGACGCCGCTGACGTGGGACGAGATGCGCACCGCCAGGCCTGAGCAGTTCAATATGCGCACGGTCCTCGAACGGTACGCGCAGATCGGTGATCCGCATTCCGAAATTGACGGCGCTGCGGGCAGGCTGGATGGGCTCCTGGCCCTTGCCAAGGAGCTGGGCCCCGCCGAAAAGGCCCCCCGGGCGGGGAACGGGTCCGGGCGCCGGCAGTCCACGATGCCGTTGATCGAGGTGGCCCGCACCAAGACCAAGCCAGAGGCCCTCGCGGCCCTCGACGAATGGAAAACCCGGCACGCCGCCGTCGTCAATTCCCTGCAGCCGGCTGATGTCCTGGTCGACGGGATGCGCGGGTCCAGCTCGCTTTGGTACCGGGTGCGGGTGAACCTGCAGCATGTTCCCGAAGACGAACGCCCGGCGCAGGAGAAGCTCATAGCCGACTATGATCCCTGGGCCGGAAAGCAGTGGCCGGGGCGGGAGTAGCCGGAACTCCCTGCTGGTCTTAGCGCCGCCCGAATCCAGGGAGGGCGGAAATCCACCGCGAAAAGCGGCCGGGTTCGTGGACGCGGTCCTCCGGAACGAAGAAGTCCGGGTCCGTACCGCCGCCGAGGGGAAGGTAGAACTCCTGGACTGCTGACGGTGCGGCTGGCTGTGGCGCGACCGGGGTCCTGTCCTGCTGGTACATCGAAGCCTCCTATTTTTCATAGTACGAAAATTTGTTTCTGCTTTATGAAATTCTAGAACTGGGTTGGCCGGGGGGTCAATAGCCCCTGCCGAGGCCCAAGTGCCTAGTCCGGTCACAAACCGAATTTTGCACCTGTGATGTACACCACCGCCATTGCGGGGTACGCTGTTGTGCAACTCGTGGCGCACGTCACGTAACCTGGGAGCAGCAGGCAGGGTCGTAATGAGCTGGCATCAACGGATGCCGGCTCTTTTTTGTTGGGTCGGCTCCATCGGAAACGCGCATGAAACGCGCGCTTAATTTCAGTGATGGAACCTAGGTTCCACTTACCGGAAGTTGGGAAAAGACCATGAGCAGCAAGATCATCCTCGGCGAAAACCAGTACGGCAAGGCAGAAGTCCGCGTCGTCAAGATCACCCGGGACACGAACCGCCACGAGATCGAAGACCTGAACGTCACCTCGCAACTGCGGGGCGACTTCGCCGCGGCCCACCTTGAGGGCGACAACGCCCACGTGGTGGCCACCGACACCCAGAAGAACACCATCTACGCCTTTGCCCGTGAGGGCATCGGGTCACCGGAACAGTTCCTGCTGCGCCTCGGTGAGCACTTCACCTCCAGCTTCGACTGGGTCACCGGCGGACGCTGGGAAGCCGAGTCTTACGCCTGGAACCGGATCCAGGCCCACGGCAGCGAACACGACCACTCCTTCGTCCGCAATGGCCAGGAAGTCCGGACCGCCGTCCTGGTCCGAGACGGTGCCACGAGCCACCTGATCTCCGGACTCAAGGACCTGACCGTCCTCAAGTCCACCCAGTCAGGATTCGTCGGCTACCCCCGGGACCGCTACACCACGCTGCCCGAGACCACCGACCGCATCCTCGCCACGGACGTTTCAGCCCGGTGGCGCTTCAAGACCGGCACCGATTTCAGCACGCTGGACTTCAACAAGAGCTACGACGACGTCAAGGGCCTCCTGCTGGAAGGCTTCACCGAGAAGTACTCCCACGCCCTCCAGCAGACCCTGTTCGACATGGGCACCAAGGTGCTTGAAGCACACAGCGAAATCGATGAGATCAAGTTCTCCATGCCCAACAAGCACCACTTCCTGGTGGACCTCTCACCGTTCGGCCTCGACAACCCCAACGAGGTCTTCTTCGCGGCGGACCGCCCCTACGGCCTGATCGAGGCCACCGTCCAGCGCGACGACGCGGCCCCGGCTCCCACCGCCTGGTCGGGCATCGCGGGCTTCTGCTAAATCCCGGATTCACCATCGACGGGCTCAGCTACCTGGTTGGGCCCGTCGTCACCCCCACAGATTCACCTGTTAGCCAGACACCAGTTAGCCAGACGATGACGTCTGCCATGAACCAAGAAAGTCTGCCATGAACACCAAGAAGAAACTCGCCGCCGCAGCCGCTGCAAAAGGCGCACGGCCGGCCCGCCCCGAGGACCAGCGGCTCCCAATTGGAAGCATGTTTGCCTACGGCTTCCAACACGTCCTGACCATGTACGGCGGCATCGTCGCCCCTCCCCTGATCATCGGCGCAGCCGCAGGGATGAACTCCCAGGACATCGGCCTGCTCATCGCGGCCTGCCTTTTCGTCGGCGGCCTGGCCACCATCCTGCAGACCGTCGGCGTCCCCTTCTTCGGTTCGCAGCTGCCGCTGGTCCAGGGCGTCTCCTTCGCGGGGGTCTCCACCATGGTGGCCATCGTCCACGGCGGCGGGGGAATCCAGGCCGTCTTCGGGTCGGTCATCGCGGCGTCCCTGATCGGTCTGTTGATCACTCCCCTGTTCTCGAAGATCATCCGCTTCTTCCCGCCAGTCGTTACCGGCACGGTGATCACCACCATCGGCCTGACCCTGATGCCGGTTGCCGCGAACTGGGCCATGGGCGGAAACAACAAGGCGCCCAACTACGGCAGCATGGCGAACATCGGGCTCGCCGCCGCCACCATGGGCATCGTCCTGCTCCTGAGCAAGGTGGGCAGCGCCGCCATTTCCCGGCTGTCCATCCTGCTGGCCATGGTCCTGGGCACGGTGATCGCAGTCGTCTTCGGCATGGCCGACTTCTCCAAGGTGGGCCAGGGCGAGATTGTCGCCTTCCCCACCCCCTTCGCCTTCGGACCGCCTACGTTCGAGGCAGCCGCCATCATCTCCATGCTGATCGTCATCCTGGTCACCCTCACCGAGACCTCTGCCGACATCATCGCCGTGGGCGAGATCGTGGGCACCAAGGTGGACTCGAAACGGATCGGCAACGGCCTGCGGGCGGACATGCTTTCCAGCGCAGTCTCCCCGCTCTTCAACTCCTTCACCCAAAGCGCCTTCGCCCAGAACGTGGGGCTGGTGGCCATCACGGGCGTCAAGAGCCGGTTCGTTGTCAGCGCCGGCGGCATCATCCTGGTGGTCCTTGGCCTGCTGCCCGTCCTTGGCCGGGTGGTGGCAGCGGTCCCCACGCCCGTCCTGGGCGGTGCCGGCGTAGTACTCTTCGGCACCGTCGCGGCCAGCGGCATCCGCACCCTGTCCAAGGTCGACTACAAAAACAACATGAACCTGATCGTGGTGGCCGCTTCCATCGGCTTCGGGATGATCCCCATCGCCGCGCCCACCTTCTACGACCAGTTCCCGTCCTGGTTCGGCACCATCTTCCACTCCGGCATAAGCTCCGCGGCCGTCATGGCCATCCTGCTGAACCTGCTGTTCAACCACCTCAAGGCCGGCAACTCTGATAACCAGTCCGTGTTCGTCGCCGGTACCGAACGCCTGGTACGCGCCGAGGACCTGCGCTGCCTGGCCGAGGGTGACCGGTTCGAGAACGGCAAGCTCATCGACTGCGACGGCAAGGAAGTACCGGTCCAGTCATCCGAGAAGGCATCAGAGCACTGAGTGACCAACGCGAGATGGCAGTTCACGGCAGTGTTCCCCAGGAACATTGCCGCGAACTGCCATCTCGCGGGTTAAGGACGACGGCGGGACGCCGCGTCGCTGCCTCAGGTGCGGTTGAGCTCGCGGGAGATGGCCTCGGCGGCCTCCCGCAGGATGGGCACAGCTTTGTCGGCGAAGTCTTCATCCACCCGGGATACCGGCCCGGAAACGGAAATCGCACTGGGCGTGGGGGCGTTGGGTACCGCCATGGCGAAGCAGCGGACGCCGAGTTCCTGTTCCTCCTCGTCGATGGAGTAGCCACGCTCGCGGATGAGCTTGAGGTCGGCCAGGAGTTCCTCCACGTCGCCGATGCTCTTGGCGGTGGGGGTGGGCATGCCGGCGCGGGCAACGATGCCGCGCACGGTGTCGTCGTCGAGCTGGGCCAGGATGGCCTTGCCCACGCCGGTGGCATGGGTATGGGCGCGGCGGCCCACTTCGGTGAACATGCGCATGGAGTGCAGCGATGGCACCTGGGCCACGTAGATCACCATGTCCGAGTCCAGCACGGCCATGTTGGAGGTCTCCCCCAGCCGGTCCACCAGCATCTTCAACTGGGGCTGGGCCAAGGCTCCGAGCTGCTTGTTCGCACCCTCGCCAAGGCGGATGAGCCGGGGGCCCAGCGCGTAGCGCCGGTTGGGCAGCTGGCGGATGTAGCCAAGCGACACCAGGGTGCGGAGCAGGCGGTGGATGGTGGGCAGCGGCAGGTCTGTCGAGGACGACAGCTCGCTGAGGGTGACGTCGCCGCCGGCATCGGTGATGAGCTCGAGCAGTTCGAAGACGCGCTCCACCGACTGCACCCCGCCAGAGGCTTTTTCTGCCATTCCGTTGTCTCCTATGGCTCGGAATCCGACAACTCTTATCCGCATCGTGAAAAGAGTTGCTTAGAACACCCAACATACAGCACGGCAAGCGCCACCGCGACGCGCAGGGACAGTCGCATTCGCAGGGCTTGTATTTCCATAAAGTAGATAATAATATCCATAATACGAAAATATTCGGATTAGAGTAGAAGCCCGACCAGGCCTAACAGGAGGACATTCAATGGCGAACCCCAGCCCCGGAAATTCGATCACCCTGCGCGTGGAAGCGCCTTCAAGCTTCAGCGCCACCAGCGAACTTGCCGCAGCCGTCGGAGCAGCCGGCGCGGCCATCACCGCACTGGACGTCACGGAGTCCCACCACGAAACCCTCGTCGTTGACGTCACCTGCAACACCACCGACGACGACCACGCCGCACGCGTCAAGGACGCCCTCAACGCGCTCGACGGCGTTACGGTCCAGCACGTCTCGGACCGCACCTTCCTGATGCACCTCGGCGGCAAGCTCGAGGTGGTCCCCAAGGTCCCGCTGCGCAACCGCGACGATCTCTCCCGTGCCTACACGCCGGGCGTCGCCCGCGTCTGCCTGGCCATCGCCGAGGACCCTGCCGCTGCCCGCAACCTGACGGTCAAGCGCAACACGGTGGCAGTGGTCACCGACGGCTCCGCGGTGCTGGGCCTGGGCAACATCGGTCCCGCAGCCGCGCTCCCGGTCATGGAAGGCAAAGCCGCACTCTTCAAGCAGTTTGCCAACGTGGACGCCTGGCCGGTCTGCCTGGACACCCAGGACACCGAGGAAATCATCCGCACGGTCAAGCTCCTGGCACCCGTCTTCGGCGGGGTGAACCTGGAGGACATCGCTGCTCCGCGCTGCTTCGAGATCGAGGCCCGCCTGCGCGAGGAACTGGACATCCCGGTCTTCCATGATGACCAGCACGGCACGGCCATCGTGACCCTGGCAGCCCTGGTCAACGCCCTGCGCGTAGTGGACAAGAAGATCGCGGACGTCAAGATCGTGGTGTCCGGCGTCGGCGCCGCCGGTTCTGCCATCATCCAGCTGCTCAAAGCCCAGGGCGCCCGGCACATCGTGGCCGCCGGCCGCTCCGGCGCCATCCACAAGGGCGAGACCTACAACGATCCCCACCGCACCTGGATCGCGGACAACACCAACCAGGAAGGCTTCGCCGGCAGCCTGCACGAGGCCCTGGCGGGTGCCGATGTCTTCATCGGCGTCTCCGCCCCGAACATCCTTGGCGAAGAGCACATTGCATCCATGGCCAAGGACGCCATCGTGTTCGCCATGGCCAACCCCACCCCCGAGGTGGACCCCGCCGTTGCCTCCCGGCACGCCGCCGTCGTGGCCACCGGCCGCAGCGACTTCCCCAACCAGATCAACAATGTCCTTGCCTTCCCCGGCCTCTTCCGCGGGCTCCTTGATGTCGGCGCAAGCGACATCACGCCGGAAATGCTGGTGGCTGCCGCCGAGGCAATCGCAAACCGCGTGAATGATAATGAGCTCAATGCGAGCTACATCATTCCGAGCATTTTCGACCCCCATGTGACCGCCGACGTCGCAGCGGCCGTAGCGGCCGCAGCCCAGGCCTCAAACGTTGCAACGGCCGCCGAATCGGCCGACTCTGCCAAGGAATCAGTGCCGGCACTCGCCTCCGCCTGACCCGCCCGACTTCCCAGCCCAAGGAAAGGACCAGAAATGGCCATCACCGTCACAGATCCCCGGCCGATCGACCGCGCGGAGGAGATCCTCACGCCCAAGGCACTGGCCTTCGTGGAAGAGCTCCACAACCGGTTCGCGGGTACCCGCAACGAGCTCCTGGCGGCCCGCGCCGTCAAGCGGCAGCGGGTAGCCGAGACCGGCAAGCTGGACTTCCTGCCGGAGACCAAGGACGTGCGCGACGGCGACTGGAAGGTTGCGCCGGCACCGGCGGCTTTGCAGGACCGCCGCGTGGAGATGACCGGACCCGCGTCGCCGGCAAAGATGGCCATCAACGCCCTGAACTCCGGCGCCAAGGTGTGGCTGGCGGACCTTGAGGACGCCAGCACGCCCACCTGGGCCAACGTCATCGACGCCATCCTGAACCTCCGCGACGCGGCCCAGGGTACCCTCAGCTTCACCTCGGAGGAAGGCAAGGAGTACCGCCTCCGAACCGACGCACCGCTCGCCGTCGTAGTGGCCCGCCCCCGCGGCTGGCACATGCAGGAAAAGCACCTGCTGATCAACGGTGAACCGGCCGTGGGCGCGCTGGTGGACTTTGGGCTGCATTTCTTCCACATCGCCAAACAGCTGGTGCTCAACGGACAGGGCCCGTACTACTACCTGCCCAAGATGGAGAGCCACCTCGAGGCGCGTCTGTGGAACGACGTGTTCGTGTTCGCGCAGGACTACCTGGGCCTGAACCAGGGCACCATCCGCGCCACCGTGCTGATCGAAACCATCCCGGCCGCCTTCGAGATGGACGAGATCCTGTACGAACTGCGGGACCACGCCTCCGGACTGAATGCCGGCCGCTGGGACTACCTGTTCAGCATCATCAAGTACTTCCGCGACGCCGGCGAGGAATTCGTCCTGCCGGACCGCGCGTCCGTGGTGATGACCGCCCCGTTCATGCGTGCCTACACCGAACTCCTGGTGAAGACCTGCCACAAGCGCGGCGCCTTCGCCATGGGCGGCATGGCAGCGGTCATCCCCAACCGGCGCCACCCGGAAGTCACCGCGGCAGCTTTCGAAAAGGTGCGTGCGGACAAGACCCGCGAGGCAAACGACGGCTTCGACGGTTCCTGGGTTGCCCACCCGGACCTGGTCCCCACCTGCCGCGAAGTCTTCGACTCCGTGCTGGGTGACAAGCCCAACCAGGTGGACAAGCAGCGGCCCGAGGTTTCCGTGACGGCGGAGCAGCTGCTGGACGTCCAGTCCGCCGACGGCCAGGTCACCGAGGCCGGACTGCGGCTGAACCTGTACGTAGCCGTCGCCTACACGGCGGTGTGGCTGTCCGGAAACGGCGCCGTGGCCATCCACAACCTGATGGAAGATGCCGCCACTGCGGAGATCTCCCGTTCCCAGGTGTGGCAGCAGATCCGCAACAAGTCCATCCTGGCCGACTCCGGCAACACCGTGACCAAGGAACTGGTGGAGCGGGTCCTGGGCGAGGAAACCGAGCGGCTCCGCACCGAGTTCGGCGACGAAGCGTTCCGCCGCTACTACCAGCCGGCCAGCGAACTGATCGCGGACATCTGCCTGTCCGATGACTACACGGACTTCCTGACCACCCCCGCCTACGAGCTGGTGGGCTGAGATGGCAACACCTAAACCCTCGCTCTCCGCAGGGGACCTGGCCGCCATCGACGGGCAACTTGCCGCCACGGACCGGTTGCTGGAGCAGAACTACCCGGGCGACGACGGCTCCCGCCAGCCCGTGCACACGGTGTACGTGCCGGCGGACCGGTTCACGCCGTCGTTCGCTGCCGACTGGGGCGCCCAGGCAGCCACGACGGTGGAAGCCCACGGCGGGTTCGAAAAGCTGGGCCGGCTCCTGGGCCAGGAAGCCAGCCTCGCCGAGGCAGTCGCCGGACGGGTTGCCGCAAAGCTGGCAGCCGAGCCGATCGAGGACCTGCGCCTGGACTTTGAGGACGGCTTTGGGGACAGGGGCGACGACGCCGAGGACGCCGCCGCGGTTGCCGCGGCTTCCACGGTGGCCCAGGCAGTCGCGGCGGGCTCCGCTCCGCCGTTCATCGGCATCCGGTTCAAGTGCTTTGAGGCCCCCACCCGGGCCCGCGGCCTGCGGACCCTGGACCTGTTTGTCTCCGGCCTGGCCACGGCCGGTGAACTCCCCGAAGGCCTGGTCCTGACCCTGCCCAAGGTCACCAGGGTGGCGCAGGTGAAGGCCATGGACTTTGCCGTGTCGCGGCTGGAGGAAGTCCACGGACTTCCCGCCGGCCGCCTCCGGTTCGAGGTGCAGGTGGAAACCCCGCAGCTGATCCTTGGCCCGGAAGGCACATCGCCGGTGGCGCAGCTGCCGCACGCCGTGCCCGGCCGGATCAGCGGCCTGCACTACGGCACCTACGACTACTCCGCGTCCCTGCAGATCTCCGCCGAATACCAGTCCATGGAGCACCCCGTGGCGGACTTCGCCAAGGAGGTCATGCAGCTGGCCGTGGCCGGCACGGGCATCCGGCTCTCCGATGGTTCCACCAACATCATCCCGGTGGGCGACAACGTGGAGAACGCCTGGCAGCTGCACGGCCGCCTGGTCCGCCGGTCGCTGGAGCGCGGCTATTACCAGGGCTGGGACCTGCATCCGGCCCAGCTGCCCAGCCGCTTCGCTGCCACCTACGCCTTCTACCGTGAAGGCCTCCCGGCCGCCGCGGCCCGCCTGCGCAACTACGTGGAGCGGACCGAAGGCGGCGTGATGGACGAGCCCGCCACCGCCCGCGCCCTTGCCGCCTTCGTGCTCCGCGGCGTCCAGTGCGGCGCTGTTGGTGGCGAGGAGGTCCAGGCGCTTGCCGGCGTCGGAATTCCGCAGCTCACCGCGCTGGCGCACCCGCGGCTGGCCACCACTTCCAACTCCTAAGCAAAGGACCCCTTCATGGGCAAGTACTACACCCCCACCGGCGGCCTGCCGCCGCAGACCCACCTCACCACCGAACGCGCCATCGTCACCGAGGCCTACACCGTCATCCCCAAGGGCGTGCTGACGGACATCGTCACCTCCAACCTGCCGGGCTTCGCCAACACCCGGTCGTGGATCATCGCCCGCCCCATCTCCGGCTTCGCCACCACGTTCTCGCAGCTGATCGTGGAGATCGGACCGGGCGGCGGGGCACCCCGCGCCGAATTCGAAGAAGGCGTGGAGGGCGTCATTTTCGTCACGCAGGGAACCGTCAACCTGACCCTTGACGGCGAACTGCACAAGCTCGAGGAAGGCGGCTACGCCTACCTGGCCGCCGGAGCGCAGTGGGGCCTGGAGAACGTCTCCGAGGATATCGTCTCCTTCCACTGGATCCGCAAGGCCTACGAGCGGCTCGAGGGATACGAGGCCAAGTCCTTTGTCACCAATGAAAAGGACGTGGAGCCGACCTCAATGCCGGACACCAATGACGTCTGGAAGACCACCCGCTTCACCGACTCGAGCGACCTGGCCCACGACATGCAAGTGAACATCGTGACGTTCCAGCCCGGCGGCGTCATCCCGTTCCCGGAAACGCACGTGATGGAGCATGGCCTGTTCGTCCTGGAGGGCAAGGCCATGTACCTGCTGAACAACGACTGGGTTGAGGTGGAGGCCGGCGACTTCATGTGGCTGCGCGCCTTCTGCCCGCAGGCCTGCTACGCCGGCGGCCCCGGCGAGTTCCGCTACCTGCTGTACAAGGACATGAACCGGCAGGTGAAGCTGACCTAGCCATTTGTGCGTTCGGGCAGCAGCAGGGGCCGTTATGGAATTCCATAACGGCCCCTGCTTTTTTAGTGCTGTTGGGGAACGCTTAGGCGCCCGGGTTGAGGACCACCTTGATGCAGCCGTCTTCCTTCTTCTGGAACTTCTCATACAGAGCGGGCGCGCCTTCCAGGCCCGCACGATGGGTGACCAGGTCCATCACACCCAGCGGATCGGCGTCGTCCTCCACAAGGGGAAGGATGGCGTCCGTCCAGTTCCGCACGTTGCACTGCCCCATGCGCACCTGCAGCTGCTTGTCGAACATGGTGAGCAGCGGCATGGGGCTGGCCGTGCCGCCGTACACACCGCTCAGGGACAGCGTGCCGCCTCGGCGCACAGCGTCGACCGAAGCGTGCAGCGCTGCCAGCCGGTCCACGCCGCCGGTCTCCATAGCCTTCTGGGCCAGCTTGTCCGGCAGGAGCCCCAGCGCCTGGTGGGCGAAGCCGGCCATAGGCGAGCCGTGGGCTTCCATTCCGACGGCGTCAACCACCGCGTCCGGGCCCCGGCCCCCGGTCATTTCGCGGAGTTCGTCGCCGATGGTCTTGCTCAAGTCCAGCGTTTCCACCCCGTGCCGCGCAGCCATCTCCCGGCGCTCCGGAACGGGGTCAATACCGATGACGCGGAACCCGAGGTGGACGCCGATCCGGCCGGCGAACTGGCCAACCGGGCCAAGGCCGAACACGGCCAAGGTACCGCCTGCCGGGACGTCGGCGTATTCCACTGCCTGCCAGGCGGTGGGCAGGATATCGGAGAGGAACAGGTAGCGTTCGTCCGGAAGCTCGTTGCCCACCTTGACCGGTCCGTAGTCGGCGTGCGGCACCCGCAGGTACTCGGCCTGGCCGCCGGGAACGGACCCGTACAGCTCTGAGTAGCCGAAGAGGGCGGCGCCGGATCCCTTTTCCTTGACCTGGGTTACCTCGCACTGGGACTGCAGCCCCAGCTTGCACATGTAGCAGGAGCCGCAGGAGATGTTGAAGGGAATCACCACGCGGTCGCCCTTGCGGAGGTTGGTGACGCCGCTGCCCACTTCTTCCACGATGCCCATCGGCTCGTGGCCAATGACGTCACCCTTGTGCATGTACGGGCCCAGGACCTCGTAGAGGTGCAGGTCCGAGCCGCAGATGGCGGTGGAGGTGATCCGTACGATTGCATCCGTCGGTTCCTGGATAACGGGATCAGGTACTTCTTCTACGCTTACCGACCGTTTTCCTTGCCACGTCAGTGCTTTCACAGTCTCCCTTTCGCTCTGCTTTGCCCGTGGAGGTCTCCTTGGGCGGGGCAGGGCACCCGGAGGCACCCTTTCTTCGACCGTATCGGTTTTGAGGGAAAAAAGTAAGCATGCTGACTAAAAGCTTGTAGCGGCCGTCCGCTGCTTCTAGCGTAGGGAGAGTCCCGGAACACCAAGAAGAGCACCCGAAAGAGGAACGCCATGTCGCTGTACCAGCCGGAACCGGTCGAGATCTCCACCCGCATGCGCCCTGGCGAATGGACGGAGGAAAGCCTGACGGAGCTGGTCAGCACCTACCGGAGGCGGGTAGAGGAGATGGGCGCGCCCGCGGCCGAGGTGGCCACGGACATCAAGCGGAACGATGACGGCTCGGTGGTGGTAGTGGTGTCCTGGCCGAAGCCGGCCATCGCGGGCGATGAGGATTCAGTGCCAGGCGGCCAGCCGCTGTGAACCGGTGCTAGCCGGTTTCAGGGATTCGGCTGCAGTGCAAGCAAGCGGCCGATGGCGCTGGAGGCAAGGTTCTCCAGTAGGTCGCGCGGCCCTTCATAAACCTCGACGGCGCCCGCCTCGCGCAGTTGCGCGGCCTGGATGCCCCCGCAGGTGACTCCTATGGCCGGGATCCCCAGGGCTCCGGCCGCCTTCATGTCCCACACGGCGTCGCCGACATAGACCGCGTGCGCCGCGTCCACGCCGGCAGATTCGAGGGCCGCCTCGAGGATGTCAGGCGCCGGCTTGCTTTCCTTCGCATCGTTGGCGCTGGTAGCGGCATCGATAAAGGCGTCTGCATCCAGGACGGACCGCATGACCTGCAGATCCCGCTCCCGGGCCGAGGAGGCAAGTGCCACGGCCAACCCGCCGGCATGGCACTGGCCCAACAATTCTTTGGCCCCGTCCAAGGGACGGAGCGAGGGCCAGTGCGAAGCGTACAGTGCACCGTGGCTGGCCATGATGTCCTCGTCCTCGTCACGGTCGCGGCCGGACGGCAGCAGGTTGTCCACCAAGCGGGCACCGCCCATGCCCACGAGCTGGTGGATGGCCGCCATGGACACATCGTGCCCGTATTGGCGGAAGGCACCCCACCAGGAGATGGTGTGGATGTAGGACGAGTCGATCAGGGTGCCGTCAACGTCAAAGAGGACCCCCCGGCGGACACCGTCAGGGGGTGTCGTGGACTCAGTCATCAGCCCACCGCTGCCCGTCGTACATCCGGCGCCTTTTTCCGCTTGGCCGCTTCATCCTTGGGGGAACTGACGGGCCGCACGCGGTCACGGATGACGGACCCGGCGCCGTCCAGGCTCTTGTCCCGAATGAGGCCGGTGCCGGCGATTTCGCGGGCCATGGCGACGCCTGCCACAGCTGCCCTTTTGGTTGGGAAGGTCACCGAGATGGCCATCAGGTTCCCGCTTCCGTCCATCATCCTGATCCGGTATCCACCGTCAGGGGCATCGACGAGCTCAAAAAATCCGGCCATAACAATCACTCCTCCATCAATCACGGCGCTGTGCTTGGGAGCACTCCATGAGGTGTTAGTAAGTATACTTATCTATCGCGCGAAGGAGAAGTTCCAGCCCTGGTCCGCGCCGCCTCAGCGCGAATCCGCCCTTGCAGATGGAAGAGGGATGTCACTGCGCCGAACGGTATCCTGATGTAGCTCCAGAGCGCTAGTCACAAGGGCGAAGTGGCTGAATGCCTGCGGTGTATTACCCAGCTGGCGGCCTGCCTTGACCGCCCATTCCTCACTCAGCAGCCCCACATCATTACGCAGTTCCAGCAGCCGTTCGAAGAGTTCACGCGATTCCTCATGGCGCCCGGCACCCAGGAGCGCCTCAACCATCCAGAACGAGCAGGCCAGGAAGACGCCCTCGTCGCCCGGAAGGCCGTCGTCGCTCTCTTGCGGTTTGTACCGCAGCACGAACCCGTCCTGGGTCAGCTCCCGTTGGATGGCCTCGATGGTGCCGATGACCTTGGGGTCGTCGTTGGGCAGGAATCCCACCCTGGGAATCAGCAGCAGGCTCGCATCCAGCTCGGGCCGGCCGTAGGACTGGACGAACGTATTGCGCTCGGCGTCAAAACCGTTGGCCATGATGTCCGCGCGGATCTGGTCCCGCAGCGCTTCCCAGCGCTCCACCGGACCCGGCAGGCCGGACTCGCGGACGCCCTTCACCATCCGGTCGGCCGCCACCCAGGCCATGACCTTGGAATGGGTAAAGTGCCGGCGGGGCCCCCGCATTTCCCAGAGCCCGTTGTCCGGCTGGTCCCAGATGGTTTCCAGGTGTTCCATCAGCGCGATCTGCACGTCCCAAGCCTCGTCGGTATGCTTCAGCAGCGAGTTCCGGGTCAGCGCCAGGCAGTCCAGGACCTCGCCCCACACGTCCAGCTGGAACTGCTCGGCCGCCGCGTTTCCGATCCGCACGGGAACCGAGTTCTCATAGCCCTTCAGCCAGGGCAGCTCCATTTCCGGCAGCCGCCGTTCACCGTGGATCCCGTACATGATCTGCAGGTCGGCGGGGTCGCCGGCAACCGCGCGGAGCAGCCAGTCCCGCCACGCGGCGGCCTCGGCGGTGTACCCCGCGGCCAGGAGCGCCTGCAGGGTCATGGCGGCATCCCGCAGCCAGCAGTAGCGGTAGTCCCAGTTGCGCTGGCCGCCGGGCTGCTCGGGAAGGGAGGTGGTGACCGCGGCTACGATGCCCCCGGTTGGGGCGTAGGTCAGTGCCTTGAGCGTAATCAGGGAGCGCACCACCGCGTCCTGGTATTTCCCCTCCACGGTGCATTGCGAGGACCAGCCCCGCCAGAATTCAAAGGTGCTCGCCAGGACGTCCTCGGCATCCACGGAGACGGGCCTGCCCACGTGGCTGGGCGCCCAGGTCAGTACGAACGGGACTTTGTCGCCGGCGTTCACGGTGAAGTCGCTGACGGTATGCATGTTTTCCCCGTGCAGGGGTGCGGGGGTCACGAGGTAGACGGCGTCCGGCCCCGCAATGGCGTGCAGCCCGCGCTTGTCCTTGCGGACCCACGGAATGATGTGGCCGTAGTCGAACCTCAGGATCAGCTCCCCGTGCATTTTGACGCTGCCGCTGACGCCTTCCACGATCCGGACGATGTCAGCCACGGAGTCGCGGGGCGGCATGAAGTCGGTAACGCGCACGGTTCCATCCGCCGTGTCCCACTCGGTGTCCAGGACCAGGCTGCCGTCCCGGTAGCTGCGGCGCGTGCAGGCACCTCCACCCACGGGCGCCAGCAGCCAGCGGCCCGCGTCCGGGGTGTCCAGCAGCGCGTTGAAGCACGCAGGGGAATCGAACCGCGGCAGGCAGAGCCAGTCGATCGAGCCGTCCTTGCTGATCAGGGCCCCGGTGTGAAGGTCGCCAACCACCGCATAATCCTCAATTCGCACCATGACAGTACCCTGCCACACAGAGTCCGCAATGGAAGGGGAAATGTCCGGGTGTAGCCTGAGGCAAATGGCAATCCACATTGGCACCTCCGGATGGAGTTACGACCACTGGGAGAACGTGCTGTACCCGCCCGGACTGCCCGTCCGGGACCGGCTCCAGTGCTACGTCTCCAGGTTCAGCACGGTTGAACTGAATGCCAGCTTTTACCGGTGGCCGCGGGACACCACTTTCGCTGGCTGGAACAGGCGCCTGCCGCCAGGGTTCAGCATGTCCGTCAAGGCTCCCCGCGGCCTGACCCACGCCCGCAAGCTGTACTCCCCCGAAGTCTGGGTGGAGCGCATCGCCAGGTGCTGGCATGAGCTCGGGGACAAACGCGCCGTGCTCCTGGTCCAGCTGCCTCCGCAACTGGCGCGGGACGATGCGAGGCTGGACTATTTCCTGGCCGTGCTGCCGTCCTGGATCAGGGTTGCCGTTGAGTTCCGGCACCCCACCTGGGACTGCCCGGAGGTATTTGAGCTGCTGGAGCGCCACCAGGCGGCGTACTGCATCATGAGCGGCGCCAACCTGCCCTGCATCCTGCGCACCACTGCGCCATTCACGTACATCCGGCTGCACGGACCGGACCAGGAGCACCTGTACGGCGGCTCCTACTCAGACGCGGACATGCACTGGTGGGCGGACAGGATCCGGGAGTGGGACAGCGCCGGCGTCGACGTGTACGCCTACTTCAATAACGACGGCGGCGGGAACGCGGTGCGGAACGCCCAGACCCTGCGCGGGATCCTGGGCAACGGCTGATGCCTGCCCGGGGCCGGCCTGTGGCAGAGTGGTGCCATGGACACGGCTCCGCAGAACCCCGCCCATGACACGGCACGCCCGCCCCGGGACAACACCAAGGGCCGCGTTGCGCTTTCCGGAGGCCAGTTCTTCCGGCTGGCACACCGGCTGTCCGACGCTCTCAATGACGTCAGGATCCAGCTCGCCCAACGGTGGAAGTTCGTGCCGCAGACCATCGCCTACCAGGGTTACGGTTCCACCACCCGGGTGCGGGTGTTGGGGCGGGTGCTGCTGACGCAGAAGCCGCAGCCGGGCAGCAAGGCGGAGCACCAAGCGAAAAACGGCAACCAGAACGTCCGCGGCTGGCGCGCCTTCACCGGGGTGCCGCTGCAGTACAGCGACGTCGAAATCACCATCGGGGACGTGGTCACCCACGTCACGGCGGACCGGGGCGGGCTGATCGACACCGAGGTGGATGTCAAGCTCTCCCCCGGCTGGCACACCGCAGTGCTCCGCGCGGAGGGTACCGAGCCGGCAGAGGCACTGATCCAGGTGATCGCCCCCGGAGTGGAATTCGGCATCGTCTCCGACATCGACGACACCGTGATGGTCACAGCCCTGCCCCGGCCCTTCCTGGCGCTGTGGAATACCTTCGTGCTCAGCGAACGCGCCCGCATGGCCACCCCGGGCATGGCCGTGCTGCTGGACAGGCTGACCATCGAGCACCCTGAAGCCCCGATCATCTACCTGTCCACCGGGCCCTGGAACGCCGCCCCCACGCTGGCACGGTTCCTGACCCGCAACATGTACCCCAAGGGCGCGCTGCTGTTGACGGACTGGGGGCTCACCCAGGACCGCTGGTTCCGCAGCGGGCAGGACCACAAGCACCGGAACCTGGAGCGGCTGGCGCAGGAGTTTCCGGACATGCGGTGGCTCCTGATCGGCGACAACGGCCAGCACGACGAGGCCATCTACTCCGCCTTCGCGGCTGAGAACCCGGACAAGGTTGCGGCGATCGCCATTCGTCAACTGTCCGTCAGCGAGTCGGTCTTCGCCGGCGGCCACTCCGAAGACGGGGACCACAGCACCTCAAGGGTGCCCTGGATCTATTCCCCCGACGGCGCCGGCATCGCAAAGCAGCTCGCCATGCTGGACCTGCTCCGGGGCTGACACCCCCCGGTCCCTAGGTGTACTGAGTCAGGACGTTGGTTACATCGTGAATAGGTGAAGACCTCTTAGGTTGGTGGTTACCACACACAGCCAACGACTAAGAGGTCTTCATGTCCCACCGTAATGCCCGGCTGACTCC
>NZ_JBHDJA010000030.1:0-42991 GCF_041877125.1 Arthrobacter sp. E44
CCCAAGAACTCAACAGCCGACCACGCAAAACGCTCGGCTGGGACACCCCAGCCGAGCGTCTGCGTGATCTACTAATGACCACATAACACCAGCAGTGTTGCAACGACCCCTAGAAACCGCCGGCCGGGTGCCGCCGTCGGCCGTTGCGCACACCGGACGGTAGTGGTTACCAGGCCGCTTATCCCTCGCAGGCCACCCCGTCGCCGTCGCCGTCCAGCCCCGAGCGGTACCCCGGGGAACCCGCATAGAGCGGGGCTGCTCCCGCTGCCACCGCCTCGGCACAGTTGGCGTAGTAGACGGTGGTGGATGCAGAGGCGGGCGCGACGGTGGTCGGTGCCGGCTGGCCGGGGCAGCCGGCCAGGATGCCGGCGATTGCGTCGTGCTCGGCCTGCGTCACCCACAGGCTGTAACGCGCTTTCACGGAAACCTGCCGCGCCACGTACTCGCACCGGAAGGCCTTGGCGGGCGGCAGCCACGTGGCGGCGTCGCCGTCGCCCTTTTGCTGGTTGGTGGACCCATCCGTTGCCTGCAGGTTCAGCGGGTCGTTCGCAAACGCCGTCCGCTGCTCCGTGGTCAGCTGCTGGGCGCCCTTCTGCCAGGCGTCGCTGAGGGCCACCACGTGGTCGATCTGCACAGCGCTGCTGGTGGTGGTGCCACGGACGAAGTTGATGACGGTGCCCGTGTAGGGATCCGCGAGTACCCCGGCCTTGACCGTGCAGGGGACGCTGTTGACGTAGGTGATGTCGGTAAGGTCCCGGTTGAGGATGTCGTTCCGGGTGTCGCAGCCGTTCTGGTCCACGTCCGCCCATGTGGGCCCGAACAGCGACCGCTCATACCCCGTCTTGGGCGCGCGGCCCTTGACGGGGAGGGTCTGCAGCAGGTCCACGGCCTGGACCGTTGCGGCGGTGGTGCTGTCCGCGGCAACAGCAGGCAGGTGTCCGCCGAAAAGGGCCAGCAACGCGGAAAGGACGACGGCGGCGCTCCAGCGGGTGCCGGACGCAGGCGCGGTGGTGGGCAAGGACGCGTGGCTGGACATGCAGTTCCCCCGGATTGTGCACGAAAAGTTTGGTGCGTCAGCCCCGATTACGCTGACGCCACGAAAGAGCCTAGCGGCCAGAATCCGCTGAGGTTGACGGTTTCAGCGCAACTGGGGCAATCCTTCCCGACTCCTGCGCTTAAGCTGCGACGGCGGCACCCAACCCGGGTGCCGCCGTCGTCCGTCCTGCATAGTTAGAGCCAGCCAGTGGCTACCGCGGCGTGCGAGCCGTGGAGTCGGTGTCCTCCTGAGTTACCTCAGGGTGGACAGCTTCGCTGGCGCCCAGCCCGCCGCGGGTCTTGGCCAGGCTGGCCACCGTGGCCACCAGGATGGTTGCGCCGATGAAGAGCAGCGAGAGCCAGATGGGGATCTCCGGCACCCACAGGAGCGGCTGGCCGCCGTTGATGAACGGGAGCTCGTTGACGTGCAGGGCGTGGAAGAGCAGCTTCACGCCGATGAACGCGAGGATCACGGCCAGGCCCTGGGCCAGGTACACCAGGCGCTCCAGCAGTCCGCCGATGAGGAAGAACAGCTGGCGCAGGCCCATCAGGGCGAAGGCGTTGGCGGTGAAGACGATGTAGGCCTCGCTGGTGAGGCCGTAGATCGCGGGGATCGAGTCGACGGCGAAGATCAGGTCCACGAACCCGATGGCGATGATGGTGAGCATCATCGGCGTCACGAAGCGCTTGCCGTCCAGCTTCACGGTGAGCCGGTCCCGGTGGTAGTCCGGAGTGACAGGGAGGACGCGGCGGACCAGCTGCATGAATTTGCCGTCGGCCGGGTTGGCGTCGTGGCCGCCGAAGGCCTGCTTGTAGGCGAGGAAGAGCAGCAGGGCGCCGAAGATGTAGAACACCCAGGAGAAGTTTTCGATCAGCGTGGCCCCGATGGCGATGAACCCGCCGCGCAGGACCAGGGCGATGATGATGCCCACCATCAGCACTTTTTGCTGGTACTTCTTGGGAACAGCGAAGCCCGTCATCACGATGAGGAAGACGAAGAGGTTATCGACTGACAGGGCTTTCTCGGTGAGGTAGCCGGCGAAGTACTCGCCGCCGAACGTCCATCCCGAGACCACGCCGATGCCGACGCCGAACAAAAGGGCGAGTCCGATGTAGAACGCGGACCAGCGGGCGGATTCGCCGATGGACGGCTCATGCGGCTTGCGGACGTGGGCGAAGAACTCGTAAACGAAGAACAGAATGGTCACCGCGAGGGTGATGATCCAGACCAGGGGTGTTACCTGCATGTGGGTACTCCAAGGGTAGGCGCTGACATTGACGCCAAGGTCTCCTCCGCCCGGTGAAAACCGGAGCCGGTGGCCCGGGATGCATCGCTGCATCCGTATTGACGGGCCAACCACAGACGGGAGTACTCCCCTTGATGGGTTAAATCGTACCTGAACAACGGGCGACGGCGGCACCCGGTTCCGGAGTCCGCCGTCGTCAATCCCTGTTTGGGAAAGCCCTACTTCAGTTTTGGTACCAGCACAGGGGTGTTCTTCTTGTAGGCCTCGTAGTCGGCCTGGCCGCCCCACTTCTTGTCCGCCTTTTTCTCAAGGGGCGGCACGCCGCTGCCCTTGATCAGGAGCAGGGCCACGAACACCGGGGAAATCAGTGCCGCCCACTGCCAGCCCTGGAGTACTGGCAGTGCGATGATGGCCACGCCCACCCAGAGCGTGATCTCTCCGAAGTAGTTGGGGTGGCGGGACTTGGACCACAGGCCGGCGTTGATGAACCGGCCCTTGTTCGCGGGGTTGTCCTTGAAGCGGGTCTTCTGCACGTCGGCCACGGTCTCGATGCTGATGCCAACCAGCCACACGAGCAGGCCCACCCAGAAGAAGCCGTCCAGGCCGACTTTCTTGTCCGAGGTGATGGCCACCCAGGCAAGCGCCGCGGTGAGCACCACCCAGAGGCCCTGGAGGGTCCAGGTATTCAGGAAGCGGAAGAAGTCCGGCTTGAGCTCATCGAAGCGGTCGTCCTTGCCGTGCTTGCTGATCCGCAGGAACAGGAAGCTGCCCAGCCGCCCGGCCCACAGCACTACCATGGCCGCCAGCAGCAATCCGCGTGCGTCCACCCCCGGGGACGCCAGCACCAGGAACACAGTGATGGAGATGTAGGTGAGGGCGCCGGTGAGGTCGTAAAACTTCTCCGTCTGCGCCTTGAAGGACGGAATAAACACCAGCCACTGGATGACGAACGCGATGGCAACCCCCAGCGCGAAGACGGGCCACCCGGCGATCCTGGCTCCGCCCTGGCTTCCGGCGAGGGCGATGAGCACCGCCACCACCACGGCGATAACGGTACTGATGAGTGCCTTGCGGCTCTTGTCGTTCACGGACAGGTTCCTTTCCCCTGGCCGGCCGCGCGCTGCTGCACGACCGGTCCCAACCGCGCCTGCTAGTCTTTCTTGTATTCAAATGAATTTGATGACTAGAGGACAATAACTACTATAAGGCTGCTGAGGAGGAACCATGGCCCCGCCGCCCTACCACCCCGCCGCGTCCGCGCTCCAGGCTCTATTCGACCTCGCCAACGAAACCGAGCGGGAAGTGGCCCGCTGCCTGCACCTGAACCTCACCGACTACCGCGCACTCTCGGCGCTGGCCCAGTCAGGGGCAGTCACCGTCGGCACCCTTGCCGAAAAGCTGGGCGCCACCGCTGCCACCACCACCGCCATCGTCGGACGGCTGGAAGCGCGCGGTTACGTCGAACGGCTTCGCTCGGAGGAGGACCGGCGGCACGTGCATGTCAGCGCCACCCCCGCGGCCACCAAGGACATCATGGACCTGATGCGCCCCCTCATGGACGCCACCAACCAGCACCTCGAGGCCCTCCCCCGCGCCCGGCAGGACGCCGTCGGGGACTTCCTCAACATCGCACTGAACCTCATGCAGGACCACCTGCACTCCCTTTCCGAGAAGGACACCCCTTGAGAGAGTTCACCTCCCCGCCGCTGGCCGACCTGTCCGGGCACCGGAACGCCACGGACCTGCTGATGCACCGCTTCCGCATCTCCCCGGACCACGTCGCCTTCGAGGTCCGGGCCGGCGGGGCCCCCGTCACCGATCCCTGGCGACAGGTGACCACCCGGCAGTTCGTGGACGAAGTCCGCGCCCTGGCCAAGGGCCTGATCGCCGCCGGCCTGCAGCCCGGCGATTCGATGGCCATCATGTCCCCCACCCGCTATGAATGGGCGGTGGCGGACATGGCAGCGTGGTTCGCCGCCGCCGTCGCGGTTCCCATCTACGAAACCTCCGCCCAGCCGCAGGTGACCGCCGTCCTGGAAGACGCAGCCGTGCGCCTGGCGATCGCCGGCACCGCCGCGCACGCCGCCCTGCTGGAGCAGGGCTTCGCCGGGAACGGCGCGGCGAACTTGGGCGTCTGGACCATGGATGCACGCCCCGGCGCCGACCTGGCAGCCCTGGTCCAGGGCGGCGCGGACGTGCCGGACGGCGACGTGGAGGAACGCCGCCTGCTGCACGACCTCGATTCGGTGGCCACCATCGTCTACACCTCCGGCACCACCGCAGCCCCCAAGGGCGCCCTGATCACCCACCGCAACTTCGTCGGCCAGATCCTCAACGTGGGCGCCGCCTACACCAGCGTGGTCCGCGAGGACGGCAACACCATCATCTTCCTGCCCATGGCGCACGTCCTGGCCCGCGGCCTGCAGCTGATCTGCGTGGCCAACGGTATGCGCATCGCGCACCTCTCCGACCCCCGCGACGTGGTGCCCGCCCTCGGCGCGCTCAGGCCCACGTTCCTGGTGGTGGTCCCCCGCGTCCTGCAGAAAATCCAGGCCTCCGCAGCCGCCGCCGCGGCGCAGAAACACCTGGGCCGCGTGTGGGCGTTGGCGCCGCGCACGGCCGTGGAGTGGGGCCGGTTTGCCGAAGCGCACGACGCCGATCCCTCCCTGAGTGCCCCGCGCGGCCTGCGGGTGCGGCGCGCGGTGTTCGACCGGCTTTTCTACGCCCGCCTCCGGGCGCTGGTGGGCGGCCGACTGGACTGCCTGCTCTCCGGCGCCGGCGCCCTGGACGCCGACCTGTCCCTCTTCTTCCGCGGCCTGGGCCTGCCCGTCATCGAAGGCTACGGGCTCACGGAGACCACTGCCCCGCTCACCGGCAACCTGCCCGGCGCCATCCATTCCGGAACGGTCGGCGTGCCGATGCCCGGCACCACCGTGCGGATCTCGGACCAGGGCGAAGTGCTGGCCCGCGGCGTGGGAGTCTTCGCCGGATACCGCCGGGCATCAGACAACGACGGCGCTTTTGTGGACGGCTTCTTCCGCACCGGCGATCTGGGCTCCCTGGACTCCGGCGGCCGGCTCACCCTCAAGGGCCGGATCAAGGACGTGATCGTCACCGCGGGCGGCAAAACCGTGACCCCCTCCATCTGGGAAGGCTACGTGGAGGGCGACCCCCTGGTGGCGCACGCCGTCATGGTGGGCGAGGGCAAACCGTACCTGGGCGGGCTGGTGCTGCTGGACCCGGAGTCCGTGGCGGCCTGGGCCGAGCGGGAGGGCATCGCCGACCTTGCCGGGCTGCGGATCCCCGATGACGGCAGCGCGGTCCAGATCGAGGACGAGCGGCTGCTGGGTGTGGTGGGCAAAGTGGTCACTGCCGCGAACGCCCGACTGGCCCGGTCGGAACAGGTGCGAAAGTTCGTGCTGCTGCTGGCTGACCTCAACGAGTCCCACGGGCTGGTCACCCCTACCATGAAGCTCAAACGGGCCGTCTTCACAGAACGCGCCCGCCATTTCGTGGAAAACCTCTACACCGACGCAAGGAGCACAGCGTGAGCCCCCGCACTAGGAACTGGCTGACCGCCTACGCAGTCACCGCCTTGATCTTCGCCGTGCTGGACGTGGCGTGGATCCTGCTGGTGGCCAACCCGTTGTACCAGGGCCAGATCGGCGGCCTGCTGGCGCCCAAGGCGAACCTCCTGGGCGCGGTGCTGTTCTATGTCATTTTCGTGGCGGGGATGGTGCACTACGGCGTCCGTCCAAACGCCCAGGACGTCTCCGTGCGGCAGCGGGTCACGGGGGCGGCACTGTTCGGGTTCTTCACCTACGCCACGTGGGCGCTCACCGGGTTTGCCGTGCTGAAGGACTTCACCGCGCTGGTGGCCGTGACGGACATCCTCTGGGGCGCCGCGGCATGCAGCCTGGTCACGTGGATTACCGCGACGGTCCTCCGCCGGCGGATCGGGAAGACGCAGCCAGCCTGACCGCGGTCACCTTGTACTCCGGGCAGCCGGTGGCCTCATCCCCCACCGGCGAGGTGAGTCCGTTGACCGCGGCGCCGGGGAAGTGGAAACCGGCGAACACCTGGCCCGGTTCCACGTCGTCACTGATCTTCACCTGAAGCACCGCCTCCCCGTGCCTGCTCGCCACCCGGACGGCGTCTCCGTCGCCCACGCCCAGCGCCGCGGCGTCGCCCGGCCCGACGTCCACCGTCTCCCGGCCCAGCAGGCGCAGGTTGGCGGTGCGCCGCGTCATGCTCCCCGAGTTGTAATGCTCCGCCCTGCGCCCCGTAATCAGCAGGAACGGGAACTCCCCGTCGCACTCCTCGCCGGGCGGAAGATAAGGCCTGGCGGCCAAATGGGCCAGCCCGTCCGGCGTCGCGAAGCCGTCCTCGTAAAGCCGGGGCGTACCGGGGGAATCCGGGGATCCGCACGGCCAGTGCAGCGGCCCTTCACGGTCCAGCCGGGAGTGCGTGACACCGCCGAACAGGGGCGCCACGGCGGCGCACTCCGCCATGGCATCCGCGGGCGATTCGCAGCCTAGGCCCGCCCCCATCCGGTCCGCGACGGCGTGCAGCACGGCAAAGTCCGTGCGGACACCTGCAGGGGGTACAACGGCTTCCCGGACCCGCTGGAAGCGCCGGTCAAAGTTGACGAACGTTCCCTCCTTCTCCAGCCATGCCGCCACAGGGAATACGACGTCGGCGGCCGCGGCGGTATCGGACAGGAACAGGTCGTTGCAGATCACCAGCGGGCAGGCCTCCAGCGCGGCGCGGACGGCGGTGCTGTCCGGGTCCGTGGTGAGCACGTCCTCGCCGATGATCCAGAGTGCCTGGAGCGCCCCGGACCGGGCGGCGGCAAACATTTGCGGGGTCCGAAGCCCGGGCCGGGCAGGCACTTCAGCCTGCCAGGCGGCCGCGCACCGGTGCCGCGCGGCAGGGTCGCCGACCTTCTGGTACCCGGGCAGCAGGTCCGGCAGGGCCCCCATGTCCGAAGCACCCTGGACGTTGTTCTGTCCCCGAAGCGGGTTCACACCGCCTCCGCCGCCGGGGCCCACAGCTCCGCGCAGGACTGCGAGGTTGGACAGTGTCCGGACACCGTCCGTGCCGTGCAGGTGTTCGGTCACGCCCAGCCCGTAGAAGATGGCCGGCGCCGCTGCCTGCCCGTAGAGCCGCGCCGCCTGCACCAGGTCCTCCGCCGGCACCCCGCTGATCGCTGCCACCCGGTCCGGTGGGTAGTCCTCCAGCAGCCCCCGCAGTTCCTTATAGCCGGTGGCGTGCGCCGCCAGGAACGCGGAATCAGTCATCCCCTCCCGTACCAGGACGTGCGCCAGTCCGTTGAACACAGCGACGTTGGTTCCCGGCCGGGGCCGGAGATGGACGTCCGCGTGCCGTGCGAGGTACGTCCGCCGGGGATCCACCACCACCAGGCGCGCTCCGCCCATGACCCGTTGGAAGATGCGTGAGCCGACTACGGGGTGTGCCGCCGTCGGGTTCGCACCCACTAGCAGGATCGCGTCACAGGCATCCAGGTCATCGAAGGGGTTGGTCCCGCCGCCCAGGCCGAAGGCGGCAGCCAGGCCGGTGGCCGAGGGGGCGTGGCAGAGACGGGAACAGTTGTCCACGTTGTTGGTTCCCATGACGGCGCGGGCAAACTTCTGGGCCAGGTAGTTCTCCTCATTCGTGGCCCGTGCCGATGAGATCAGGGCGAATCCGTCCGGGTCTGCGTCCCGGACTGCGGTAAGCCTGCCAGCCACGAACCCGATGGCCTCGTCCCAGGTTGCGGGAGTCAGCGTCCCGTTCCGCCGGATCAGGGGCGTGCTGAGCCGCTCCGCTGAGTTGAGGAACCCGTGGGCAAACCGGCCTTTGACGCAGGCATGTCCCCGGTTGAGGGACCCGTTCATGGCCGGCTTGACGGTCATGATGCTGCTGCCCCGGGTGGCCACCTCCAAAGTGCAACCGACGCCGCAATAGCCGCACGTCGTCGTCCGCTGTTCGCTGGGTGCCTGTTCACTGGGTGCTTGTTCGCTGGGTGCTTGTTCGCTGGGTGCTTGTTCGCTGGTTGTCCGCTGCAGGTCCAGCAGCCCGGGCTCCGAGAGGGCCCCCGTGGGGCAGGTGTCCACGCAGGCGCCGCAGGAGACGCAATCGGATTCCGCCCACGGGCCACCCGTCCCCGGCGCCACCACGGTCCCGGCTCCCCTGCCCACCAGGGTGAGGGCGAACGTGCCCTGGATCTCCGCGCAGGCGCGCACGCACCGGCCGCAGGCAATGCAAAGGTCGCGGTCCAGCTTGACGTAGGGGTGGGAGTGGTCGATGCCGCGGACCGGGAGCAGTACGGCCCCCGCCGGGGCGTGCACACCGTACTCCGCACACTCCCGGGCCAGCTCACTCCGGTCCGCCTCCGGCCCACCTTGGTATGCGTCCAGCGCCTTGGGCGGCAGTCCCGCCACAATGGCTTCGAGTGCCGCCCGCCGGTCCGGCCGGGAGGCTTCCACCGCGATGACAAGCCCGTCCTGGGCAGGTGTGCTGCAGGCTGCCGCGAGGCCGCGGCCGGCCACTTCCACCAGGCACGTCCGGCACGAGGCCACAGTGCTGAGCCGGTCATCGTGGCACAAGGTGGGAATCGCCAGGCCGGCGGCGCGCACGGCGTCGAGCAGGGTTGCGCCGTCCGTCACGTCCACCGGGTGCCCGTCAACGGAGAGCCTCTGCCGTCCACCCGGAAAGTCCGTAGACACGGGCGAGGCTTCGCACCGCAGCCGGGACGCGGCGTCCGAATGCGCACAGGCTGCCCACTGCCATGGTGCGCAGCACGTGGTTGCGTTGCGCGCCGCCGTCGTCCCCCTGCTGCGGGTCTTCCGGCAGGCCGGCCAGCGCCCGCCCGCGCCACGTGCCCACCCTGCAGGGCGAACACTGCCCGCAGCTCTCCTCCGCGGCGAAGTCCCAGAGGTTCTGCAGCACCTGGGTGCCGGTCAGCCGGTCATCGAAGGCGACGATTCCCGCGTGGCCCAGGGCTGCCCCATGCCGGGACAGGGCGGCTTCGCTCAGCGGGATATCGAGGTCGTCAGGGCCAAGGAAACCGCCCAACGGACCGCCTATCTGCAGGGAGCGCAGGGTGGCGCCGTCACGCAGTCCGCCCCCGAGGTCCTCCACGATCCTCCGGACGGGCGTGCCGATCTCCACCTCATAGGCGCCGGGCCGGAGGAACCGCTCGGACAGGCATGCCAGCACCGTCCCGGACTCGGTTGCAGTTCCCATCTCCGCGTACGCGGCACCGCCGTGCTGCATGATCCACGGGACGGCGCAGAGTGTCTCCACGTTGTTCACCACGGTGGGCCTGCCGTGCAGCCCGTGTGCTGTGGGGAACGGCGGGCGCGGCCGCACCACGCCGCGCAGTCCCTCAAGCCCGTTCAGCAGGGCGGTTTCCTCGCCGGACACGTAGAACCCGGCGCCAACCGCCACCCGGATGTCCAGCCGCGTTCCACTACCTGCCACGTCGGGGCCAAGGTGGCCGGCTTCCCGAGCCGCAGCCAGCGCCTCCCGCAGCCTGGCCGCGGCACGGGGATACTCGGAGCGGACAAAAACGATTCCCGTGTCCGCGCCGACGGCGTAGCAGGCCAGTGCCAGGCCCTCCAGGACGCGGTGCGGGTCCTCTTCCATCAGGAGCCGGTCGGCAAAGGAGCCCGGGTCCCCCTCGTCACCATTGGCCACAACCACCCGGGGCGCAGGGTGCTCAAGCGCAGCCCGCCATTTCGCGGCGGTACGGAAGCCTGCCCCACCCCGTCCCCGCAGTTGCGCCGCTTCCACTTCTGCCAGCACATCCCCGGGGGCTGCGGAGGCTGCGATGGCCGGCCATACCGACCACGGCTGCGCTTCTCCCAGCACCCCGGCCGTCACCACGGGCACCCGGCTGTTGCTCGCCACCGGGATGGGCGGAGCGGTCCGCGGAGCTTGGTGCGTCAGTTGAGCTGCCAGGTCCGGCCCGGCGTGTGCCTCCGCGCCGTCCAGCGCTGCCGGCCCCGAATAGCAGAAGCCCAGGCAGTGCACCGCCTGGAGCGAGACGGAGCCATCCCTGGCCCGGCTCCCGGCCTCCACTCCGAGTGCCGCCTCCACGGTGGCCAGGTGCGTCCCGCCGGTTGCCGCGAAGCATGCCGCGGCGGAGCACGCCCGCACGTGCCTGTTGCCGTGGGGCACTGCGAAGTCCGCGAAGAAGGACGCCGGGCCTTCCACGGCCGCGGCGGGAAGGCCCAGGGTGCGGGCTATCCCGCTGGCGGTCCCCGGGCCACCCTCGGGGCCGAGCCCGGCAGCGTCCGTGCCGGCCATGGATTGCCGCAATGAGTCCGGGACGCGGGTGATTTCACGCCCAAAGCGGGCGGCATACCGCCGGAACGGATCGTCCGTGGTCCAATCCCCTGTGCCATCGGTTGGGGAGCCCGGCTGCCGGGGTTCCTGCATGACCCCAACCCTCGTCGCTTCGGAGCAGCCCGGGGAAGGGTCCAAAGTCCCCGCCCGCATGTGGAGCGCGGACTGGTGCACCCGGCCCCTGCTGTCGTGCCCGGCGTCACTCCCGCGCACAGACTGGCCCAGTTTTCAGGAGGAAACCGCTGAAATTCAGCGGCCCCACGGACGTTCGTCCCTGAAAACTGGGCCAGTGTGACGCGCAGGCAAGCGTAGCGGGCTATCCGAAGAGTGCCGCCACCTGGGTCAGTGTCTGGAAGACGCCGTAAGCCAGCGGGATCCCTACCAAAGCCCAGCCCAGGATTAGCCGGCCGGTGGACCGCTTGACCGGCTGGGCGCCGGGGGTGTGTGCAGTGCTGCTCATGTCAGGCCTCCATGGAAGATGTGTGCCGCTCGGGGCGGGGTTCGTGGAATCGGGCATCGACGGGTTTGACCAGCAGGTTGGCAATGAAGCCGATCACCAGCAGTGCCACCATGGTCAGCAGCGCGGGCTGGTAGGACGCGGCGTTCAGCTGGCCCGGCTTGCCCTGCGCGTCGAGGATCGAGTTGACGATCAGCGGCCCGGCGACCCCGGCCGCGGACCATGCGGTGAGCAACCGGCCGTGGATGGCGCCCACCTGATAGGTCCCAAACAGGTCCCTCAGGTAAGCAGGGACTGTGGCGAAGCCGCCGCCGTAGAAGGAAATAATGACGAACGCCAGTGCCACGTACAGGAAGGTCGAGGTGGAGCCGGCCAGCGCCAGGATGATGTACAGCACGGCGCCGACGCCCAGGTACATCATGTAGATCCGCTTGCGTCCGGTGACGTCGGAGGTGGCGGACCAGGCGAAGCGTCCGGTCATGTTGCCGATGGACAGCAGCCCCACGAAGCCGGCCGCGACGCTGGCGGTCACCAGGGACTTGCCATCGGACTGCCGGAAAAAGTCCTGGATCATGGGCGCTGCCTGCTCCAGGATGCCGATGCCCGCGGTGACGTTGCAGAACAGCGCCACCCACACCAGCCAGAACTGCCGGGTCTTGATGGCGTTCTTCGCGGACACGTTATCCGTGGTCACCAGCTTTGCCGCCTTGACCTTGGCGGGGTCGAACCCGGCGGGCCGCCACCCCTCCGCAGGCACCCGGATGGTGAACGCACCGAAGAGCATGTACACGAGGTAGACGGCGGCGAGGGTCAGGAAGAGCTTGCCCACGGCATCGCCGCTGGCAACCCAGCCCTGCGCACCGGAGTTGGGGTCGTATGCCTTGAGCAGGGCCTGGGATACCGGGCTGGCGATCAACGCACCGCCGCCGAAGCCCATGATCGCCATGCCGGTGGCCAGGCCGGGCCGGTCCGGGAACCACTTGATCAGCGTGGACACGGGCGAGATGTAGCCGATGCCCAGGCCGATGCCGCCCACCACGCCGTAGCCCAGGTACACCAGCCAGAGCTGGCGGGTGAAGATGCCCAGCGAACCGATCAGGAAGCCGCCCACCCAGAACATGGCGGCGGTGAACATGGCCTTGCGCGGGCCGTTGGTGTCAACCCAGGTGCCCATGATCGCGGCGGAGAGGCCCAGCATCACGATGGCAATGGAGAAGATGACGCCGACCTCGGTGAGGCTGGCGCCGAAGTGCTTGACCAGCGCGGTCTTGTACACGCTGGTGGCGTAGGCCTGCCCGATGCACAGGTGGACGGCGAGCGCGGCGGGCGGCACCAGCCAGCGGTTGAAGCCCGGCGGGGCGATGGAGTGGTCACGGTCCAGGAAGCCCATGGTTTGATTCCCTTTGCTTGTGGAAGACGTCAATGTCTGATCGGGCCAGAGGCCAAAGGCCTTGGTTGAGCCCGGCCCGTTGCCTTCGGCAATCATGATCCAAATCATCAGCAAACGTACTGTTGGCGCGCCGAGCGGCGGGTTTTTTGTGCCGAGCGGCGTGCAGGCGAAAGTCAGGCCGCCTTGACGGGTGACGTGCTGCCGGTGGATGCCGCCTGGCCTTCGCGGGCCAGGAAGGCGGAGAGCTCGCCAATGGTGCTCATCAGCGGGGCGGGGAAGACGACCGTGGTGTTCTTGTCCACGCCGATCTCTACGAGGGACTGCAGGTTTCGAAGCTGCAGTGCCAGCGGGTGGGCCATCATGGTGTCGGAGGCGTCACCGAGGGCTGTTGCGGCGATCGCTTCGCCTTCGGCGGCGATAATCTTTGCCCTTTTTTCGCGTTCCGCTTCGGCCTGGCGGGCCATGGCACGCTTCATACTTTCGGGCAGCTGGATGTCCTTCAGCTCCACCAGCGTGACCTCGACGCCCCATTCGACGGTAAGTACATCAAGGATTTCCCTGATGTCGGCGTTGATCCTCGCGGTCTCCGACAGGGTCTGGTCCAGGGTGTGCTGGCCTACGACTTTCCGCAGCGTGGTCTGGGCGATCTGGTCGATGGCCGCGGCCACGTTCTCGATCGCGACGACCGACTTCACGGCGTCCACCACCCGGTAGTAGGCCACCGCGGAGACGTCCACGCTCACGTTGTCCTGGGTGATGATGCCCTGGGACTGGATGGGCATGGTGACGATCCGCAGGCTGACCAGCTGCAGCCTGTCGATCACCGGGATGATGAACTGCAGGCCAGGTTCCCGAACTCCGATGACTCTGCCAAGCCGGAAGAGCACGCCCTTTTCGAACTGACGCACGATCCGGACCGCCATCCTCGCGACGATGAGCAGCAGGATGACCAGGACGATGACAATCAATGTGGTGGGGTCCATAAGGATCCCCTCCTGAATTGCTGGCGGGACCTGCCGGAACCGGGCGGCGCCGTGACAGATGTCCCGGCTCCATTCTCCCACCAACCTTGAAAGGGAGAGCTTCAAACCTGCTGTAGTTTGATGCTGAACTCTCACTTACCAACAACCGGGGCAGGGATCGCATGGACGCGGACGTCATCATCATCGGCTGCGGCCTGGCGGGGCTGGTGGCCGTTAACGAGCTGGTCCGCGCGGGCAAGCGGGTGGCCGTCGTGGAGCAGGAGAATGAGGCCAACCTGGGTGGGCAGGCGTTCTGGTCCCTGGGCGGGCTCTTCCTGGTGGACACCCTGATGCAGCGCCGCCTGGGCGTGAAGGATTCCTTCGAGCTGGCGTGGCAGGACTGGCAGGGATCGGCACAGTGGGACCGGCTGTCCGGCCGCCTTCCCGAGGACGAGTGGGCCCGCCAGTGGGGCCGCGCGTACGTCGAGTTCGCCGCCGGGGAGAAGCGCGCCTGGCTGCAGCAGCAGGGCATCCGGTTCACGCCGCTGGTGGGCTGGGCCGAGCGCGGAGACGGCAGGGCCGGCGGCCACGGCAACTCAGTCCCCCGCTTCCACGTCCCGTGGGGCACCGGCACCGGCGTCTCCGAGCCGTTCGCTGACAAGGCCCGCGAGGCGGCTTCGTCGGGCAGCGTCCGGTTCTTCTTCCGGCACCGGGTGGACGGTTTAACGTACGACGGCGGCACGGTCACCGGGGTGCGGGGCTCGGTACTGGCACCGGACGCATCCCCGCGCGGGGTGTCCTCCACCCGGGAGGTGGTTGGCGGATTCGAGCTGCAGGCGCAGGCGGTGGTCATCGCATCCGGCGGGATCGGCGGCAACCATGACCAGGTGCGCCGCTGGTGGCCGGAGCGGCTGGGGACGCCGCCGCAGAAGATGGTCACCGGGGTGCCGCAGCACGTGGACGGGCGGATGCTGGACATCGCGGACCAGTCCGGCGTCCGGCTGGTAAACCGGGACCGCATGTGGCACTACACGGAGGGCATCCAGAACTGGAACCCCATCTGGCCGGACCACGCCATCCGGATCCTGCCGGGCCCGTCCTCCCTGTGGTTCGATGCGCTGGGCCGGCGGCTCCCCTCCCCCGGCCTGCCGGGCTACGACACCCTGGGCACCCTGAACCTCCTGCGAACCACCGCCGACATCCAGCAGTACGACCATTCCTGGTTCATCCTCAACCAGCGCATCATCGAGAAGGAGTTCGCCCTCTCCGGCTCCGAGCAGAACCCGGACATCACCAACCGCGACCTCAAGCTGCTGCTCCGGACCCGGCTGGGCCGGGGCGCCGGCGCCCCGATCGAGGCGTTCAAGGAGCACGGCGCGGACTTCGTGGTGGCGGACGACCTGGCGGATCTGGTCCGCGGGATGAACGGGCTGACGGAGGAGCCGCTGCTGGACTACGCGCAGCTCCGGCGGCAGATCGGGGAGCGCGACGCCGAGGTCCGGAACCCCTACTCCAAGGATGCCCAGGTGGCAGGCATCCGCAACAGCCGCCGCTACCTGGGCGACCGGCTCTTCCGGACCGTGAAGCCGCACCGGATCCTGGACCCCGCCGCGGGGCCGCTGATCGCGGTGCGGCTGCATGTGGTCACGCGGAAAACCCTCGGCGGGATCCAGACCAACCTGTTCGGCCAAGCGCTCGGGCACGACGGCGTTGCCATTCCCGGCCTCTACGCGGCAGGTGAGGCAGCCGGCTTCGGCGGCGGCGGCGCCCACGGCTACAACGCGCTTGAAGGCACCTTCCTGGGCGGCTGCATCTTCACCGGCCTCACCGTGGGCCGGAGCCTGGCCGCCGCGCTCTGACCTCACCCCGGCTGGCCTGCCCGGCACCCAGGCCGAACGTCCTCACTTCCCGCGAACTCAACCGCACCTACGGCACGGACGCGGCGCCCGCCGTCGTCCATAACCCGCGAGATGGCAGTTCGCAGCAATGTTCCTGTGAAGCACTGCCGTGAACTGTCATCTCGCGTTGGGCGCGCACTGCCGCCGTCGTACGCTGCTCCCGACGCCTCCTGCTGCTACGGCTGCGCCCGCCGCACCAGCCGGACTTCGGGCAGTTCCTCCCATTCGGGCGGCAGGGTGTTGCGCTTGCCGTCCGGCCGGAACCCCTGCTTCCGGTAGAAGGCCAGGGCGCGGGGATTGTTTTCCAGCACCCACAGGTAGGCCGGGCCGGAGCCGACGGCGGCACTCACCAGGGCTGCCCCCAGCCCCGTTCCGTAGGTGCGCCGGAGGGTGTAGATGGAGTACAGCTCCAGCGCTTCGGGGGCGTCGTCCTCCCGGCCGGGGCCAGCGTCCGCGTAGCCCATAAGCTGGTCGTTGCCGTCGAAGGCAAGGATCCGCGGCTCATCCCTGGCCAGGAACGTCCGCCGCCGCACCACCCGCTCCGGGATGCTGGCCCTGCGCCGCGCGAAGAAATCCGCCGACAGCAGGTGCGGGTAGCACTCCTCGTGCGCCTGCGTCTGCATGAGCACCACTGCCTCGGCGTCCTCCGGCGTGGCCTGGCGAAGTCGAAAGTCCATGGCGCCAGCCTAGCCAGCGGGCCGGCGTTCCCGCGCCATCCTGCGCACTTAGGATGAGGCATGGACTTTGAAGGCGTGCTTTTCACGGTGGTGGGCTTAGCGCTGATTCTGCTGATGATCGCCGATGTCTTCATGACGCTGCTGTACCCGCATGGCTCCGGTCCGGTGGGCCGGACCATCATGCGGGTGTTCTGGCGGGTGTCGAGGAAGGTCCGGGGCGGGGCCTCCTCCGTCGCCGCGCCGATGGCCATGGCAGCCGTCATCGCGGCGTGGGCTGCCCTGGCTGCGGTGGGCTGGGCGCTGCTGTACCTTCCGCACCTGCCGGCCGGTTTCTCCTACTCGGCGGACATTCCCCGGCAGGCCGACTTTGCCGAGGCGCTCTACGTTTCGCTGGTGGCCCTTTCCACCGCGGGGTTCGGCGAAATCGTGGCCATCCATCCGGTCCTTCGGCTGGTGATGGCATTCCAGGCTGTTGCGGGTTTTGGCCTGCTGACCGCCACGGTCTCCTGGATCCTGCAGACCTACCCGGCGCTGAGCAGGCGCCGCGCGCTTGCCCACCAGCTGAACCTGTTCCGCGAGGCAGCCGGTCCGTCCGGCATTGCCTCGCTGGAGGCCCGGCACGCTGCGGGACTGTTGGAGTCGATGGCGGAGAACGTGGCCTCCGTGAGCATTGACCTGTTGTCCTTCAACGAGACCTATTACTTCCATGAGGTGGAGCAACGGGGGTCGCTGCCGGCCACGCTTGCCTACGCCCACCAGCTGGCGTCGGAGGCCCAGGGCAGCGACAACGCCGAGCTTCGGTTCGCCGGGCGGATGCTCTACGCGGCGTTGGAGGACCTGGCCGAGGTGCTGCGCGGGAAGTTCGGCCACGAGGGAAGCACCTCCTCCGACGTGTTCGACCACTACGAGCTCCACCACCGGCACCGGCGGCCGCCGGAGCGGCGAAAGTGAGGTGGCTGCCTCCAGGGCGCTGCCCGCCTTGCTAGGGTCTGCCTATGGCACCCCAATTCCACTCGATGGACGACGTCATCAACGAACCCGAGCGCGTGCAGTTCGAGTTCTTCCTGGACGAGCACCGGGCCGCGCTCAACGAATGCCTGGACGGCCTGATCGAGGAGCAGGCGCGGCGCTGGCTGGTCGCCTCCCGCACCACGCTGCTGGGACTGGTGAAGCACGCCACCTTCGTGGAGAAGGTCTGGTTCGATGAAGCCTTCACCGGCCGCCCGCGCAGCGAGATTGGCATCCCCGCCACGCCGGACGAGTCATTCATCCTGCACGACGACGACACGATCGATTCGGTCCGGGCGGCGCATCGGGAAGCCTGCGCCGCCTCCCGTGCCGCAGCCGCCCCGCTGAATCTGGACAGCGTGGTGACTGGCAACCGACGCGGGCCAGTCCCGCTTCGCTGGGTCTACCTGCACATGCTGCACGAGCTGGCCCAGCACTGCGGCCACGCGGACATCCTGCGCGAACAGATCCTGGCGGAGCACGGCGCGGCCTGAAGCGGAGGCGGCGGCCGGCACCGCACGCGGCCCGCAAGCTACCTCCGCCTGTGCGGTGCCCTGTGATGTGACCGGACGTTGATGGGCAGGAAACGGCGGCGGCCGGTCATCTCGCCGCGGCTCGTCAGTGCCACGGCGGCGACCGCCACCCACGTTGCGGCGGCCTGGCCCCACGGGTATACCTGCTGGGGAACTCCGGGGGTCAGCGGGTTAAGGATGAACTGGAAGGCCGCCAGGCTCGCGTGCATCAACGCCGCCACAAGCACACTCCCCGTATGTTCGTAGACCCAGACCATCAGCACCCGGTAGGCCGTCAGCTGGCCGACGAGCACCGAAACCACCCAGAGCGACATGAAGATTGCCAGCGGCACCCCGCCGTTTGTCCCGCCGCCACCCCAATAGCTCACGAAGAAGTGCCAGACACCCCAGAGCACGCCCACCAGCAGCCCGGTCCACAGAACGCTGTAATGCTGCCTGGCCTTGGGAATGGCAAACCCGGTCCACCCGATCTCCTCAAGAAATCCAGCCGCCAGACCGATGGCGAGCGCCATCAGGATGGTTCCTGCCTTATCCGGCTCCGTGACAAACCGCGGCGCATAATCCAGGGAAAACAGCCACAGCACCAGCACGGGGACCGCCAACGTCACCGGCGCCACCAGCAGTGCGTAGAGGTACCATCTCCCGTCAACCCGCCAGACACGCAGCCGCGACCAGAGGTCCCGGTACCCTGCCCGTCCCGACACGATTCCCGTCAGAACCAGGCTGGCAGCAGCTGGTCCCAGCAGCATGGCCGGCACCGTCACGGGAACGGTGGGCTGGAACTGCTCCGGCGTGGGTGACAAGCCGCCGGTGACGGCCCACACGGCCAGCACAATTGCGCCCCAGGACAGGAAGAAGGTCACGCCGAAATACCACGGCAGCGGGTGCCTGCGCACCGATTCCGTCAAGGCATTCATGAAACCTCCCCGCCTTTCAGGCTACGAGCCGGGCCACCAACTCCCCCCGGCTGCCAACGCCGACTTTTTCGAACACGGACTTCAGGTGGTCGTGCACGGTGTGCGGGGAAATGAACAGGTGCCGGGCGATCTCCGCGGTCGGGTTTCCGGACAGCACCTCCAGGCAGACGTCCCGCTCGCGGGCAGTCACCCCGTACGCCATCAACAGCAGGCCGGCGAGCTCGTGGGTGGTGGCGGGTTCCACAGTGACCACCATCTGCTCCGGATCATCGCCGGTAATCAGCCGGCTGGCCTGCAGCATCACCCAGTTGTTCCCGGCATCGCGCATCCTGGCCCGTGCCGTGCCGGACGCCGCGGCATGCGCCTGCGCGACCACCGCATACAGCGTCTGGCTGAAGCGGCCGGGCGCCACGTCCTCCACCCCGGCCAGCCAGGAGGCGGCGGCGAGCGTAGCGGCGCGCAGGTCACCGTGCAGCCCGGCCAGGACAATGACGGGCCCGACGGCGGCCGGCCCGGTGGGGTGCCCCACCCGGACAACCGCCCGGGTGGCCGCAGCCAGGGTTGCGGTCACGGCGGCCAGGAACTCCACCTCCCGGTCGGTAAAGTCGGGGCCGCCTTCGCGGAAGATGCTGCCCACTCCCCAGCACGCCTCGTCCACCCGGAAGGCGGCACGCAGCTCATGCTCCAGGCCGAGCGGCCTGAGCAGGTCGTTGATCCGGACACTGCGGACCACATCCCGGTGCGGCGCATCCGAAATCCTGGCGACGGGACGCTGGCGCCGCAGCAGCTCGACGAACGTGTTGGGTTCCCGGCCCGTGTACTCGGACTGGGCAAACCGCATGAAGTACTCCTCAAACTGGTGCCCGCCCACCGGCCACGGCTGCCAATTGGTGATGGAGGTCATCGCCATCGAGTCGGGGTCGACGCCGGCCCAGCACCCCTGCTCGAACGGCACCGCCCGCTGCACAACGGCAAGCGCCGCGGCATAGAGGTCCGCCAAGTCCATTCCGCCGACGGCCATGGCAGCGATCTCCCGCCGGGCACGCTCCGCGCGCTCCTCCCACATACCTCCAGTATCGTCCCGGCCGCCATTGCAGCAATCCCCTATTTTGGGGGTTCCCGCAGCACCCCGAAACCCCCATCGAGGGGGTCGCCGTGGTGCGTGCCGCCGTCGTACTTTTCCTTCACGGACGCCGCGCGGGACGCGACGCTTCGGGGACTCATCCCAAGGACCAAAGGAGGCTGAAATGGGACAGGCAAGGGATGCCATGTACCGGTTAATGGCTGCCATGGCGGCAAAAGACATTGAGGACCTGTCGGATTGCTTCGCCACTGACGCCGTGCTCCGGACTCCGGACCAAGGCGAAATCAGCGGCAGGGAGGCGATCGCGGACTACTTCCACCACTTCTGGGAGGCGATGCCGGACGTCAGGTACGAGCAGTCGGCAAGGCATGAGGCCGGGGACGTGGCCATCGTCGAGGGTTTCGTGACGGGCACGAACACCGGGTCGCTGGGCCTGCCCACCGGCGGGACCCTGCCCGCCACCGGAAAGCAGGTCCGGGTGCGAAGCTGCGACATTGCCAGGGTCCAGGCAGGCCTGATCGCGGAACACCACGCCTACTTCGACCAGATGGAACTCCTGGGACAGCTGGGACTGCTCCCTGAACCATCCAACCAGTGAGGACCAAGCAGCAAGGGCGGCCCCGTCACGGCCTTTCGGCTGTGGCGGGACCGCCCTTGGCAGCTGCGGGCTACTGGTTGTAGGTCAGGCTGCACCGGCGGCGGCAACCGCCGCGCCGTTGGAGGCAGCTTCGTGAGCATCAGACGCGCCGGCGAGCCGGATCCAGGTGTCCACCACGGTGTCCGGGTTCAGGGAGACGGAGTTGACGCCTTCCTTGACCAGCCATTCGGCGAAGTCGGGGTGGTCGCTGGGGCCCTGGCCGCAGATGCCCACGTACTTTTCCCTCGCCCGGCAGGCCTTGATGGCCATGCTGAGCAGCTTCTTCACGGCCGCGTCCCGCTCGTCGAAGCTGTTGGCCACGATCGCCGAGTCCCGGTCCAGGCCCAGGGTCAGCTGGGTCATGTCGTTGGAGCCGATGGAGAAGCCGTCGAAGTACTCCAGGAACTCGTCGGCGAGCAGCGCGTTGGACGGCAGCTCGCACATCATGATCACCTCGAGGCCGTTCTCGCCGCGGCGCAGCCCGTTCTCGGCCAGCAGTTCGATGACGCCCTGCGCCTCGTCCAGGGTCCGCACGAACGGGATCATCAGCTTGACGTTGGTCAGGCCCATCTCGTTGCGGACGAAGGACAGCGCCTCGCACTCAAGGTCGAAGCAGTCCCGGAAGGACGGCTCCAGGTAACGGGACGCGCCACGGAACCCGATCATCGGGTTTTCCTCGTGCGGCTCGTAGGCGGGGCCGCCGATCAGGTTTGCGTACTCGTTGGACTTGAAGTCGGACATGCGCACAATCACCGGTTCCGGCGCGAAGGCGGCGGCGATGGTGGCCACGCCCTCGGCCAGCCGTTTGATGTAGTACTCGCGGGGGCTGGCGTAGGCGCTGATGCGCTGCCGGATTTCAGCGGCCACATCCTCCGGCTGGCTGTCTAGGTTCAGCAGGGCCTTGGGGTGGATGCCGATCTGCCGGTTGATGATGAACTCCAGCCGGGCCAGGCCCACGCCGTGGTTGGGCAGCTGCGCGAAGGTGAACGCCTGCTCCGGCGTGCCCACGTTCATCATGACCTTAACGGGAGCTTCGGGCAGGTTGGTAATACCGGTTTCCTCCACGCTGAAGTCCAGCAGGCCCTGGTAGATGACGCCCGTCTCGCCATCGGCGCAGGACACGGTGACCTCCTGGCCGTCGGACAGGGTATCGGTGGCGTTGCCGGTTCCGACGACGGCGGGAATCCCCAGTTCGCGGGCGATGATGGCTGCGTGGCAGGTGCGTCCGCCCCGGTTGGTGACGATGGCGGAGGCGCGCTTCATGATCGGTTCCCAGTCGGGGTCGGTCATGTCCGCCACCAGCACGTCGCCGGTCTGGAAGGAGGCCATCTGGTCGATGGCGGTGAGGATCCGGACCTTGCCGGCGCCGATGCGCTGGCCGATGGCACGGCCTTCCACCAGCACGGGGCCGCTCTCGTTCAGGCGGAACCGGCTCATGCTGCCGGGGGCCCGGCGTGACTGCACGGTCTCCGGACGGGCCTGCAGGATGTACAGGCCGCCGTCGATCCCGTCCTTGCCCCACTCGATGTCCATCGGGCGGCCGTAATGCTTCTCAATGGCGACGGCGTGGCGCGCAAGCTGCTCCACGTCGTCGTCCGTGAGGCTGAAACGGGCGCGCTGGGACTCCTCCACCGGCACGAAATCGATGGTGCGGCCGATCTCGCTGCTGCTGGTGTACGTCATCTGCAGGGCCTTCTCGCCCAGCCCACGCTTGAGGATCGCCGGGCGTCCGGCCGCCAGGGCAGGCTTGTAGACGTAGAACTCGTCCGGGTTCACGGCGCCCTGCACCACGGCCTCGCCCAGGCCGTAGGAGGAGGTGACGAAGACCGCGTCCTTGAAGCCGGATTCGGTGTCCATGGTGAACATGACGCCGGAAGCGCCGACGTCGGAGCGCACCATCCGCTGGATGCCCGCCGAGAGTGCCACCTCGGCATGTTCAAACTTGTGGTGCACGCGGTAGGCAATGGCGCGGTCGTTGTAGAGCGAGGCGAAGACGTCCTTGATGGCCTGCAGGATGTTCTCGATGCCGCGCACATTCAGGAAGGTCTCCTGCTGCCCGGCGAAGGAGGCATCGGGAAGATCCTCCGCGGTGGCGCTGGAGCGGACGGCCCAGGACAAGTCCTCGGAGCCGGCGTGCTTGTCCACCAGCTGCTGGTACGCCTCGCGGACCTGCGCCTCGAAGTCCGGCAGGAAGGGCGTCTCGCGGACCAGGGTCCGGATCTCCTGGCCGGCTGCGGCGAGGGCGGTCACATCATCGGTGTCCAGCCCCACCAGCCGGTCGGCGATCTTCTGGTCCAGCCCGGAATCGGACAGGAACCGGCGGTAGGCGTCGGCCGTGGTGGCGAAGCCGTCCGGGACCTGGACGCCGGCGGAGGTCAGGTTCTGGACCATCTCGCCCAGGGAGGCGTTCTTGCCGCCCACCTTGTCCAGGTCCTTGAGTCCGAGTTCAGAGAACCACAGAACGTCTGTCGTCATGTTTACTGCTCCTTTGCAGAGGGTGGCGTAGGCGTGGCCGGCCGTTCACGGTAGTGCCGGCCGGAAGGAAAACCCTGCTAACAATTTCAGGTCTGCAGCGGAGTTTCCACATCATGTGGGCTACGCCACGTTTGTGAAATCGGGGGCTAATGCTTCAGGTTCATCCGCTGCAGGATGGTGGCCGCCATCTCCTCCACGGAGACGGTGGCCGAGTTCAGGTACGGGATTCGGTGCGAGACATACAGCTGTTCGGCGCTGCGCAGCTCAAACCCGCACTGCCGCAGGGACGCATACGGCGAGCTGGGCCGGCGTTCCGTGCGGATCTGGCTCAGGCGCAGCGGGTTGGAGGACAGGCCAAAACACTTCGACACAAAAGGCCGCAGCGGTTTGGGCAGCCCGTCCCGCTGGAAGTCCTCGTCCACCAGCGGAAAGTTCGCGGCGAAGATTCCGTGCTGCAGCGCCAGGTACATGGTGGTGGGCGTCTTGCCGCACCGGGACGGGGCCACCAGGATCACCTGGGCCTTCTCCAGCGCACGCAGGCTCTGGCCGTCGTCGTGCTCCATGGCATACTCCACCGCCGCCATCCGGGACTGGTAGCGCGCGGCGTTCCCCAGCCCGTGCGCCCTGCCGGGTTCGCCGCTGGCCGGGTGTCCGAGCGCCTCCTCCAGGACTCCCACGTGGGTGCCGATCAGGTCCACCATGGCGCCCTTGCATCCGGCCAGGATCTGCCGGATTTCGCTGCTCACCGCGGTGGAAAAAACCAGCGGTCGCGGCCCGGTGGCGGCCAAGGCGTCGATGGTCCGCACCACGGACCGCGCCTGCTCCTCGGTGGTAATGAAGGGGATGGTCACGCGGTCAAAGTTGTCCACCGGGAACTGGGTGAGCAGCGTATTGCCCAGCGTTTCCGCGGTGATGCCGGTACTGTCCGAGAGGAAGTAGACAGGCCGCAGGGCAGAAGTGTTCAGAGCAGCAGTGGTCATGGAAAAACTCTAGCGGGCAATGATGACATCCAGCCTGCGGGGGCCGTGGACCCCCTCCACGCGTTCCAGCTCGATGTCGCTGGTGGCACTCGGTCCGCTGATCATGGTGATGGGCCGGGTCCCGTCGATCCGGCCCAGCGCCTCGGGCAGGATGCCGGCGATATCCGCGGCCTTGACCACGCAGACGTGGTGGTCGGGGACCAGGCTGATGGCGCGGCGCCCCTGGCTGGCGCTGCCGTCCAGGATGATGGTTCCCGTCTCGGCCACGGCCACCGCGCTGCCGGTCACCACGGCGTCCGTGCCGTCCAGGTCGGCCACGCTGAGCGGTTCCGCCGGGGAGTCGACACGACGGCGGGACCCGCCGGTGCCGGCGTCGTCCATCGCTGCCAGCCAGCCGCCGTCGAGCCCTTCCGGGACGACGTAGCTGCGCGCCCCCTCAAGGAGCGAGGCAATCGTGGCCGGCACCTCGGCGGCGGGCACCACGGCCACCTGCGCCTTGTAGTCCACCAGCCGGTCCACCAGGAGGTCAACGAGGCCGTCGGCGTCCATGCCTGATGCGGCCCGGTACTCCCGGGGGATCTGCGGCGCCTCGGGGCTGTCCTGCAGCGCGGAGCGGATCCGCGAGAGGATGTCTTCGCGTGCACTCATTACTGGGTTTCCTTTTCGTCTCGTGACGGCGCGGGCGACTTATGCTCCTTGGCCCACCAGTCCCGGAAGGACTGGGCCGGGGGCGCCGGGATGTCGCGGCTCTGGGTCCAGCCGCCGGCGATGCCGGGCAGTTTCTTGATCTTCTTGTCGCGTCCGGCGGCGAGCCGGCCCAGCGGCAGTCCTTTCTCCACCAGGCCGAGGTGCTTGCCGGAAGACAGTGCCCAGGAGGCCGCCTTCATGCCCACGTCCATCTGGCTGGGGACCTTCTTCGTCCCGCGCTTGCTGTCCACGTCCACGCTGCGCAGGTGCACCAGGATGTCGGGGATGTTGATCTTCACGGGGCAGGCGTCGTAGCAGGCACCGCACAGGGAGGAGGCGTAGGGCAGGGAGCTGTTTTCCTCCGCCTGGATGCCGGTCAGCAGCGGGGAAAGGATGGCACCGATGGGGCCGGGGTAGGTGGAGCCGTAGGCGTGCCCGCCCGTCCGCTCGTATACGGGGCAGACGTTCATGCAGGCGCTGCAGCGGATGCAGTGCAGCGCCGAGCGGCCCATTTCATCCGCGAGCGCAGCGCTGCGGCCGTTGTCCAGGAGCACCAGGTGCACATTCTGCGGCCCGTCACCCTCCGTGACGCCGGTCCACAGTGAGGTGTACGGGTTCATCCGCTCCCCGGTGGAGGACCGCGGGAGCAGCTGCATGAACACTTCCAGGTCCTGCCAGGTGGGCAGCAGCTTCTCGATGCCCATCACCGTGATCAGCGTTTCCGGCAGGGTGAGGCACATGCGGCCGTTGCCTTCGGATTCGACGACGGCCAGGGTGCCGGAATCTGCGAGGGCGAAGTTGGCCCCGGACACAGCCACCTTGGCGGTGAGAAACTTGCGGCGCAGGTGCTCGCGGGCGGCCATGGCCAGGACGGGCGGATCGTTGGTGAGTGCCGGATCGGCTCCGGGCATCTCGCGGAGGAAGATGTCCCGGATTTCGGTGCGGTTCTTGTGGATGGCCGGCACCAGGATGTGGCTGGGCTTGTCGTGGTCCAGCTGGACTATGAGCTCGGCGAGGTCCGTTTCGAAGGCCTCGATTCCCTGCTCCTCGAGGTACTCGTTGAGCCCGATTTCCTGCGTGGCCATGGACTTGACCTTGACCACTTCGGTTTCACCGGTCGCCCGGACCAGTCCGGCCACGATTTCGTTGGCCTCCCTGGCGTCGCGGGCCCAGTGGATCACGCCGCCGCGGGCGGTGAAGTTTTTCTCGAACTCCTCCAGCAGCTCGGGCAGCCTGGCCATTACCGACTCCTTGATGGCGGAGCCGGCATCGCGCAGCTGCTCCCAGTCGGGCAGTTCGGAGACCACGGCCTGGCGCTTGTCGCGGATGGTGTGCGTGGCATGGCCAAGGTTGGCCCGCAGCTGGGCGTTGCCCAGTTCGCGGTGCGCCGCCTTGGGAAAGGATTCGCCGGCGAACAGGTTGCCGGAGCCGAAGGCCGGAAGCGCGGGCATTCCCAAAAAGGTGGTCATCGGAGGGCCTTTCCGGTAGAGACGCGGACTTCGCCGGTCACGGACGCCGGTTCTTCCATGGTGCTTGCGAGGATTTCCGCCAGGTGGAGGGTGGTGGTGGAGCTGCCCTGCCGGGAGAGTCCGCCGCCGATGTGCATCAGGCAGGAGGCGTCCCCGCCGGTGCAGAGTTCGGCGCCGGTGGCTTCGACGTTGGCCGCCTTGTCCTGGAGCATGGCCGAGGAAACATCGGCGTTTTTCATGGAGAACGTGCCGCCGAAGCCGCAGCACTGGTCCGCCTCGGGCAGGTCGGCAAGGTCGATCCCCTGCACGGTCCGCAGCAGGCGGGACTGCCTGTCCCCGAGCCGCAGCAGGCGCATGCCGTGGCAGCTGGGATGGTAGGTGACCCGGTGCGGGAAGTAGGAGCCCAGCTGGGCGCCGGCGTCGGTCACGCCCAGCACGTCCACCAGCAGTTCGGACAGTTCGTAGGTTTTGGCGCCGACGGCGGTGGCGCGGGCTTCGAGCGCGGCGTCACCGCAGGAGCGGGCCACCATGGGGTGCTGGTGCTTGACCGAGGCAACGCAGGAACCGGACGGGGCGACGGCGACGTCGTAGTCCGCGGTGTCAAAGGCGGCGACGTGGTTGGCCACCACGGGGACGGCTTCTTTGAGGTAGCCGCTGTTGACATGCATCTGGCCGCAGCAGGCCTGGCCCTCAGGGAACACCACGTCGTGTCCCAGGCGCTCCAAAATCTTGACGGTGGCCTTCGCCGTGGCCGGATACATCGCATCCACAATGCAGGTGGCGAACAAGGCAATTCTCATGGCGGCCTTCCGGGAAGGGGTAGGGATGTTCGTATGGTCTGACCACAGTAGAACACGTGATACCAGCCACTTTCAACCCCGGACCCGGTGGTGAAGCGGCTCACACCAACCGGGAATTGTGGGCTACACTTCCGTGGTCGGACCATTGTGGTCTGACCAAACACGACCCCAACACCCCTCAACGTGGAGGAACTCTGTGGACCACTTCACCCCCAGCACTGACCCGGTGCTGAACAGCGTTGCCTGGTCGGCCATTGTCGCCCTGCTGCCGCTGCTGACCTTCTTTCTCCTGCTCGCCGTCGCCAAGACCAAAGCCCACGTGGCCGGCGGATTTGCCCTGCTGGTGGCCCTGATGGTGGGCATCCTGGCGTTCAAGATGCCGGCCGGCCTGGCGCTCCTGTCCGCAACCCAGGGCGGCGTTTTCGGCGCCTTCCCTGTGCTGTGGATTGTGGTCATGGCCGTCTGGCTCTACCAGGTGACGGTGCTCAGCGGCCGCTTTGAGGACCTCCGCCGGGTCTTCGATGTCATTGGCGGCGGCGACGTCCGCCTGCAGGGTGTCCTCATCGCCTTCTGCTTCGGCGGGCTGCTCGAAGCCCTTGCCGGGTTCGGCGCGCCGGTGGCCATTACCGCCACCATGCTGCTGGCCCTCGGCCTTCCTCCGTTGCGGGCAGCCGCCGCCGTGCTGGTGGCCAACACCGCTCCGGTCGCCTTCGGCGCAATGGCCATCCCGATCACTACCGCCGCCGGACTTACCGGGCTGCACGCGACGGACATCGGCGCCATGGTGGGCCGCCAGGCACCGCTGCTGGCAACTTTCGTCCCGCTGATCCTGCTCTTCATCCTGGACGGACGCAAGGGCTTGAAGGACTGCTGGCCTGCCGCTTTGGTCGTCGGATTTTCCTTTGCCGCAGCGCAGTTCCTCTGCTCCAACTTCTTCTCGTACGAACTCACCGACATCATGGCCTCATTGGTCGGCCTGGGCGCGGCTGTCCTGTTCTTCCGGTTCTGGAGGCCCCGCGGCACGGCGGCAGCGCGTGACCGGCTGGGCGTGGCCGCGGAGTCCGTGGCCGCCGTCGGTGCCACGGCTGGTAACGGCGGCCCGCGAAGCGCCCGTTCAGGCAGCGCGGCCACCGTGGAGGCGGCCGAGCGCGAAAGCCTCACCCCGGCACGTACCTGGCTCGCGCTGTTTCCCTACTTCCTGGTCATTGTGGTGTTCGGTATCGCCAAACTGTGGAAGCTCGGCGTCGACCTTCCTGCCGCCCTCGCCGCCACCGACGTAAAGATCCCGTGGCCGGTCCTCCACGACGCCCTGGTCAGCGCCGACGGCAAGCCGCTGTCCTCCACCGTCTACGTCTTCCAGTGGCTGTCCAGCCCCGGCACGCTCCTGCTGATCACCGGCCTGATTGTGGCGGTCGTCTACGCCCGCTTCGATGACCGCGGCCGCTTCCCCATGACGGTAGGCAACGCCGTGGCCGAAATCGGGCGGACCATCTTCAAGATGCGATGGGCCGGCCTCACCATCATCACGGTGCTTGCCCTTGCCTACGTCATGAACAACTCCGGCCAGACGGTCTCGATCGGCGTGTGGCTGGCCGGCACCGGAAGCTTCTTCGCGTTCCTCTCCCCCGTGCTCGGCTGGCTGGGCACGGCCGTGACCGGTTCGGACACCTCCGCCAACGCACTGTTTGCCAAGCTGCAGCAGACCGCGGGCGTGAATGCGGGCATCGACCCGACCCTGCTCGTGGCCGGCAACACCGCCGGTGGCGTGGTGGGCAAACTCATCAGCCCGCAGAACCTCGCCATTGCCGCCACCGCCGTGAACCTCGACGGCCAGGAGTCCGTCCTTCTGCGTAAGGTAGTCGGATGGAGCGTGGGGTTGCTTCTGGTGCTGTGCACCATCGTCTACCTGCAGTCCACCCCAGTCCTGGGCTGGATGCTCCCCTAGCCAGTACCCGCGGCCACTTCCCGCGCAAAACCGGAGTGCGGGTCCACTCGGGGCCCGCACTCCCCCACCCAGAGGATCGCCCGTGACAACCCCCGCAGCCGGAGCAGCTCCCCGCCCTCGAACCCACGACGCACTGCTGAAAGACATTGAAGCGGACCTGCGCGCCGGCAAGATCAAGGTCGGCGACCGGCTCCCGGGCGAACGGACCCTGGCGGAAAGCTACGGAATCTCCAGGGCATCAGTGCGGGAGGCCATCCGGATCCTTGACGCCATGGGCGTGGTCCGCAGCTCGGTGGGGTCCGGCCCCACCTCCGGTGCCATCGTCGTTTCCGATCCGTCCGCCGGGCTCTCCTCCGCGCTCCGGCTGCATGTTGCCAGCAACCGCCTGCCGGTCGAGGACATTGTCCAGACCCGCATCCTCCTGGAAACCTGGGCTGCCCGTGCAGGTGCAGAGCGTGAGGGTGGCGACACGGAGCGCGAACAGGCGGCCCAGCTGCTGGAGGCCATGGACCACCCTGAGGTGGACCGGGCAGCCTTCCACGAGCTGGATGCCCGGTTCCACGTGGCGCTGAGCTCGCTCGCGGGCAACGAGGTGATGGCCACCATCATGGAGTCCCTCAGCGGTTCGATCGTCGACTATGTCAAGGGTTCCATGGACGCCATGGAGGACTGGCCGGATGTCCTGGAAGTCCTCCGCACCCAACACCACGGAATCTTCGATGCCGTCCAGTCCCGGGACGGCGAACTCGCCGCGCGCCTGCTGCGCGAGCACATCGAATGGTTCTACCAGCGGGCAGGGGACGCCAAGACGCCCCGGCCCCACACCATCACCTAAGTTTTTTGGAGTTACGCATGCGAACAGCAACGGCAGGAGCCGAATCCCCCATCGAACAGCTGGGGCTGGATACCGTCAGCACGCGGGACCTGGACCGCCATGCCATGGCCCACGACGCCTCGCACTACCTCCTCGTTCCCCAGGGGGTGGCCACTCCTCGCAATGCCGCCGACGTCGGCGCCCTGCTGCGGCGCAGCCGGGAGCTTGGGGTTCCCGCCACCTTCCGGTCCGGCGGCACCAGCCTGTCGGGCCAGGCCCTGAGTGACAGCCTGCTGATCAACACCCGCCAGCATTTCCGCGGCGTCGAGGTGCTCGACGGCGGCGCCCGGGTCCGTGTGCAGCCCGGCGCCACCGTGCGCAGCGTCAATGCCCGGCTGGCCGCCTTCGGGCGTAAGCTCGGGCCGGATCCCGCCAGCGAAATCGCCTGTACCGTGGGCGGGGTCATCGCCAACAACTCCTCCGGGATGGCGTGCGGCACCGAGTTCAACACCTACCGGACGCTGGAATCAATGGTGCTGGTGCTGCCCTCGGGCACGGTCATCGACACCGCCGACGCCGATGCCGACCGGCGGTTGCGTGAGCTGGAACCGGAACTCCACGAAGGGCTGCTGAGGCTGCGCCGCCGGGTCCTGGGGAACGACGAGTCCGTCCGCATCATCCGGTCACTGTTCTCGATGAAGAACACCATGGGCTACGGCGTGAACTCCTTCCTGGATTACGAACGCCCGGCCGATATCCTGATGCACCTGATGATCGGCAGCGAGGGGACCCTCGGCTTCGTGGCCGAGGCCGTCTTCCGCACCGTCGAGGTCAAACCGGCCGTTGCCACGGGGCTCCTGGTCTTCAACACCCTCGATGCGGCAACGGCCGCCCTGCCGGACCTGGTTGCCACCGGCCTTGCCACCATCGAACTCATGGACGCGGCAGCGTTGAAGGTGGCCCAGGCTGCCGCCGACGCCCCCGCTGCGATCAGTACCCTGCCGGTCCAGGGACACGCCGCGCTGCTGGTGGAACACCAGGGCTCGGACGCCGCCGAGCTGTCCGGCAAGCGCGCAGGCTCGCAGCCGCTGTTCGACTCGCTGGACGTGGCCGCGCCCTTCATGCTGACCACGGACCCGAAAGACCGGGCAGCCCTCTGGCACGTCCGCAAGGGCCTGTACACGGCGGTCGCCGGCGCACGCCCCTCGGGAACCAACGCACTGCTGGAGGACATCGTTGTCCCGGTTCCCGCCCTCGCGGGCACCTGCGGCGAACTGACGCGGCTCTTCCACGAGCACCATTACAAGGAATCGGTGATCTTCGGGCACGCGAAGGACGGGAACGTCCACTTCATGCTCAACGAGCGCTTCGACGATCCGGCCCAGCTGCTGCGCTACCAGGCCTTCACCGACGAGATGGTGGACCTGGTCCTCGGCGCGGGCGGTTCACTCAAGGCCGAGCACGGCACCGGGCGCATCATGGCGCCCTTCGTCCGCCGCCAATACGGCGACGAGCTCTATGCGGTCATGCAGGAAATCAAGCGGCTGATCGACCCGCCCAACCTCATGAACCCGGGCGTGCTGCTCGCCAACGAACCACTCTCCTACATCGAGAACCTGAAGGTGGCCCCCACCGTCGAGGAGGAAGTGGACCGCTGCGTCGAGTGCGGGTACTGCGAACCGGTCTGCCCCAGCAAGGACATCACGCTTACTCCGCGCCAACGCATCGTGCTTCGGCGCGACATTGCTGCCGCTGAGCAACGCGGCGACCACGCCCTCGCCGCCAACCTGCGCAAGGACTATGACTACGACGGCGTGCAGACCTGCGCAGCGGACGGCATGTGCGTCACCGCCTGCCCGGTGCTGATCAACACCGGGGACCTGGTGCGGCGGCTGCGCAAGGAAAACGCCAACACCGTCGCGGCGGCCGGCTGGAACAAGGCCGCCGAAAACTGGGGCACCGTGACCGCCGCCGGCGGGCTGGCCCTGACTGTAGCCAAGGCCATGCCGGCGCCGCTGCCAAAGGCCGCGACCGCCGTCGGCCGCGCCCTGCTGGGCACGGAAGCGGTGCCCGCCTACTCCACCGTGCTGCCCGGCGGGGGTTCCAGGCGCAGCGCGCGGCCGGACCCGGACAGCGTCGCCGTGTTCTTCCCCGCCTGCATCGGAACGATGTTCGGCCCGGCGGATGCTGCAGGCGGCGCCGCGAAGGGCTCGGCCCAGGCCTTCCTGGACCTCTGCGACCGCGCCGGCGTGCCGGTCACCGTTCCGGACGGCATCGAGAGCCTGTGCTGCGGCACGCCGTGGAAGTCGAAGGGCTTTTCCCAGGGCTACGAGGCCATGAGCTCCAAGGTCCTGGACCAGTTGTACGAGGCCAGCGGCCGGGGCGAGCTGCCGGTGGTGTGCGACGCCGCGTCCTGCACGGAGGGCCTGGACACGATGAAGCGCCTTGCGGCTGCGGGCGAGGAGCGGTACGCCGGGCTGCGCTTTGTTGACTCGGTGGAGTTCGTTCACGAACACGTACTTGGGAAGCTCACGGTGACTGCCCCGCTGGGTTCCATCGCCCTGCATCCCACGTGCTCATCCACGCAGCTGGGGACAAACCCGGCCCTGCTTGAGATCGCGGGGGCTGTCACGGACGATGTGTTCGTGCCGCTGAACTGGGGTTGCTGCGCGTTCGCGGGCGACCGCGGCCTGCTCCATCCGGAACTGACCGACTCGGCCACGGACCGGCAGGCCCGCGAGATCAACGAGCGGCAGTTCGACGCCTACGCCTCCACCAACCGCACCTGCGAGCTGGGGATGTCCAAGGCGACCGGCCGCTCCTACCGCCACCTGCTGGAAATCCTCGAGGAGGCAACCAGGCCTTGAGGCATCCCCGCTAGACTGGCCGGGCAAGGACGGATTGGGGGATCCAGGGCGGCACTGCCGCTTGTTCCGCTGGTCGGTCGCAGCCAACGGACCCAAGGACCACCGATGACGTTCTTCCAGGACTTTCCCGTCCCTCCCCTGCCGCCCCGGCCGCGGGGAACCAGGCACGTCCCGCCCCCTTGGGTGGCTGCACCCGCCTACGAACTGCCTGCCGTTGTCCATCTGGGCAGGTTCGTGAGCCGGACGCCGGGAATGGTGGTGGCAGTCAAGGGCGCCGAGGTGTTCTCTACCGGGTGCCTGTTCAGCCTGTCCTGGCTCTTCCGCCGGACCGATCAATCCGATGAGGACTGGGACGATTTGCAGCCGCTGTTCTTCCAGCCCGGCAGGGGCATCCGTGGCAGTGGCCGGCAGGGCGGACTCCTGTTCGGCGTCGAATTTCCCGATGGTTCAAAGGCCAGCACCGGCAGCCAGGTACCCTACGGGTCATTGGAGCCGGGCACCAATCCGGAGCCTCCCGTCCTCGCCCTGAACGGCGGCGGGGGCGGCGGGGGCGATGCGGAGTTCTCCGGCAGCGGCACGCTCTGGCTGTGGCCGCTGCCGCCTGCCGGCGACCTGCGGCTGGTTGCCCAATGGACCGACTTCGGCCTGCAGGAAACGTCCATCATGCTCGACGGCGGGACCTTGCGTCAGGCGGCCGCGTCCGCTCAGCCGTACTGGCCGGAGGAGGAGCGCACTGATGGGTAACGCGACCGGGCTTGTCCTGCTTGCGCTCTTCGGCGCGGTCTTCTTCTACATCCTGTACGGCGTGGTCCGCGCCGCGGTCCGCGACGGGATCCTCCAGGCGGATGAGCGGCGCAGACGGCGTGCAGCGGACGAGCCGGAACGGCTCGGCGGTTAGCTGGTCAGCAGGCGCCTACGACGTCCTCTTGTTCCGCAGCCTCTTCCGACAGCGCGGACACGATGCTGCCGTAACCCTGCACGAACATCCGCCGGCCCTGGCCCTCGTCGGTCCATACCCAGATGATGGAGTAGTCGGAGGTCACGGCGTCAACGACGCCGGTGCCGGCCAGGGTTCCCTCGGCGAAGCGGACCCTGTCCCCCACCGCCAGCCGCGGATGCCTGGCCCGCTTCCTTCGAGGCCTGGGCGTGGCTGCTTTCCCTGCCATCGCAGGGTCTGACGGGCAGGTGCTGGTGTGCTGGCGCATCGGCTTCCTCTGGCTCGCGGGCGGACGGTCAGCTCATTACAACCCTGCCCGCTGCTCCCAGGTCACGCCCCAGAGTGGTGCAGCAAGACTAACGCGGCGGTACTCCCGGATGCACAAACAGCCCCCTCGGAACGGAGTATGACTGCTCCGTTCCGAGGGGGCCGTTGACGCCGGCGGACCCCACAAGGGATACACCGGCAGGAAAGAATCAGTCCAAATCCGCCATGGATCCCAGCGCGTCCCAAGCGAAGCTGGCCAGCCAGTGGGTGGACATGAAGTCGCCGCTCTCCAGCCCGTGGAGTCCGGCTTTCAGCAGCGGATCCAGCGCCTCGACCAGGACAGCAGCGGCGGCGGAAGCCTCGGCGCTGCCGGATTCCCGAAGCGTGGCGATGATCCGGGCAACCTGCCCGGCCCGGGTCAGGTTCAGCCCGTGCAGGTGCACCAGGTAGCCGTCGGTTTCATCGGTGACGCTTACCGGCTGCAGGATGCGCGACTCCGCGGAAAGCCCCGGGAGGAACCCGGCGAACCACTCGGCGAACTCGTCCGCGGACAGCACGCGGCGCATCAGGTCCGCCTCGCTGAGTCCGGCGGACAGGAAATCCTGGCCGCTGAGCTCCCAGTCGCCCGGCCAGTCGCGGTCGTTACCGAACCATCCACGTGCCGCTTCCTCGCACGCCTTTGCAGCATCAACGCGGCCCAGTGACCGGAACGCGTCCAGCATGTAGCCCACGCCGAATGCGGCGTTGGTGTGCAGCCCGTGGCGCACGGGGTACTGGGCCTTCTGCATCCACGCAGCGCTGAGGTCCGCCACGGCATCCACCAGCGGTTCCAGCGCAGTGCCCCACTCACGCAACTGCGCATCGGCGGACGCAGAGCACGTCGCGGCCAGCCGCATCAGCCATGCCCAGCCGTAGGGCCGTTCCCAGGACGGATTAGCCAGCAGGTAGTCCCGCTCCACGGCCAGCTTGGCTGGCGTGAGGTTGGCGCCCAGGGCTTCCCGGAGCGACGCCTCTGTGGGGCCATCCACCCAGGCCGCCGGGCCGCCGTCGGACACTCCTTCCGGTGCAGCCCCGCCAAGGGGTGACCCGGGGGTGCCGCCCAGCAGGCTGGCCCCCAGCCAGTGCATGTGCACGCAGGAGTGCCAGTCGAAGGAGGTGTAGAACGCGGGGTGAATTTGCTCCGGAATGGGCCGGTCCTCGGCTGACACCTGCGTGTGGTGCGCCGAGTGCGGGTAGGGCTCGGAGAGGTTGCCCAGCACCACGGCCGCGTAGTCCGGGGCCGCCTGTACGCGGAGGTCGTTGTCCATCATGCTCCTTAGAAAGCCGGGGTCAGCGAAGAGGTTTAGTGGAAGGCCAGGAAGTACATCAGGGCGATGTTCACCGCCAGCAGCGGGATGGCCGTGCCCACCTGCGCCGTGATGACGCCGTACTTGTTCTTCATCTCCAGCAGCGCGGACGGCACCAGGTTGAAGTTGGCGGCCATGGGGGTGCAGAGCGTGCCGCAGAAGCCCGCCAGCATGCCGATGGCGAAGATGATGGCCGGGTCGCCGTGGAACGTCTCCACCAGCACAGGCCAGCCGATCGCCGCGGTCATGATGGGGAAAGCCGCGAAGCCGTTGCCCATGAGCACCGTGAACAGGAACATGCCGATGCAGTAGACCAGCACGCCGGCGATCAGTGAGCCCTTGGGCAGCAGGCCTGAGGCCAGGTTGCCCACGGCGGTGCCCACGCCGGCTTTGGTGAAGAGGATGCCCAGCGTGGTGAGCATCTGCGGCAGCAGTGCAGCCCAGCCGATGGATTCCAGGATGCGGCGGCTTTCGAAGATGGGCGTCGCCGGGTTCTTCGGCTTGAGGATGAGGAGCGCGACGACGACGGCGGCCACGGCGCCGATGGCCAGGGCTACCAGCGTGGTGTTCTTGGGGTCGAGCAGCGGGGTGCCGCCGAAGTTCAGCACCGGTGCGGCCAGCACCAGGATCACGGTCACCAGCGGCAGCGTCAGGGCCGGGATGAACAGCTTGTTGCCGAAGCGCTTGGCGTAGGACTCCCGCTCGGCGCCGGTGGACGTGCGGTGCTTGCCGTGGCCCAGCAGGCCGGTGGATGCCAGGACCACCAGGACCAGGACGGCGACGCCCAGGATCCAGGCGGGCGCGGTTCCTGCCTGGACCCAGGTGCTGTAGAAGAAGCACAGGCCCAGCAGGCCCCAGAAGGCCGAGCTGCCCCAGCGGCGGGGGTGGTTGGTGTCGGCGGCGATCAGCGATGCCCACGCGACGAACAGAATGCCGACCAGCCAGTAAACGGCTTCAACGTTGATCATTTGGCTTCTCCTGCAGTTTCCTTCTCGGCGGTGAGCTCAAACTCGCGGTATTCCTTGTCCAGTTGCTTGTCCAGGCGCAGCAGCCGGAAGCCGTGGATAAGGAAGGCGGCGATGGCGGTGGGGATGGCCCAGAGCGCCAGCTGGAGCGGTTCCAGGTGCAGGTGGTAGGTGGTGTCCACGAACGTGGTGATCAGCAGGATGGAGCCGACGGCCACGAACACGTCCTCGCCGAAGAACACACCAACGTTGTCGGCGCCGGCGGAGTGGCCCTTGATCTTCTCGCTGATCTTTTCCGGCACGTGGCCGTAGCGGCGCAGCGCTGCGCCCTCCGCCATGGGGAACACCAGCGGGCGGACGGTCTGTGCATGGCCGCCGATGCTGGTCAGGCCCACGGCGGCGGTGATCTGGCGGACGGCCAGGTAGCCGATCAGGACGCGCCCGGCGGTCAGCTTGGCGAGCCGGCCGATGAGGGTTTTGGCCTGCTCCTGCAGCCCGAAGAACTCGATGATGCCCACCACCGGCAGCACCGCCACGAAGATGGTGACGGACCGGCTGCTGGCGAAGCCGGTGCCGAACGAGTCGAGGATCTGTGCGGGGTTCATCCCGCCCAGCAGTGCGGTGACGATGCCGGCGACGGTGACGACAATCAGGGGGTTCAGGCGGATGGCGAAGCCAACGATCACCAGCAGCACCCCGATGAGTACAAGCATGACTATCCCTTCCCAGGGGACCCGTGAAGGGTCTTTCAAAATGGGGGCCGGCGCGTCAGTGAGGTTGGTCAGTTGGTGATGACGGCGCCGAGGGGCGGGAGCCCCGGTGCGTTGGAACTGCAGAGTTAAGTGAGCTGCAGAACAACGGTGTGATCTAAAGCATAGCTTTTTGTTCAACAATCCTGCAACCCCTTTTGAGAGGGGCTTGATTCAGCGGCCGACGGCGTCCAGCAGCTGGGCTTCGGCGCGGTCCAGGTAAGTGGCCAGGAAGTCCGCTGCCGCGGCTTTGTCTCCCGCCTCCAGCAGTTCCACGATGTGCGCGTTGTCCTCCACGTAGGGCTCATGGAAGGCCGGGTTGGCGGCCATGGAGTGGAACACGAGCCGCATCTCGGCCAGGACCTGTTCCATGAGGCTGTTGAGCCGCTCGCTGCCGGCCCGGTTCACGATGGCACGGTGGAAGTCCTGGTTGGCGCCGGCCATTCCGGGGATGTCCCCTTCCGCGGCGGCAGCCCTGGCCGCCTTGATGATGGTCGGCAGCGGCTCGATGGAGGTCTCGCCGGACCACAGCACCGCGGCCGGTTCCAGGAAGCGGCGCACCCGGTAGATTTCGCGGATGTCGTCCGGGGTGGGGTGGGCCACGAACACGCCGCGGTTGGGGATGCGGGTGACGATGTGCTCGGCATGCAACGCCGTGAACGCCTCACGCAGGGTATTGCGGGACACGCCAAGGGCCTCGCGGAGGGCTTCCTCCGCGAGTTTGGATCCGGGCTTGAGCAGGCCGGCCTCGATCCGGCTGCGCAGCTGGGCGGCCACCCAAAGGCCGGTCTCGGCGTGCTTTGTGGTCCTGGCCTGGGCTTGGAGATCGGCCAGTACCTCGTCAAACGTCATGGCACCACGATAACGGCAGGGCACCGGTCCCCTGTCCGCACCGGAGGGATTCCGCCATCATGGTGAGCATGACGTGGCTTGACGGCCTGCGTTTCGACCCGATCGCCCCGCTGCTGTCGAGCGGGCACCCCGCGGTGCGCTCCTGGGCCGTCCGTGAGTTGGCCTCCAGGCCGGCAGGGCTGCCACCCGCCCGGGCACAGACGCCTGACGAGGCAATCTGGGATCTGCCGATCCCCCGCAGGATCGTGCGGCGCCAGGCGGCGAACGGGTCCTGGACCTATCCGGGAAGACGGCCCCGTGCCAGCACCGATTACGACCTGCTGGAGACCTACCGGCAACTCGGGTTCCTCGTCGACATGTTCGGGTTCACGCACCGGCATCCGGCTCTCGCCGGAGCCGCCGGCTATGTGCTCGCACACCAATCCGCCCAAGGTGATCTCCGCGGAATCTACGGCAACCAGGTGTCCCCCAACTACACTGCGGCCCTCATCGGGCTCCTGAGCAAAGCGGGGTACGGTGAGGATCCGCGCGTGGAACGGGCGTTCGACTGGCTTGAGGCGTCGCGGCAGGACGACGGCGGCTGGGCACTTCCGCTCCGTACGCGGGGTAGGAAACTTGACGCCCTCGACGAGCCGCAGACCATCGCCGGCGACCCGGCGCAGCCGTTCTCGCATCTGATCACCGGGATCGTGCTCAGGGCATACGCGGCACATCCCGGGCACCGCGAAAGCACCTCCGCACAAAAGGCTGCGGAATTGCTGGCGGCCCGCTTCTTCGAGCCGGACGCCTATCCGGACAAGGGCCGGGCCGCCGACTGGACCGAGTTCAGCTTTCCTTTCTGGATGACAGACCTCGTTTCCGCCCTCGACGCCATCAGCATCATCCGGCCCGGGTTCAGGTCGGACGAAACCGACCAGGCGCGCGACTGGCTGGCCGCACACCAGGAACCGTCCGGCCTCTTCACCGGCCACCTGCTCCGGGACAGGTTCCACGACCTCCAGCTCTGGTTCAGCCTCGCAGTGTGCCGCGTGTTTGCGCGGATGCCCTTGTGAGGTGCGTCAGGAAATGGTGGTGAGCACCTGCCCGGGCCCGACGGCGTCTCCGGCGGCAGCGTACAGCTCACCGAGGGTGCCGGCACGATGGGCGGCCACGGCGGTCTCCATCTTCATGGCCTCGAGCACCAGCACCGTCTCCCCCTCCTCAACGCTGGACCCCGGCGCCGCCAGCCACTTCACCACGGTGCCGGCCATGGTTGCCAGCAGGTCGCCGTCGTTCTTCTCCGCCTGGGTCTCCGCGTGGCTCTCCGGAGCGTCCGCAGACCGGCGGCCGCCGCCGTCGAGCAGCGAATCCAGCAGCGCCTTGGGCAGCCCCAGCTCCATCCGCTTGCCGTCCACCTCGATGCCGATGGTCCGGCGGGGTTCCTCCGGAGCGGCGGGGCTGAACGCCGGATCCGCGTCGAGGGAGGTGGTGAACTCGTTTTCGATCCAGGTGGTGTAGACCCCCAGGGCATCCGTGCCGGTGAAGTCCGGGGCATCCACCACCGCGCGGTGGAAGGGCAGCACGGTGGCCAGGCCGCCGATGCGGAACTCGCGGAGGGCACGGCGGGCGCGACGGAGGGCCTGCTGCCGGTCGGCGCCGGTGACCACCAGCTTGGCCAGCAGGGAATCGAACTGTCCGGGCACCACGGACCCCGCGCGGACCCCGGTGTCCAGGCGGATCCCCGGTCCGGTTGGCACCTCAAACTCCGTTACCGCGCCTGGGGACGGCAGGAAGCCGCGGCCCGGATCCTCAGCATTGATGCGGAACTCGAAGGCGTGGCCGCGGGGTTCCGGATCCGCCAGGATGGGAAGCTTCTCCCCTGCCGCGATGGCCAACTGGGCGGCCACCAGGTCCACGCCCGAGGTTTCCTCGGTGATGGGATGCTCCACCTGCAGGCGGGTGTTGACCTCCAGGAAGCTGAGGAAGCCGCTGCCGTCCAGCAGGTACTCCACGGTACCCGCGCCGACATAGCCTGCCTCACGGCAAATGGCCTTTGCCGAGGCATGGATTTCCGCGCGCTGTTCGGGGGTGAGGAACGGCGCAGGAGCCTCTTCCACGAGCTTCTGGTGGCGGCGCTGCAGCGAGCAGTCCCGCGTGCCCACCACCACCACGTTGCCGTGCGTATCCGCGATGACCTGGGCCTCAACGTGGCGGGGCCGGTCCAGGAACTTCTCCACGTAGCATTCGCTGCGGCCAAAGGCCGCCAGGGATTCGCGGACGGCGGAGTCGAAGCTTTCCTCGATGTCGGCCAGGTTCCGGACCACCTTGAGGCCGCGGCCGCCCCCGCCGAAGGCGGCCTTGATGGCCACCGGCAGGCCCACCTGTTCGGCGAAGGCGCGCACCTCTTCAGCACTGTCCACCGGACCGTCGCTGCCCGGAGCCAGCGGGGCGCCGGCGCGGACCGCCACCTCGCGGGCGCTGACCTTGTCGCCCAGCAGCCGGATGGTTTCCGGGGAGGGGCCGATCCAGGTCAGGCCGGCATCCATGACGGCCTGGGCGAAGGCGGCGTTTTCGGACAGGAAGCCGTAGCCGGGGTGGACGGCGTCGGCGCCGCTCTTCGCCGCGACGGCCAGGATCTTTTCGATGTCCAGGTAGGTCTCCTGGGGCTTGGATCCTGCCAGCGAGTAGGCCTCCGTGGCGGCTTGGACGTGGAGCGCGTCGGCGTCGGGGTCCGCATACACGGCCACGCTTTCCAGGCCTGCGTCGTCGCAGGCCCGGGCGATCCGGACGGCGATTTCGCCGCGGTTGGCAATGAGGACTTTACGCATGGGAGCTTTCCTTAAGTGTTTCGGGCAGTGCTGCCGAAGGTGGTGCAGCGGCGAACCGCACGGTGGTGCCCGGCGGAAGTTGGGCGGCCTTGTCCAGGTCCGCGTGGACGACGACGGCAATCACCGGATAACCGCCTGTCACCGGGTGGTCGGAGAGGAAGAGCACGGGCTGCCCTTCGGGCGGCACCTGCACGGCGCCGCGGACGGTTCCTTCGCTGGACAGTTCGCCGTCGCGGCTGCGGCTGAGTGACTGGCCCTTCAGTCGCAGGCCGATGCGGTTGGACTGCGGCGTCACGGTCCACTCCTGTTTGAGGAAGTCCTGCAGGGTTTCGGAGCTGAACCAGTCCTGCCTTGGTCCGGGAACCACCCGAAGCACGGTGGCCTGGTCCGACTCCGGGAGGGGTGACACCTCCGGGTGGCCCACCACGCTGCCCGGATTGGCCGGCTCCACGGGCAGGACGGTGCCGGCCTCGAGCAGATTAGGGCCAACGCCTGACATGGTGTCCGTGGAACGGCTGCCCAAGGCTCCAGGGCCGCCGATTCCGCCGCGGACCCCCAGGTAGGACCGCAGCCCCCTCGTCGCGTTCCCTACTTTGAGCATCTCCCCCGCCAGCAGCGCGAAGGGGGCGTCGCACTCTGGGTGCCGTGCCGGCGTCGTGCCTCCTTTGCTGGCCGGCGTGATCTCCAGCGGAACCTCCGCGCCGGTCACGGCAAGGACCTGGTCGGTGAGGGCTTCCAGCTCGAGTCCGCCGAAGAGGAGTTCGATTCCCGCTGCGCCTTCGCGGTTGCCCACCAGGCGGTTGGCGCGGCGCAGGGCTCCGCGGTCCATTGCGCCGGCGCTGCTGACGCCCAAGGACGCGAAGCCGGGGCGGCCCAGGTCCTGGATGGTGGCCTGCAGGCCTGGCTTCCGGACGATGAGGCCCGCGCCTTCTCCTGCCGGGAACTCCTCTTCTGCCGGCTGGTCTTCTGCCGGCTGGCGGGTTTCTGCCTGCTGCCCCGCCGTCACAATGGCCTGGGCCCGGACCGCGTTGAACCTGACGGTATCGCCGGGCCGGATCAGGGCGGGGTCCTCCCGTCCGAGGTCCCACATCACGGCGTCCGTGCGGCCGATCAGCTGCCAGCCGCCCGGTGACTGCCGCGGGTAAACCGCCGAATAGGCACCGCCCAGGGCGACGGCGCCGGCGGGCACAGCGGTTCGGGGTGACCGGCGTCGGGGAACCTCCAGGCTGGGGTTTTCGCCGGTGAGGTAGGCGAAGCCCGGTGCGAAGCCAGCGAAGGCGGCAGTCCAAAGCTGGCCTGTATGGGCGGCCACCACTGCCTCACGGCCCAGGCCGGTGAGCGACGCGACCTCGTCCAGGTCCTCGCCGTCGTACACCACATCGATGGTAACCAGCGCGCTCTGGATTTCCGCAGGCGCGTCGAGGTCAAGGCCGCGGACGTGCGCGGCAAGAGCCCCTATAGCCTGCGATGATTCCGCGGTGACCAGGACTGTGGCGGCGGCAGCAATGACGTCGATTTGGCCCGGCTGCGGGTGTGCGGTCAACTGGGCCTGGAGGCTGAGCACGGCGTCGAGGGACGAGAGCTCAATCAGGATGGCCCGGTCCCCTGCGGGGCGGATGCCGGTTACTTCCGCATGCGTGGCCTTACTGGCCTGCTGCTGGATGGCGGTCATGGCTAGGCGAAGCTTTGGATCTGGATGCCGGCGTTCTCCAGCGCGGAGCGGACGGCGGCAGCCATCGCCACGGCGCCGGGGGTATCGCCGTGCAGGCAGATGCTTTCGGCCTTGACAGGGACCAGCGATCCGTCGGTGGCACGGACCACGCCGTCGCCGGCCAGGCGCAGGACATGTTCGACGACGTCATCAACCTCATGCAGCACGGAGCCGGCTTCCCGCCGGGAGACCAGGGTGCCGTCCGGGTTGTAGGCACGGTCAGCGAAGGCTTCGGCGACGGTCCGCAGCCCGGCGGCGTCGGCCTGGCGCTGGATTTCGGAGTTGGGGAGAACCATGAGGGGGAGGGTGGGGTCCACGGCGAGGATGGCGGCGACGACGGCGCCGGCCTGCTGCGGGTGGTTCACGATCGTGTTGTACAGGGCGCCGTGGGGCTTGACGTAGCGTACGGCGGTCCCGGCGGCGAGAGCCACGGCCTGGACGGCGCCGATCTGGTAGACGACGTCAGCAGTCAACTCTGCGGGGGTCATGTCCACGAAGCGACGGCCGAATCCTGCCAAGTCCCGGTAGCCCGGGTGGGCGCCGACGGTGACGCCGGCCTTCACGGCTGCCTGGCACGTGGCCATAATGCCCACAGGGTCGCCAGCGTGGAAGCCGCACGCCACGTTGGCACTGGACACGCTTTCAAAAATGGCGGCGTCATCGCCGAAGGACCAGTTCCCAAAGGACTCGCCGACGTCGCTGTTCAGGTCGATGCTGGGCATTGTGATCTCCGTCTCGGATTGGTGTCCTTCAAGAATGCCCTAAAAACTCAGATTGTTCAACAATCCGCAGCCCCTATTTCCTACTCTCCCCCGACGCCCGCTCACTTTTGGCAGGTTTTCCCCCGACGCCCGCTCGCTTCTGGCGGGTTCTCCCCCGACGCCCGCTCACGTCTGGCAGGTTCTCCCCCGACGCCCGCTCACGTCTGGCAGGTTTTCCCCCGGCCCCCGCTCACATCTGGCAGGTTCTCCCCCGGCCCCCGCTCACGGGGCATGGACAGAGGTGAGCGGGGGTTGATCGTTTACCGGCTCTTCGCGGTTCGTGGGGAAATGGATCCCTGGAATGAGCGTCATGCCGCCGTCCTGACGGCACTTCTCAAGAGAATAACCGATTTGTAGTTGGC